>NZ_CP026108.1:647477-971216 GCF_002902965.1 Paraburkholderia hospita | reverse complement strand
GCGCTCTCCATAGGCTTTCGGAATTCTATGAGGTAAAAGTCATGCCGGCAACCCATCACGTTCTGACTTTTCCCGTTTAACGCTGGCCGCTCCCCACAAACCCGGACTTTTCGATGTGATCCCGAGCGCAATCAAAAGTCATGGTTTGTGGGGCACTTCCGGAAAGACCGATAGGTCATGGTTTATGGGGAGCTTTCTCCAGTGCAGAGTTTCAAAAGGTCAGGGTTTGTGGGGAGCATTGGCGGGACGGCGCGTAGATCTCAGTAAGGTCAGGGTTTGTGGGGCGAAGAACAGCGCCGGATCGGTCTTGAAGTGAGTGTATGAAGGCAGCTCAGGCGCAATTGGTCTGTGATGGAGACATTGAAAAGGTCATGGTCTATGGGGAAATGCGGCCTCCTCCCCCACAAACCGTGACCTCGCACCCATAGACCATGACCTCTGACTTCAGACCACCTCAAAAATCCTCGTTAAATCAATCGCTTACTGTCTTAACTGATTGGCACCCATAGACCCTGACTTCACCCCATCAACCATGACTTCTTGCCCCATAAAAGCTGACCGCTAACCGTGGCTCTACCCCATAAACCCTGACCGATCGCCCCATAAAGCATGACCTGATAACCGTCAAACCCGTACCAGGAAAGGATCTGGCCAGCGTAAACGTTTTTAAAGTCTTTGTTTTTTAAAGAAACAACAAACAGTTGTTGTGTCTCGAAGAGGATTGTTTGTGACTGAAAACGACCGCGCTCTATGTCTATCGCTATTCGCCTTACGCTGACAGACCTAACGGAATTTCTTCAAAATCGGCGCTAGGCCCCGGCTGGTGGGCTTCTCAGAGTTGACAACCGATCAAAATTGCTTGCGCTTTCGGTAGTTAACAACTAAGCTTCCGCGAAATTCAACATTGGCTGCTAGTTTTTGCTCTACGTGTTGAATCACACATGTGACGGTGGTCATAACATCGATAAGGGAGCCGTTGATGAACACAGGAGTCCGGCGTGCTGAGAAGCCGCAGATGTCCGTAAAGTTGAAGCATGCGCCCAAGCCCATGCCACTTGCTGCAATCAAAGCCATCGCAGAGAACGCCAGTGGAATGCTCGTAGACGTGCGCGAAAGCATGCTTGCCCCCCATCCTCGCAAGAATCCCCCAGTCTTTACAACTGCTCAAGTTGGCGATTTGTGTCGGATAGACAGGCAGCGAATGCACTATATTTCGCGGACCGAGGCCGATCTTCCTCAAGGGACGCTCCGCCATAGCCGCAGCAGAGAGTTTACGCTTTCCGAAACGCGGGTGTGGATTGATCGAATCGGGCCCTACTCCAAGCGTCCGGCGGGCGTAAAAGGCAAAAAAATTGCGATCGGCAATTTCAAAGGCGGAGTTAGTAAGACCACTACCGCCATGACCTTAGCGCAGGGTCTCTCATTGTTTGGGCGCAGGGTTCTTCTGGTTGACCTCGATCCGCAAGCGTCACTCTCGGCTCTCCACGGAATCCTTGCAGACAGCGAGGTCGCGGATGAGCACACCGTGCTTCCGTTGATCTATGGCGACGAGGAAGATCTTCTGTATGCTGTTCAATCCACGTACTGGGATGGAGTGGACCTTGTTCCGGCGAGCGCCGCGTTGTTCGGCGCAGAATTTTTCCTGCCGTTCAAGCAGTCTAAAGATCAGTCGTTTCAGTTCTGGAATGTGCTGAATAAGGGACTTGAGCCTCTGTTGGACGAATACGACGTCATCATCATCGACACGCCGCCTGCCCTTTCTTATCTGACGATCAATGCCTTCATGGCGGCCGACGGCCTCATCGTCCCGACCCCACCAAGCGCGCTCGACTATGCGTCGTCGACGCAATTCTGGAATCTGTTTTCGGATCTTTCAGAAAGCATGCAGCAGGTAGCGCCCGAACTCGTTAAGAGCTTCGACTTCATTCATGTCCTTCTTGCCAAAGTCGACCAGAGCCAAGCCGCCACGCCGATCGTTCGTGACTGGATCAATAAGACCTATGAAGGTCTCGTCCTTCCGATCGAAATCCCTACAACAGCCGTTACTCAAACGGCCGCGGCGGAATTTGGCACGGTGTACGACATCTCGCGTTACCAAGGAAGTTTGAAAACCTACCAACGCGCTCGGGAGGCATACGATCGATTTGCGGAGATCGTCGATCAGCAGCTTGTGGCACTTTGGTTTGCAGATCAGGAGGCCGAATGAGTATCAAAGACCGTCTCGCGGCGAAGGCTGCAACAATTGGAACATCGCCGCGCCCGCAAAAGAGCAGCGAGGACTCGCCGGGGAGGCCTAAGACTGCACCCGGCCAATTGATGGCGTCACTTCCGCTGTTGGCCGAGAAGGAGAAAGAACTCCAAGCCGCAATCAAGCGCATTGAGGAGCTCGAGTCCACTGACAACACATATTCGGAAGAAGTCGAGATTTCTACCTTGATCGAGGTCCCTGGCCGTCGACGCGTTTTGTCGCAACAGGAGTACGGAGAACTACGGGCGAATTTGCAAGCCAATCCTCTTGTTCACCCTATTGTTTATCGACCGCTGGGCGACGGGCGCAATGAAATTATTTCCGGGAACAACCGGGTAGCGATTTACCGAGATGATCTTGGCCGTACGAAAATCCGCGGTGTGCCCTTCATCGGGACGGACACGGAAGTTGAGCTCGGCGCTGCGTTCTCAAATCTGCTGGCACCCTCCCTTCCCGACTTCGAAAAATACCGGCAGTTTCAGCGCATCCAAGAAAACTTAGGGCTGACGCAGGCTGACATTATTCGGGCTTCCGGACTTGCGCAGAGTCACGTGGCCCGGATTCTGTCGTTCGACAATCTCCCCTCGGCTGCGAAGGAGTTTATCGCGGCCAAGCCACATCGGCTCGGTGGTACTGCAGCTGCGAAGTTTGCCGCGCTGGCGCAGCAAGGTCATGAGCTTGAAGTCACGCAGGCTATCCGCACGCTGGTCGAATCGGAGGAGATGACTCAGGAAAGGGCCTTGAGTTTGGCTACGCCTGCGCGTCCGAAAGCACCTCAGCCGACGGCTACAACGATCACGCTTGGAAAGAAAAAGTTTTGCGATGTTTCGGTACGCAGCGGTGTCGTCGGACTGCGTTTCGCGGGGAAAGATAGCGAGGCCAAGGCAGCAGAGTGGGGCGAACGGATCGCGGAGTTTATCCGGACAAAGCTTGAAGCAGATGATAGGCAGTCATCCAATTTGGATGTTGAATAAAATCAAATACTTAGCGATTTATCAACGCTTGGGAAAGAGTCATCCAATTTGGAAGTTGTTGAAAATCAATCGGTTACGAAAATGAGTGAAGCGAGGGGCGGTGGACCGGCGTATTAGTCCTTGCGCGAAGCCTAGACCGACATAAAACGTCCAGATTCACCGAGTTAAAAAGGCCCGATCGATTTGATCGGGCTTTTTCTTTGGTGCGCCCAGCATGTGCGCACTCCAGTGGGTGAAAGTCCCACCGCAAGTTGATCACAGCGATCGAAGCGAAGCGCAACTGCGTGAGGGTGACTGAGCGTGGGGAGGAAGCGTGGAGCGAAACTGCGAGCCGATGGACAAGAACCGGATAGAAGGCGTTGCCGACCAGGGCGAGCGGGCCAGAAGCCGCAAAGCTCTCGTGATCAAGGGGCGGTGGCGTAAATCCGGCAGGGAACTACGTGCGCTGGGCGCGTCGGCAGACAGTTGAAGTTATGAGAGTCGAGGCACTCCCAGACGATCGAAGTATGCGTTGGTCAGCACACTGTTGAGCAACTGACTGCTGCTGCGCCACCAGCGACGGCTGTTGGCCGCCACCTGTCGCGCAACGTTCCCGAACCGCCCGGTGCGGACCCGCATGCCGGGTGGTGTGGCAGGGGTACGGCCTCATGGCCGGCCCCTATGCCGATTGGTGCGCCCAGCACAGGCGGCGTACCCCAGGGGGCAAGTCCCATCGTCAGTTGATCACAGCGATCGAAGCGAAGTGCAACGGTGAGAAGGCGGACCGATCACGACAGGAAGCGTGAAGCGAAATCGCGCCCTGACTTCAGGCACAGGGTCAATCCTGCCTCAGGCGGCGTTTACGAGAGAGAACCTCAAGCGGGCGTTCAAACGGATACTTGCCAACAAGGAGCCGCCGGCGTGAGCGGTTTGGACATTGACCAGGCGCGGCGTCTTCTGATGAAGGCGTGGCCTGCAACCCTTGATCAACTGCTGGAGCGGTCGTACCGACCCAGGCCGGTACGGCGGATGACGATTCCAAAGCCGAGCGGAGGGAAGTGCGAGCGCGCCATCCCGACGGTAACGGACCGGTTGATCCAGCAGGCACTACTGCTGATGGTGCAGCCAGTTCTTGACCCCGCCTTCAGCGAGCACAGCACCGGCTGCCGGTCAGGGTGGCGAGCGCACGACCCGTACTTGCCGCGCAGTCGTACGTGCAGTCGGCTCGGAGGATCGCGATGAACGTGGCAGCGAATAGCTGTCGCTGATGGCGCAATAGTGACCGATACCCAAGCGCATACTGACCACCGCTTGCTTCGACCGGCTGGGTGTATCCCCGACTCCTAACCTCAACTTCCCGAACCGCGCGGAGCGGGCCCGAATGCCGGGTAGTAATGGACTGCGGTCCCTATGAGACTAGGCGCATCCCTCTCTCATGGCGCTGAGCCCGATCAACCACCAAAACAGTTCCGTCGTTGTTTGCCCAATACCAAAGCTCGAAAATGTATCCGAGAACGTCATGGCTTTGCATTCGCAAGCCTGCGGCTCGCACACTTGCCATTCTGTGGGACAGCATTAAGAGCAGTGACGTTCCACGAAATTGGGTGGGGCCATCAAGCGGTCGCCCGTGCATGCGCGAATCAAGAGGATAACAAAACAGATGTCGGGAAGGTTCCGACGTCCAGACCGCGTAGAACTCTAGAAGTCATGGTTTATGGGGCGATTGATGTGACCATGGACAACCCGATCTAGAACGCCCGACGCCAACGTCTTTGTACGTTCGCAGGAGCTCGTAGCCGATCACGAAAAGTCATGGTTTATGGGGAGACTCACACGTTGAAAAACTGACAGTTTTGTGTCAGAAAACTGATAGTTCTAGCCGCGCCCATTAACTGGTTCGCTTATCTGTCACTTAAGTGTCAGATTTCTCACACTTTGCGCGGTAAAGGCACTCGGCGAGACTGTCCGTTGACACCACATTGGCCGTGCGGCAGTGCATCGCCTTTGTTCTCCGCAAGCCCCTCTACTCGGCAGAGGCAGATTCACCGAATCCAAGGGCGCGCCGCGGTCGGGCGTCTTTCACGCGTCCTCTCGGGAGGTGGGGAAAGAGAACCCCGACAGCGCGACTACCTCCGGGAAGCCAACCTATGCGTCGAAATCGCCCGCGTCAAGCCGGAGATTCGCGAGTCGATCCTGCCTGTGCGTACTAGAACAGGCACCGTGCCTCGACCCGGTGCTGTGCGAGGATCGGCGTCGCAGGTCTCTTGCGCTCCGGTCGCTTTCGCAGCTAGCAGCCGCGCGACGACCGCCTCCTCGGCCACGCCCGAAGCGGGATTGGACTTGCTCGTGGTGGCACGCGGGCAGGGCGCCTGGCACGGTACATCGTCATAGCAGGAAGAAGCAGGCAGGTTGAACATCAGGTCGGCTAACGTGCGGAGTCGGCGAATCACGCTTCGCCTGCGAACGTTTCCAGCACAGCCAGCGTCCCGAGCGTGGGTGGTACGCCGGCGCGAGAGTAGGGCGCTCACGCGATACACCCCGAGCCACACGCGATCCCGACGATGGCGCTGAAAATTTCCCAAACATAACTGATGACGATGCCCGAAACTTTCAACATTGTGGGCGGTAATGTCAAACAGCCAGCGATGCCCGGGCGGTCGTCCGTGAAACATCCGGTGGCGTCGAATAGAAGGTTATAAATCATTGATCTAGCGAACTTTATTCGAGTTGTCCGTCAAATGTTTCACGGAAAACGATCGGCAGGCGTTCGTTGTTCCTCTGTGGCCCACGTCGGCACCGCTCCGTGTACTTACGATGCGAAAACGTAGTATTTAATACGTTATTCGTAATTGAGCCGCTTACGTGACTGCGACCAAGCGACGGGTCCGTCAGAGCGCCCGGCTGCGAATGGGATCGGCGCTTCCGGCATGCTGCGCGTGAAGGCAGGCCATCGCCGAGAACGGATCGAAGTTGATGAAGATCCCGTGGTGCTGTCCGCTTAGGGTGGCGGTGCCGATCGCGTGCCGCGTTGATGGATCGGGTTCGACGCGAACGCAAGCCATGCGGTTACTCATCGAAACAAGGTGAGCCGACGGAGTCCGCGACACGACCGAGGAGGGTGACGGACTATTAGCCGTGATGGAGCGCCCCGACTGCAGTCTCGCCGAACTGGGCCTGACTCTCGCGGAAGGGCGGGGTCGCTGCTGGCAAAAGTGCAGGCCGAGTTCATTTCGAAACAGGTGCATGGGCGCCTGTTAAGCGAAAGCCATTGTCGGAGCCGCGGTGCGGCCGTGAAGCACAAGGACAGTCCCTCGCCGGTGCCGCGCATCGTCTGCGGCAAGGTGACGGTGAAGAGTCCACTGTTTTGGTCGTGCGCTTGCCAGCGGACCGCGCAGACGCGGCGGCGTGTGGTCCATCCCTTGTCCAAAGCCCTGACCAGGTGCATCACTCCGGGAAGTGGGCAACTCATTTGCCATACTGGCGTGCCAATGCGATGCTCAAGGAAGTTGCCGCTGGACAAGGGCATTTCGTCCAGCGGCATCCGGATCGGATTCTCGCATGGATTGCGTCGAGTCTGGTCGACGCACACTACCTGGTGACAGTCCGGAAAACGGCGTGCAGGTCGTCGTCCTCCACGACAGGGGTGATGTCCCGTTTCATCAGGTCGCTCCACATATAGGCGAATTCAATCACCTTCCTCAGGTCTTCGGCTTCGAGCAGATCGAAACCGCGCCGCTCAGGTCCGCCCGGGTCCATCTCCCGAGTAACGTGGCGCCCGCTGGTGGAAGACCGTCCGTCTTCTGGAAACGCTCGATAGCTTCTTCGCGAATACGGGCGTCGGGTGTCCAGGTGAACGTCAGCATGAACTTCATGATTACCTCCTTTGTACAAGGGCAACGAGTTGCGAGTTGCGCTTTCTTGTACGGCGGACTGTGGCGAGTGGATGCAACGCGGAGATCGACTTTGTGTCAGGGCCTGGTCCTTGCGGCATGACACGCCCCTTGGCCTTTCAGGTGCGAGGCGTCTCTTCCGCCAATCGCGAAGTTGCAGTCACAGGCTGCGTTCACTGTGCTGCCACGTATGACGACCCGGTGCGGCGTGTTCAGAGATCTCTCACCGCCAGGTCATGAAAGATGGTCGGGGCGCCGGCGCACATCGCCCGGTTCGCCCATCAAGATGAAACTCGCCGGAGCGCGATGCTCACGTGGACGCGCCTGTGGGCGGGAACGGAGCATGCTGCAGGGAGACGTAAGAGAAGTGGGGGTTGGCAGGCTATGGCAGAGTACCTCAGTGCGATATTTCGCTCCTATCGCGACGCGTGTGACGCACGGCAATCGCTCGACGAGTCGGATTTATGTGAAGCTGGGGCATTGCTCCTTTTTCCGCTCGCTCCTCCCACGCGGGCCCCGCGGCCGGTGTGCGCGGCGCACGAGCTTGACCATGCAGAATATGCGGCTCACGGCGAGCAGATTGCGATAACGGCGATCAACCGATTTATGGAGCGCGACGTGGACTGCTTCGTGTCAGACTTCCATGAGGACAGCAGGCCAGGTCACACATTGCTGGTCGCGGCGCACCCCCCAGCGTCCGCGCTCGCGCACATTTGCGACGTGTTGAAAAACTGTGGGGCATTTGCGATCCGGCTGCCACGATCACGTTGGCGCCTTTGCCTTTGCAACCCACGATAACGACATGCAGGTGCTTCGGTGCGAGATTGGCATTGACCGCCGGGTGGAAAAGCGCGGGACTCCACTTGTGCGAGGGCCGTCGAAAGTACAGCATCGGTGAGCGGCGCGTTGACCGATGTTGTTAGTTCACCGATGGATTTTCCTCGCATGTGATCAGACCCAGAAGTGGATGCCGCCAGCGCGACGGTGCCCACATGCGAACGATCGTTGCACCCGACTTGCTGCCGGGCGGGGTAGTCTGCCTGTGGACACGCGGGCAGGCGACCACGGGCGACGTGGTGCTGGTCAGCTCGCTCGGCTTCGCGATCCTGCATGGCACGTGCGACCTAGCGGTGATGCCCGTGGACATGACCCAGCATGTCGCGCGGCAGGCTGACGCCGCGCAATTCCTTCTCGTGCCGGACGGCTGGAGGAAAAGATCGGCGCCCCGCAGCCGAAGATCCACGATGCGAACATCGACTCCGAAAACATCTACTTCTCGTATCCCCGGCCGTCGCTGTGCGCCGGATCACAGTGGGCAGCGGGTCGGTCTCGCCGGGTCTTCGGGCGCGGGCAAAAGCGCGGTGCTCACGCTGCTGCACGATCGGGCGATCGGCCAGCCGGCTCGGGCGCCGGTGGGTCAGGATTCTGTGCAAATCAACAACCCGGTGTTTTCTCGTTGTTTCGCTTGCTCGTTGTGATACTCAAGCTCCCCAACGTCGGAGGGCGGCATGTTGGTCGGAACGTTCAGCGGTTTCGAAGTTAATGCAGAAACCTATGTCCGAAATCGCGCGTTCGGGCGGCCTAGGTACGTCCCCGACATATTTGGCTTCCGTGACGTCGTCGTTCAGTCCGGCTCTCCGGAGAACGCTGCGGCCGGCATTCGCTTCCAGAACGAAGAGCACGAGGGCTACCGAGACAGCGCGCTCAGGCGCTCGCCATCAAATTGCCGTGGCACGATTGATCTCGGAAACTGATCATCACGAATTCCTCTTACGTATCCCGTTTCGACGCCGCCTGGACGCACCGGTAAGGCACAGGGTATGCACGTCGTTCTTCACTGCACGCCCCACTCTGCCGGGAGAATCGCCATGTCCAGCCAGTCCTATGCGCCATATCGCGGTTATGACATCACGGTCATTGTCACGCCCGCCAGGTTGCGTGCGCTCGGTGGCATTTACCGGCGTTTCCGTGTGTCGTGGGCAGTCTCTCTGCGGAGCAGTCCGGCTCAGGAGGTTGCAAGTCTTCCGGAGCAGTTCGACTTCCTGACTGAGCAGGAGGCATTCAGATACGGAGAGAACCGGGCGCACACATTCATTGATTCCATGCTGTGTGCTCCGTCGCAGAGGTGGTCGGGGTCCGGCAGTTCCGAACGCGCTGACACGGCGCCCACGGTCTGACTTTACGTCTTACCTCCTTTCGGCGGACGCCGCGATAGCGGCGTCGACTCCCTCGCGAAGATCCGACGGCACGTGCCCCCTGTCGTCGTCGGTGGGCGATCCACAGAACATATCGCGCGAACCAGAGGGCAGCGGAACTCGAACGTTGATCGTGTGTTCACACAGCCAGCCGGCGCGTTTTATTCGCGCGTCGCCTGCTGCGCCCAGCTATGCTCACTTTTCGACAGACAGGGGTGCATTCCTTCGGCCAGCCTACATTCAAGTAGTGCGGCGGCTTGCCTGCGTCCGGAGAGGGATCTGAGTGGCAGGCCGCAGCTATCGCCACCGGCTCCGCGCCATTTGCAGATTTGATCTGATCCCCTATGCCTGAAAGAGCACGCAGACTTCGTTCCCTCGCAATGTCTGCGACTGCCTCGCTTCTGGTCGATGAAGGCCATATATCCTTACGCAGCGGCCGGTCTAACCGCGTTCGCATCGAGCCACGCCGAAGACGTCGCATGCGGTCGGACTGTCGATCTCACCTATGCCGTCGAGTGCATTGGCCAACAGAGATGACCCCGCAGAAAAGAGCCCCGCTTGGACCTGGTTGGAGGCTGCATTAAGTTTCCATGCTGTCGCCGCTTCCGGTGAAAGTTGACACGAACTCCGGTTCGTCGAACCAGTCGGTCAATTGCTCACGGCGTTCGTTCCACAGTTCGTCCGTCAGCGCGAACCCGTCACCCAGGACGCCAGAGTAAGGGTCTTCGACATGCTGGAAGATGAGCGAATCGTTGCGAAGCACCGCCATTGCGAAGTCTCCGAGCAATGCGGCCGTTCCCGGTGGTTGCTCACGCAGCGCAGCGGACAGTCGCGCTGCGAACTCCTTTGCGTCCATCGTTTCTCTCCCAACCATCTCGTCGTGATGGGCCAAATTTTATGCAAATTTGCTCTTAAATTTGCTCTTGATTCTAAGCGTACAGATTTTGTACATTCTGTGTTCCGGAGATTGACCCTCATCTTCGGCGCGTGTGCCGCCCGGGCGCTTTTTTACTCTGTGGCGTCGGCTGCCAGTGGCACAGTACACGACCACAAACCAGTCCCGATCGCCGTCGGGCAAGTCGGGACCTCCACACGCTTGCCCAGCAGCATTTGCAATGCCCGGGTGCGAGTCACAAAAAGGCCAGGCGTCCTAATAAGCGCCTGGCCTGAAATCAGCCCGACTCAGAGCCAACAGACCATGGACATCGTCAGGGCTACACCCTTCTGGTCAGCATTCGCCATGCCGACCGGGGCGCGGGCTACACAGAGCCGTTCGTGGCGTGCGACGGTCTCGGACAAAGGTCCGCCCAGGTAGAGACACTCAGATGTCCGTTTCGCACGGCCTGCCATTCGACATCGCTAGATAGATTGGTCAGGGTGAAGTCAGCAACGCGATTCCATGTGTTGGCCATGAGGCGACACGAACCCCCGACCATGCCGCGCGAGCAATCTGTCAGATTGGCAGAGCCGGTTCGCCCCGGCCTTCAATACCGCACCGTCAGGGTCTGCGCGGAAACTCGAATGCATCGAACAGATCGCCGATCGCGGGCGCATTGACGGGCACGGATGCGTCTGCAACTGGATCGGATTCGGCAGATTGTCGCGGCTTCCGTAGACCGTATTAAATCTGTCAGTGCGCCGGGAGGCCGGAAAGCAGTAACGAGTGCAAGTTCTCTTACTTATCCCCGACTCATGCGCAGTATGTCGCGAGACATACGGCGAAGCGTTGACAGGGGTACGTGCGGGCCAGCCATTGAGCCGCGATAGTTTAATTGTCCCGAGCGCAGACGCCGTTGACACTGCGGAAGGCAACACGACGGAGCGCGATAATTGCGACCACTCCGTCGGCTCGGCGTGGTCGAAGACCCTGGCACGCGCGCACGCTCCTTGTTCGGGAACCGGGAGTACGCGCAAGATAGAAAAAATGGACATCACCCGGAGCCTTGAAAATAATGGAATCAGCAGGCTGCGGGGTGTCCATAAAATTAGCAGAAAAAATGGACGCAACGTTCGTCGGAATGTCCATCTTCAGTCGCAGGTTTCGCATGCTGATTCGAGCGAAGATGGCCGCTCCGATCTAGCGCGGCTGCAGGGGAAGGACGCTACCGCCACGCAGAGCGGCCAATTCCTTGCGCAGGTTGAACACCTGACGCAGTAGTGCGAGCTCACGAGCCAGCGATTCGTCAAGCTGTGCCTGCAGATCCTTTGCGTCGCCCTTCGCGCGGTTCAGACGGTCGGTGAGTTCGAGCTTCGGATGCCCGGCTACCGCGTTGGCCGCGTCGATCGCTGCGATCAGTTCGGTGAACTGCGCGCGCGATTTCTTGATGCTGCCTTTCTTCCGGCCTGCCTCGATCGCCACGGTGTCATTGTTGATACGCGCGCCCTTGCGCTTCTTCAGCCGCTCAAGGGCGGCGTAGTAGTCGGTCATGGCGTCGCTCATGCCGCCTCCGATTTGATCAGTTTCTCCTGCGCGTCAAGCAGTCGTTGCAGCGTCTGCGCCTCGATACGGTATTCGACGCTCGTCTCATCGACCGCGCGCAGCTTCCCGACCGTAGCCTGCTGCGCCTTGATCACGCGCTGAAGCTTTGACGGCACGATCACGAGGTTACGACAGTTCGACTCAAGGCAATCCAGATGCATCCAGTCGAGCGGCGTCGACTTGCATGGTTCGACGCTGGCACAGCCGCCCAGCACCGTCTCGCGGTACGCTAGCTCACCCTTCCCGAACATCCTCACCGTCAGCTCGCGGGAGTAGACCGACACAGGCGATGCCTGCACGGCACGGCTCTGCGTCCACGCTGCGTGCCCGCCGAACAGCCGCTCGTCAGAGAACAGTACCTGCTCGGCGTATGCAAGGTAGCCGGACAGGCCCTGCGCCTCGGCCCATTCCTTCGCAAAGTGGGTCTTGTCGGTGTCGATGAAGCCCTTCGCGAACGCGGAGCCGCGGGCGTAGTACGTGCTCATCTCCTGCGTGACGTGCTGCAACTGACGCTTGAGCGTTGGCAGCGTCACGAGTCCGCTGCGGTGCGCATATAACGCGAGCGTCCTCCGAAGCTGGTGCCGCGTGAACGGCCACTGCTGCCCGACCGCGTACTTCGACTCGTCTTCCCACGCGCGGTGCATGTCGACGCGCTTCAGTTCAGCGATGTCCTCGACCGTGATCGTCGGGAAGACGCGCTCGCGAAAGGCTTCGATATCGTCATGTACGTTACTCGCCGCCTGGTTTGCCACGTACCAATAACGCAGACTCAAACCCATCCGGCAAAACAGGAGGTGCGAACCATCCGTCGATTCGGCGTAGCCTTGTGCGCCGTGCGCACGGTGTGCCTCGCCCGACAGCCGTTGCGCGAGTCTGATGGCGCGGGCAGCGATCGGGCCGGTCACCCAGCATGCGCGCCTGGGACGACCGCCCGATAGCTTGGTCGTGATGCCCTCGATGGTGTAGTGGGGCACGTTATCCAGACGGGTCTCGCTCAGGCAGTCGTATGGCAGGTTCTCCGCTTCTGTCGCACGCATGCCGGTGAATGACAGGATGACAAGCTGGCATAACGCCCTGATCGACGCCACAAGCGACGACACGACGTAAGGGGAGTTCTTGCACCCGAAGTGTGCAGCGACCCTTACCAGTTCTGAAGGGACTCCCGGACTCTCGCCGGCGTACAGTCGTGCGAGGTAGTCCGACAGGACGTCAGCGAGGCCCTCAGAGATGCCGAGCTCATGCTCACAGGTTGACAGGAAGTGCTGGTAGATCCGCGTCGGGATAACAGGGTATTGTGCGTATCCAGCACGTTGCGCGAAACGTTCGAGCAGAGGCTTATGCAGTTGGGCCAGTGGTACGCGCAGCCCTGTGGCATCGACACCCAGACGGTGAAGCTTCACCAGAATCGAATGAAGACGATGGGCCTTCCTCTCCTTCCCGGCTTGCGCCACATAGTCCAGAACAATGGCGACGCTGGACAGCCCCTCGTAGAGCGTAAGCTGACGTGCGGCGGCAAAGAATGTGAACTCCTTAAGGCAAATTGAATTTGCCTTAAGCGTACTGGACGCCGGTACCGTATCGGTCGCTTCATACATCAGAAAGTACATCACCTGCTTCCATTGACGCGTAGTCGCCTCTGAAAGGGCGCGGCTCACGCCGTCAGGCGTGTGATCCCTGAAATAGATATGGCTGCGGCGTGTTCCAGTCGTATATGCTCGGACGTCCCAGCCGTCGTCACCAAGCAGCGAAGCAGCGTTTCCAGCCTTGTCGTGCGTGACCACCATATCGTCCTCGACCCGGTACCAGTCGGGGCGCCCAGCGAGCGGTGCGATCAACGTGTTCTTCATGCCACTCCCAGTTCGTAAAGCTGGTCGAGCCTGGCCGACCAGAAAGCGTCCAGATTCCCTTCAATATCGACATCGTGCTCGATCTGATCGACCAGCGCGGCATCGCGCCCGCGCAGTTCATTGAGCAAGAAGTCAACGCGTCGCAGCACCGCGCCGAAAGATCTGTCGTATTGCTCGATCGAGTCCGCACGTCTGCTCACGAGCCTGACACAGTGACGGCAGCCCAGCAGCTTGCGGATGTCGGTGGCGTCAGCGTGCACGCGGTACCGCTCGCAGAAGAGACACCCTTCGGTCGAGCGGCAGTCAGGCTGTACGGTGACCGACGCCGCGATCGGCGCAGGCTTGTGGAACTCAATGCAGACGCCTACCGCGCTCCTGATGCTGCCCGCCGGGTCGTCGCCGGGCTTCAGCACGGTCTTCTCGACCGAAGCGAGGAACGCGCCCATCTCAGCCTTGTGCGCGGCGTCCGTGCCGTTCGAGTACGAGCGCAGCGCCGTGGCCAGTGAGTGCCCCATCAGCCTGGCTGCGACGACAGGGCCGTGGTTGCTCACCGCCCAATCCTGCCTGGCCGCCCGCCACTGACGTGCGCTAACGCGCGGCAGCACGATCCCGAATGTGTCGAGTCGGCGGTAAAGCTGAACTAGAAAATGGGGTGGAAGACCTACTAGCTGTCGTTGCTGTGCAGAACGACCGATTACGAGGAACAACGCGTCGCAGTCTGCGTCCTGCACCAGATACTCGCGCAACGCCAGATACCTCTTGAGCTTTGGCATGAAGCACAGCGAGACGGTGAACGTAACTTCGCTCCCGCCTCCACGGTACTTGACCTCGCGAAACTTCTGACGCGCAACCGACGCATGCTGCAGGCTCGCAGCAAGCTCCTGGCTCCACTTCATGGCCAGCAGTGGCGCGAGGTTGACGCCCGTTTCGGCCAGAAACAGCGCCGCGAAGCAGGAGGCCGCCATCGAAGCGTGCGAGCGCCGGATCGATGATTGCGCGTCCTCGTTCGCCGCCGCAAGATGTTTAGCCGCACGCCTGGCGATGGCCCCCCGGCGCTGGCGAGGATCTTTATCTCCGGCCTCTGTCGTGCGCATCGTGAGTTCTTCCCGGGTGCGCAGCTCGCCCGTCTCGAGATTCCAGCCAGGCAGGCCGCGCGAGTCGTCGCCTTCACGACGGCCATGTGGGTGCGGAACAAGGCAAAGACTCTCGCCTCGCGCCGTGCTCACGCATACCGGGTACGGCTTGAAGTCGAGCACCAGCGTGCTGATGCTGCTGAAGAGCGCGTCAGCCCACGCGAGCAGGGCGGCCTGTGCTTCGGCGTCAGGCACAGCCGTCGGCACCGAAGCATCCTGTCGTAGACCGTATTAAAAGTGTCCCCGCTGCGCTAATAATTCTGTCAACTCGCGTTCGTATGACGCAGCGGCGCGAAAAACTTCAGCAGATTCAGGCGGTTACGGGAAACGAAATAAAAGTGTCTCCAACTGCTTTCGAGATGCCGGCGCCGACAACTCGCGATCACGCATTTCCGGAGCCATCGTTCATGTCGTTACCCGAGCGCAGCAGCCAGTGGCGACTGAGCGCCATGCGGTCCTGCCTGCGCATCGCGGGAATGGTCGAGCGGAGCGAAAGTCGACCATAACTGAAATGGGAACGGCACCCTAAGCATCGAAACGGAGCCTCGATTACGCTGGCGCTGACGATGAACGGCGTCTCGTCACCGCAATGCAGACAGCGTGTGTCGAGTGGTTGATGATGTACGGGGCAGCGCTCTTCCTCCTCAAGTTGATATAGCACGCTGTGGTAGCCATGCGCAGCGCACAGTCTGCAATGTCGGAAAGTCGGGTGAGTCGGAACGGCAAGGGCTGCATCAAGCAAGGACGTCCGCAACACGCCTTCGGACAAACGGAGTACGCGGCACAGACGCGCGAGTTCGATGTTGTCGCGCACAGGTGCTACGCCCTCAGAAGGATCAACACACGGGCTGATCAGATGCACGAGCGCGTCTCCGGACAGTACGTTGGCGCACGCGAACTTCCACAGGATTGAGACAAGCGATTCGCCGGGCATTAGCCACTTCGGGTTGAACGCGCTTCCTCGCGAAAGCGAAAGCTCTAACTCATCAAACGCCAGAATCGGGAAGCGCGGCCGTATGAGTGCCACGGGATCACACCGTTGCCAGCACGCGGCCCGTCGCGTGGCGGGACTGAACATAGCCGCAGTGCTGAACCGCGTGAGTCCACAAGCCAGCATCAGGGCAGTGGCCCGGAGCGTCCTTGAGTTCACTTTCCTTGAGCACAATCTCGACAGCCCGGGTAAACGAATCCATCGGTATCTCGAGGTTACCAGGCAGGCTCGCCTTATGATGTGCAGCCTCAAATGCTTGCCAAAGCGTGCCCGAGTCGGCGACCAGGCGATAGCCGGCGTCAAACGCCTGTGGGATGTAGAACCGCGTGAAGCTCCAATGAGAACCTTCCGGATATGCGGTCTGATCGTAGCCATTCAGGCACGTGGCGACATCCTCGGCGTTCCTGATGCCGTAGAACGCGAGGTCCTCGACCATCAGACGCGCAACAATCTGCGTTTTGCCTGCGACTTGCAAGGCTGTCTTCTGCGCGAGCAGTTCCTGCTGGCCGACGAGGAACGTGAAGAGCTTGATCTGCTGGCGATCGAGCGCGTCATGCACATCACGCAGCCATTCATACTCATTCTCGTTGTAGCGTTGGCTTTCATCGCAGAACAGGAGTACGGTGCCGCTCCCGGAGCGGGCCGCGGCCTCGCGGATACGCAGCGAGAGGCGACTGCGCTTTGCCGAGCTCGTACCCGCGTGCGGAGCATGATCACCGACGGCCTCAAGCAGATTGCTGAAGAATGGGCCTTCCGCGTGTTTCGGCTTGTGCTCGCACTGTGCATGGTAGCTGGACATCTTCGGGTGCTGACGCGCAAGCAGGAGCCGCACGTACTCGATCGCCCGGGTTTTGCCAATGCGCGGCGGTCCATAGACAAGCGCGCCAGGGATCCGATAGCGCAGGCAGCGGGTGACAAGTTCGTAGAACGCTTCGATCGCGGGCGTCGCCAGGCGGTAATTGCCCGTGACGAGCGGATGCAGTGAAGGATCAATCGGACGCGGCACTTCTAGCGACATGATGCACCTCCTTGCGTGAGCGACGAAATCAGAAGACCTGGCCAGTACCGATGGAGAGCTTGCGTGGGCGCACCGATAACCGTGGCAAGAGATCGATGTCCGTCACCGGTTGTGTGCCCGGGGTTGGCGCTGCGATCATTGTCGCAGTCTCTGTCTCGACCGGATGTTTCGGTCCGACAGGCGTGCGCACTGTCGGAGCTGAAGTCAGTATCCGCGTCACATGGGCGAGCTCCGTCGCTGCTTTCCGCGTCTTCCTCGCCTGCGTGAGCTTTTGCTGGACGTATGCCTCGATTGGATTGGCATCGTTCGCAGCAATATGGCGTCGGCGCTTGCCAGATTGCTTGAGAATCTCCTGGCGCAGTTTCAGATTGTGCGGCACTACGCCCCACGCCCCTTGCGCCTCGAGGACACCCAGTTCCTCGCCACTCGTCACGAAGGCGCGCACTGAGCGCAAGTCGTCAGCGTTCATGTAGACCAGCAGATACTCGCCGATCAGATGCGTGCCTGCCGCGAGCAACCGGCTCGTGTACCGCACACCATGCAGGTTGATATGCGGACGCACGCCTTGAGAGAGATAGGCGCGCACCCGGCATCGCCGTGCCGATTGCATCAGGCAAAGTGTCTGGCGACGCGCCTGGGCCAGCCATCTCACAAGCGTCTGTTTGCCGCGCACGAAATATTCCATCGCTTCGAGTGGCGTTGCGTTGTTAAGGCCGGCGTGCGGGGTGCCGTTGTAGCGGGAAATGCTGTACTCAACGAGTTCCGAGAGTTCGTCGAGTGAGACGTAGAGCCTCAGGTCGCCCTTCGGATCTGCGAGTGCCCGACGCAGATCGCGAGGATGAGCACCCGTATAGCCAGGCAAACGCGATGAGAGGCGGCTCGCGATCGTCCCAAAAAACCTCTCAATATAGGGCCGCTCATCGGGGCTGTACTTCGGTCCGGCGTCAGCGACACAACCAACAAACTCGCACAACGAATTCAGTGTTTCCCTTGCGAGATTGGCCTTTGCGTTGTCGAGCTTGATCCACTCCCACGTGACGTACGCGAGTTCGGGCAAGCGATCCGACGGAAAGCCGTCCTGTGGTCCATACCCAAGCCCTGCGATGGTGAACATTCGCGCACGATGGGGCTCGAGTGCATTCTCGATTGTCTTGACGACGTCATAGCGGCTGTATTCGCGAAACGCTATGTGATAGCCGAGCACAGCACGCGTGCACACATCGATGATTACCAGGAGCCATACCCGTTCCATCTCGAATTCGTGCGCGAAACCGAGCGGATCTCGCACGACAACCTTGAGCCTGATATCGAGCCGATGACCATCAAATTCGACGACCTGGTACGGCCGGACCGCCGCAGGTGCGTCCGCGCCGTCAAGCCGGGGCAGGCCCTTAAGGTGCGAGGCGCCGGCTGAGCGTGCCGCTGTGCCAAACGTGCGCAGCAGCTCCGCCTTCAACCGTCGGGACAGCGAGCGAAGCGCATGGTCGCCGGTGTTGAAGGGGTAGTCGGCCGCCGTCAATCCCAATGATCGACATCGGCGCAGGAATTCATCGTGCATCGATTGCAAACCGCGCAGGCGCGTGCGCAGTTGGCCATCCGTATGCCGCTGCTCGAGCAGCACCCTGCGCTGTTTGACCTGAAGCAGAAGCCATCCTGTCAACTCAGGGTATCGCTCGAACAGCTGCGTCAATGCTCCAGCGGTGCCCCGGCTGCCGTGCTCGCCTCGCACTTGTACATCGCGCACCCGCTCATAGTCCGCGATGCGCAAATAGCGAATGAGCGCCCGGAAGCCGAAGGGACGTCCATCAGGGTGTGGTGTCTGGGCTCGCTCGAGCCATCGGTACAGTTGCCGGCGATTGATGCCCGTTGATCGCTCGATTGCCTTGACCGACTCTCCCGCCGTGTAGCGCAACACGGCCTGTTGACGTGTCTCGAATGTGGCCCGCGCCACATCGTCCAGTTCGGTAAAGGCGACAGTAGGCCAGGCGCTCACGTCGATTGACTGCAACTCCAGTTTGCGGCGGCTCATGATGTCCCCTCCGAAGCCGCGAATGACGTGAGCAGCGATAGCGGTTCCGCGTGAAGCTCGGGCGCGCTGACGCGTCCGCGATGGAGCAGGTCAAACAGGGCAGTTCGGACCAGGACCGGATCGACTGCGGAGAATTCGCGTTCAACAGCGAGCAATCGTTGCGGCTCTCCCAGGAACCCGACGATCGCGCGGGGCAAGGTTGACGGAACGAGCCCTTCGTTGGCGACAAGGTAGGGGAGTATGCGCTTCCAGTTGTCGGTCCAGGTACGCGCGGCGGCGAACTCGGCGGGCGCGACTATCCTGATCGGCAACGCGCTGTCGCCGATGTCACGACGCGAACTGATTACGCTACAATCCGACGCCGAATCATCTAGGATAACTAATTCTTGATTATCAACGTAACGGATCCAGAAATCGGCAAGCTGACGGGACCCGTTGATCAGCACGTAGCCCGGACGCTCGCAAAACGTGATCACTCTCGGGCTTGCCTCGAGCAACAGCCACTGCTCCAACAGCGGGCGTCGGTAAAACGTCACCCGCCGCCCGAGCTTTGGGCTGAACGCTTCGAACCGATGCGCGCCGCGTGGACGGGCGAGCGCGACCGGCTCTGCGATGCGCGGCGAATCTTCCATAAGATCAATAGGTTGCGGACGGGATTCGAAGTGTAGGAGGCCAGTTGACAAAATTAATACGGACTTACGTGAGTTGACACTTTCATTGCGATTCGAAGTGAAATAAAAGTGACAACACGATCGCGCTTTGGCCCGTGGTTGCTAGGGAAGGGTAGTGACAAAATTATTACGGCCTACGCGAGTCGGAGTCGGGCAGGGAGTCAAGGACCTTCATGGCGAACGTCCACGCTTCTCTCGTGAGGCTGCGCTCGGCCTGAATGCGAGGCTTGGCCGCGACACGCCTGACATTGCCGGCCTCATCGGTTTCGCTACCGAGGAAGACCTTGACTTTGGCGAAGGCGTTGTGGTCGAGGTACTGCGCATTCACGAGGTCGCCGAAGAACTTCTTCAGGGCCGCCAATGCGTCCTGGCGGCTCTTGACCGAACAGCGGACCACGAAAGGGCCGCCATCCAGGTTCGCCTCGCGGCACGGCCCGGTTCATAACCCACTGAGAGACCGGCTGAGGATCAACGAGAAACTGATTGATGTATTGGCGCGCGTCGTCAATGTCGAGACTCGTAGACCGGAATAAATTTGACACAAACTCGGCATTAATTCTGTCAACTCGCCTAAATCCGCGGCCGACGGCAAGAGAAATCTAGCTTTATCAATAGGTTACGGAAGCGAAATGAATTCGTCACCGGCCGGTGTCGCGGTAGTCCTCATCAAGAACGACGATGGCGGCTTGGTAAGCGAAAGCTTCGCTCATGCTGCCGCTTACCCGTAGTAGAACCAGCGACGGATTTCAGCCCGCTCCCGCCTGCTCATCACAGGAATTGTGGAGACCAGCGGAAGGCGGCCGTAGCTGAAGTGCGAGTGGCAAGCGACGCATCGGAATGGCGCGTCGATCGTGCGGGTGTTGACGATGAACGGCGTCTTGCCTCCGCAATCGCGGCAGAGCGTTTCGAGAGCTTGCCGATGTACAGGGCAGCATCGTTCATCGGTTAGCTGGTAGAGCACACTGTGGTAGCCGTGCGCTGCGCACTGTCGACAGAAGCGGAACGCCGGATGATAGTAATCGGAAGCAGACGCGTCTAGCAGCGACAAATCCAGGACACTCTTTGGCAGGCGCAGCAGCTGACGCAAATGCCTAGGTTTGAAAAGCTTGCGCACGGGCGCGGCTCCCACGGACGGATTGATATCCGGCAGTAACTTCTGGACGAGAAAATCGGCTGGAAGCGCATTGGCGCAGCGGAACTTCCAGAGTATCGACAGGAGTGACTCTCCCGGCATTAGCCAGCCGAGGTTGAAGACGCTCCCGAGCGAAGGATCGCGCCCGCCAAATGCAAGTATTGGGAAACGTGGCGCCCTGAGCGCCACCGTCTCACACGGTGGCAAGGACGCGACCGGTTGCATGGCGCGATTGAACGTAGCCGCAGTGACGAACAGCGTGAGTCCACAAGGCTGTGTCAGGGCAGTAACCCGGCGCGTCCCTGAGTTCGCTGTCCTTGAGCACGATCTCGACAGCGCGCGCGAAGGACTCCATGGGCAAATCTAACGGTACGGGCAAACTCGCCTTGTGGTGTGCCTCTTCGAAGGCCTGCCATAGCGTTGCTGCGTCGCCTGTCAGTCGATAGCCCGCGTCGAAGGCATGAGGTAGATAGAAGCGGGTGAAGCTCCGGGGGGTGCATTCAGGATAGGCGGTCTGATCATATCCATTGAGGCACGTTGCGATATCCTCGGCGTTGCGGATGCCGGCGAATGCCAGTTCTTCGACCATGAGACGTGCGACGATCTGCGTTTTGTGCGCAACCTGAAGGGCCGTCTTCTGTGCGAGCAGCTCCTCCTGTCCCACGAGAAATGTGAAAAGCTTGATCTGCTGGCGATCGAGCGCGTCGTGTACATCGCGTAGCCATTCATACTCGTGATCGTTGAGTCGTTGGGCTTCGTCGCAGAACAGGATGACGGTGCCGCTTCCGGCCCGGGCGGCAGCCTCACGGATGCGTAATGAGAGTCGTGTTCGTTTGCTCGATGTCGTGCCAGCGTTCGGCGCCGTATCGCCAACGGCCTCCAGCAGGGTCGCAAAAAACGGGCCCTCGGCGTGGCGCGGCTTGTGCTCGCACTGGGCATGGTACGTGGTGATCTTGGGATGCTCCCTTGCCAGCAGACGGCGGACGTACTCTATGGCACGAGTCTTTCCGACTCGCGACGGGCCATAGATGAGGGCGCCCATGATCCGGTAACGAAGACAGCGCATGACAAGTTCGTAGAAGCCTTCGATCGCGGGTGTGGCGAGACGGTAATTGCCGGTGACCAGCGGATGCAGCGAAGGATCGATCGGACGCGGGATCTCTAGCGACATAACGCACTCCCCAGAGTGATGAAGTTAAAAGACCTGGCCAGTGCCGATTGAGAGTTTTCGTGGACGCACCGGTGCAGGTGGCGCGAG
The DNA here is from genome assembly GCF_002902965.1 of Paraburkholderia hospita. Lineage (GTDB taxonomy): Bacteria > Pseudomonadota > Gammaproteobacteria > Burkholderiales > Burkholderiaceae > Paraburkholderia > Paraburkholderia hospita. The sequence goes on along the minus strand of NZ_CP026108.1, from coordinate 949,372 downwards.
AGAGGCGAGGGCGTTCGCTTGCGTCTGCATCGTTGACTGCGCGCATGGAACTGCAGTTTCGACCTTGCGATCCGGACCGACAGGTGTACGTACGTTCGGTGCTGACGCCAGCAGCTGCTTCGTACGGGCGAGATCCGTCGCGGCCTTCCGGGTTTTCCTCGCCTGTGTGAGCTTCTGCTGAACGTAGGCTTCTATCGGATTGGTGTGCGAGTCCGATAACCGTCCTCGCTTGCCTGACTGCCGGCAGATTTCCTGACGCAGCTTGAGGTTATGCGGGACTAACTGCCACGCGCCCTGTGCATCCAGTACACCTAATTCCGTGCCATCGGCAAGGAAAGCCCGTACCGAACGAAGATCATCGGCGTTCATATAAATCAGTAGATGCTGGCCAATCAGATCCGTGCTCGCGGCAAGCACGCGGTTTGTGTAGCGGACACGATAAAGATTGATGTGAGGTCGCACGCCCTGCCCAATATAGGCGCGAACGCGGCAGCGCCTTGCCGACTGCATGAGGCAGAGCGTGCGGCGGCGCTGTTCCGCGAGCCAGGCGAGCAGATTTTGTCCGCTGCGCACGAAGTACTCCATTGCTTCGAGCGGCGTCGCGTTGTTGAGCCCGGCGTGCGGCGTCCCGTTATAGTTGGCGATCGCGTACTCGACCAGTTCGCCAAGTTCGTCGAGGGAGACGTAAAGGCGCAGGTCGCCTTTAGGATCAGCCAGTGCCCGACGCAAGTCCCGTGGATTCGAGCCGGTGTAGCCAGGCAATCGCGACGACAATCGGCTGGCAATCGTGCCGAAGAACCGCTCAATGTAGGGCCGCTCATCGGGACTATATTTCGGTCCAGCGTCCGCCACGCAGCCGACGAATTCGCATAACGCTGTCAATGTCTCCTGCGCCAGATTTGCTTTCGCGTTGTCGAGCTTGATCCATTCCCAGGTTGCATAGGCCAATTCCGGCAGTCGTTCCGACGGAAAGCCATCATGCGTTCCGCGGGATAGGCCCGCTATCGTGAATGTCCGCGCATGGTGAGGCTCAAGGGCATTCTCGATTGTCTTGATCACGTCGTAGCGGCAATATTCTCGAGCTATATGCGCAAGTGAAGAACGATGTCCTGATACTCGCAGGCTGTGTTAAAGCGGACGCCCGCACAAACACAGCAGAGGATCTGCATGATGACGGCAAGACGAACGACCATCCGGCGACTGCCCTTGACCGAGGTCGTTGACCGCGACACACCCGGCGCGACGCCGGTCAGTATCACCACTCCCGAGGGCGGCACCATCTATCACACGATCCCGCTCGCAGACCCCGAGACCGGCAAGCGACGCGACACCCGCCCGAAGTGGATCGCAGGCACCTTCCCGCTCTTTCCCGTTGTCCGACTTGCTGACGGTGCGCCGTGGGCTGAGGCGAACCTCTGGCTCATCGATATGATCGAGTCGAAGTCGTCGCCGAACATGCTGACGTTCGCCAGCATCGCTGACGACCTGGTAGCGTTCCGTCGTTATCTGGATGACGAGGGTATCGACTGGCTCGTCTTCCCTGTGAACAAGCGGCAACGTCCGACCTACCGCTATAGCGCATCGATCAAGCTGGCCGTGCAGGCAGGCGACCTGTCTGCGGGTGTCGCGAAGCGTCGTATGGGTGCTGTAGCGCGCTTCTATCGCTGGCTCATAACCGAAGCAGGCTTCAAGCCCGCGAACGCGCCGTGGGTCGAATCTGATCGTTTCATCGAGTTCAAGGACCAGAAGGGCTTCAGCAGCGTGATCGAAGTCAAGACCACGGACCTGTCGATCAGTGGCCGGCGCGTAGAAGACCCGTGGGACGATCACATCCAGGACGGTGGTCGCCTGCGCCCGCTCCCCTCTGCCGAGCAGTCGGCGCTGATTGAATCGTTAGCCGCACTCGGCAACACCGAGATGACGCTCGTTCATCTGTTCGCGCTGTTGACGGGCGCCCGCATCCAGACGGTACTGACCGTGCGCGCGAAACACGTGATGCACAAGCCTGACGGGTTTCACGGCGACGACATCCGTCTCGCCTGCGGGCCAGGTACCGGCATCGACACGAAGCGCGGAGTCAAGGGCGTGTTGCACCTGCCGCGTGGTTTCTATGAGCGGCTGTACGTCTACGTGCACAGCGATCGTGCGCGCAAGCGTCGCCAGATGGCAGATGGCGGCGATCACTTCGACCAGCCGCTCTTTCTGAGCCATCGCGGTGCGCCGCTCTACGAGGACTGCGCGTCGCGCGCCCCGGTGAGCACTGGCCCGCACGTACGCCGTCACGTCAAGACGGGGCAGGCCGTGCGTCAGTTCATCAGGGACGAACTGTTGCCCACGATGAGCGTGAAGCTCGGCAACCCCAGGTACGCGTTCAGCTTCCACGACCTGCGCGCGACTTACGGGCTGAACATGGTCGACACGATGACAGCAAATGAGACGAAGTACACCCGGGCACTCGATCAGTTGCGGCAGTTGATGTGGCACGCCCGGCCGTCTACCACTGAGATTTACCTCGACTACCGCGAAAACCGCAAGCTGTTCGACGCTGTGCAGGACGGGTGGGGTGCGCACCTGTCGACGCTTGTCACGCTCGCCCTCGATTGCGCGGTGGCATCATGAAGCGCCTCTACGATGAAGTGCACATGCCGCTCACGGAGGGCACGACGCTGCTGCATCCCGAGCGCGCGCTGCTCAAGTGGGAAGGCATTAGCAATCGTTCCGATATCGGGCAGATCTGCTACCTGACGCGCGACACGTCGAGCACGCGGCACACACGACACACTTTCGACCATACAAGCTTCAGCAGCGAACGCGCCAAGGTCGTACGCATGCTGGTGAAACAGCTTTCCGAGCGCTTGACCCTTGGTGCAATGCGTCCGAATACGGTCTATCTTGCTCTGCGCGGCGTGCTTGACTTCGTCAACTGGGCCGACAGGCTGGGCTTGCATCAGGTGCTCTGTGACGAGAAGGCTACGGCGGAGGCGGTTCATCGTTACTTTCGTGAGAAGCGTGAACAGGTCTCGCTGGGCAACCTGAACCACAATCCCGTCGCGCGCATGCAGCCTAATCTGTTGTCGATGCTACGTGAGTTCTTCAGAAACGACGAGTTCTGCGCCGATGCGAGAGTGCTGCGCCAGCAACAGTATGCTTGTGCACCGACGGTTGTGCCCGACGCCGAGGCACAAGCCGCCTTGCTCGCGTGGGCTGATGCACTCTTCAGCAACATCAGCGCGCTGGTGCTCGACTTCAAACCATATCCGGTGCGCGTGACCACGGCGCGAGGTGAGAATCTTTGGCTTGTTCCGCACACACATGGCCGTAGTGCAGGGCACGACTCGAACGGCTTGCTTGGCTGGAACCTGGAGACGGGACAGCTGCGCACCCGGGAAGAACTCATCAGGCGCATGGCCGACGGTGGAACTAAAAATCCTCGCAATCGTTCGTGGGCCGTCGCGCGGTTAACGGCTAAACATCTTACAGCGGCCAACGAGGACGCACAGTCACCGATCCGCCGCTCGCACGCTTCGATGGCGGCCTTTTGCTTCGCCGCGCTGTTTCTGGCTGAAACGGGCGTCAGCCTCGCGCAGCTGCTGGCAATGAAGTGGAGCCCGGAGCTCGCCGCGAGCCTGCAGGATGCGTCTGTTGTACGTCAGAAGTTTCGCGAGATTAAGTACCGTGCAGGTGGAATGGAAGTTACGTTCACCGTCTCGCTGGCCTTCATGCCAAAGCTCAAGGCGTATCTGGCATTGCGCAAGTATCTTGTCCAGGACGCAGACTGTGACACGTTGTTCGTCGTACTCGGGCATCATGCGCAGCTGCGGCGGCTAACGGGTCTCTCAATCCAATTCCTTGATCGGCTTTACAGTCGACTCGGTACGCTCGGGATTGTGCTGCCGCGCATTAGCGCACGTCAGTGGCGTGCGGCAAAGCAGGATTGGGCGGTGAGCAATCACGGCCCTGTCGTCGCAGCCAGGCTGATGGGTCACTCCTTGGCCACGGCGCTGCGCTCGTATTCGAACGGCACGGACACCGCGCACAGGGCTGAGATGGGCGCATTCCTCGCTTCAGTCGAGAAAACCGTGCTGAAGGCCGGCAACGACCCGGCGGGCACCATCAAGAGCGCGGTGGGCGTCTGCATCGAGTTCCACAAGCCTGCGCCAATCGCAGGTTTGGTAACCGTACAGCCTGACTGCCGCTCGACCGAAGGGTGTCTCTTCTGCGACCAGTACCGCGTGCACGCTGACGCCACCGACATCCGCAAGCTGCTGAGTTGCCGTCAGTGCGTCAGGCTCGTGAGCGGGCGGGTTGGCTCCTTCGAGCAATACGAGAGCTCGTTCGGCGCGGTGCTACGGCGCGTTGACTTCCTGCTGGATGAACTGCGCAAGCGCGACGTCGCGCTGGTTGGTCAGATCGAGCACGACGTTGAGATCAATGGAAATCTGGACGCTTTCTGGTCGACCAAGCTTGATCAGCTTTACGAATTGGGAGTGGCATGAACAATACGCTGATCGCGGCGCTCGCCGAGCGCCCCGACTGGTATCGCATCGAAGACGATGCGGTCGTCGCGCGCGACACGGATGGACATCCCGCTTCGCTGTTTGGTGACGACGCCTGGGACATCCGTGCATACACGATTGGATCGCGCCGCACCCATATCCACTTTAGGGGTCACCCGCTTAACGACGCCGGCCGCATCCTTTCAGACACGACTGCGCGTCAGTGGAAGCAGCTCATGTACTTTCTGATGCACGAAGCGACCGAGACGGTACCGGCGTCCAGTACGCTTCTAGCTTGTTCAGTTTACCTGAAGGACTTTGCTTTCTTTGCCGCCGAACACCAGCTTACCCTTTATGAGGGGCTATCCAACGTCGCCGTTGTTCTGGACTATGCGGCACAAGCAGGGATGGACATGAAGGCCCAACGCCTTCATTCGATTCTGGCGAAGCTTCACCGGGTGGGCGCCGAGGCAACAGGGCTGCGCGTGCCATTGGCGCAACTGCATAAGCCTCTGCTCGAACGCTCCGCGCCACGCGCCGGAAACTCACAATACCCGGTCATCCCGACGCGGATCTACCAGCACTTCCTGTCGACGTGCGAGCATGACCTCGGGATCGCTGAGAGCGTCGCGAACGCGCTGTCGGACTACCTCGCGCGCGCATACGCTGGCGAACGCCCCGACGTCTGTGCCGCACTGAAGACGGCTGCTGTCCATTTCGGCTGCAAGGACTCCCTTTACGTCGTCTTGTCGCTTGTGGCGTCGATCAGCGCGTTATGCCAGCTTGTCATCCTGTCGTTCACCGGCATGCGCGCGATGGAAGCAGAGAACCTGCCGTACGACTGTCTAAGCGAAACCCGGCTGGATGGTGTGACGCACTACGCCATCGAGGGCGTGACGACCAAGCTGTCCGGCGGGCGTCCCAAACGCGCATGCTGGGTGACGAGCCCGCTCGGTGCTCGCGCCGTCAGGCTCGCACAGCGGCTGTCGGGCGAGGCGCACCGTGCGCACAGCGCAACAGGCTACGCCGAATCGACGGACGGTTCCCACCTGCTGTTCTGTCGGATGGGTCTGCATCTTAAGTACGTGGCAAACCGGGCGCCCAGTACCATACATAGCGAAGTCGAAGCTTTTCGTAAGCGCGTCTTCCCGACGATCACGCCCGAGGACATTGCTGAACTGAAGCGTGTCGACATGCACCGCGCATGGGAAGACGAACCGAAGTACGCGGTCGGGCAGCAGTGGCCGTTTACGCGTCATCAGCTTCGCCGCTCGCTCGCGCTGTATGCGCAACGCAGCGGCCTCGTCACGCTGCCGACGCTCAAGCGTCAGTTGCAGCACATCACGCAGGAAATGAGCATGTACTACGCTCGTGGCTCGGCGTTTGCGAAGGACTTCACCGACACCGACAAGGCTCACTTCGCGAAGGAATGGGCCGAGGCACAGGGCCTGTCCGAGTACCTTGCGTACGCTGAGCAGGTGCTGTTCTCTGACGAGCGGCTGTTCGGCGGGCACGCAGCATGGACACAGAGCCGTGCTGTGCAGGCGTCGCCTGTGTCGGTCTACTCACGCGAGCAGACGGTGAGGATGTTCGGGAAGGGCGAACTGGCGTACCACGAGACGGTGCTGGGCGGCTGCGCCAGCGTCGAGCCGTGCAAGTCGACGCCGCTCGACTGGATGCGTCTGGATTGCCTTGAATCGAACTGCCGTAACCTCGTCGTCGTGCCGTCGAAGCTTCAGCGCGTGATCAAGGCGCAGCAGGCCATGGTCGAGAAGCTGCGCGCTGTCGATGAGGCGAGCGTCGAGAGCCGCATCGAGGCACAGACGCTGCAACGACTGCTTGACGCGCAAGAGAAACTGATGACACCGGAGGCCGCATGAGCGATGCCATGACTGACTACTACGCCGCCCTTGAGCGGCTGAAGAAGCGCAAGGGTGCGCGTATCAACAACGATACCGTGGCGATCGAGGCGGGCCGCAAGAAAGGCAGCGTCAAGAAGTCGCGCCCTCAGTTCGCCGAGCTGATCGAAGCAATCGATGCGGCCAACGCCGCAGCCGAGCGGCCAAAGCTAGAACTGACCGAACGTCTGAACCGCGCGAAGGGCAACGCGAAGGATCTGCAGGCACAGCTTGACGAGTCGCTGGCTCGTGAACTCGCCCTGCTGCGTCAGGTATTCAGCCTGCGCAAAGAACTGGCCGCGCTGCGTGGCGGTAGTGTTCTGCCCTTGCAGTCGCGCTAGATCTCGAAATACGATATAGCAAACTTGTGGAGGAAGATGGACACGCGACGGTCGTTGTGTCCACTTTTTCTCCCAGTCTAATGGACACCCCGCAGTCTGCCGATTCCAGTATTTTCAAGGCTCCGCTTGATGTCCATCCTTTTTCTCTTGCGCGTAGAGCCAAAGCAATGTGGTAACCGAGCACGGCGCGCGTACACACGTCTATGATGGCAAGAAGCCAAACTCTTTCCATCTCGAATTCATGCGCAAAGCCGAGTGGATCCCGCACGACGACCTTGAGCCGGATGTCGAGCCGGTGGCCATCGAATTCGACGACCTGATACGGTCGCGTCGCTACCGGAGCACCTGCAGCTTCCCGGCGTGGTAGACCCTTCAGATGCGACGCGCCCGCTGAACGGGCGGCGGTGCCGAACGTACGCAACATCTCTGCTTTTATGACTCGGGAAAGCGATCGGAGCGCACGGTCGGCCGTGTTGAGCGGATAGTCGCCGGCCGTTAACCCGACAGAACGGCATTGCTGCAGGAAATCATCGTGTAACGCTTTCAAGCCACGGAGGCGAGTTCGCAAGTGACCATCGGTATGTAGCTGCTCAAGCAGTCCCTTGCGACGTTTGACCTGAAGAAGCAGCCATCCCGCAAGCGCCGGATGGCGCTCAAAGAGTTGAGCCAAAGCGCCAGCGGTACCTCGACTGCCGCGCTCCCCCTTCAACTCTACCTCGCGCAGGCGCTCATACTCTACAATTCGTATAAAGGGGAATAGTCCCCGGAAGCCGAAAGGTCGCCCGTCGGGATGTTGCGCCTGCACGCGGTCGAGCCAGCGGTACAGTTGGCGACGATTGATGCCAATAGACTCCTCGATTGCACGGATCGATTCCCCATCGATGTAACGCAATATCGCCTGTTGGCGCTTCTCGAACCTTGCCCGCATCGCCGGGTCGAACTCGGCGTAGGCAACAGTCGGCCAGGCGCTTACGTCGATGGTTTGCAGATTGGGTTTTCGACGGTTCATAGGTGCGCGTCCGTAACGACAAACGACGTGAGCAGGGACAGCGATTGCGTTCTCAGTTCCTGAGCGCTGGCCCTGCCGTCATGTAGCAGACCGAACAGGGCCGCGCGAACCAGAACGGGATCGGTTGACGCAAATTCCCGCTCGAAATCAAGCAATCTCTGAGATTGTTTGGGGAGCTGGGCGATTGCTCCCGGCAGCGTCGGCGGAACGAGTCCCCTATTGGTTACAAGGTAGGGGAGCATGCGTTGCCAGTTGTCAAGCCAGACGCGTGCAGCGGCGAGCTCAGCTGCCGTGACAAACCGGATCAGCAACTCGCTGTCGTGACCGTCGCAAGGTGATACAGTTGCCGAAATATCGATGTCATGTTCACTAAGGATCACTAATTCCTGATGGCCAAGTAGTGGGACCAGAAGTCAATGAGCCTGCGGGATCCGTTGACCAGAACATAGCCCGGGCGTTCGCAGAATGTGATCACTTGAGGATTTGTCTCGAGGAGTAGCCATTGATCCAGCGATGGGCGCCGATAAAACATGACGCGGCGCGCAAGCTTTGGGCTGAACGCTTCGAACCGATGAGCGCCGCGTGAGCGGACGAGCGGGGTCGGCTCACGCATGTGCAGAGAATGTTCCATAAGTTCGGTAGCTTACGGACGGGATTCGAAGTGTAGGAGGCGAAGTGACAAATTTAATCCGCACTTACGCGAGTTGACGTTTTCATTCCGATTCGACGGTAAATAAAAGCGTCACCAATATGGCGCCTTGGCCCGTGGTTGCGGAGCCGGGATAGTGACAGATTCATTACGGTCTACGGCTTGCCGGCCAAATGTCTGTTACCTGCCCGGATGGTGCCGGTGTGAACAGGGCGCTCCATACTTCAGTTCATAGTGAACGCCCGCCCCAATACGGGTTGACGGAAAGCGGTCCCCCTCAACGCATGTGGCATCAAATGTCCGGCCCTCGTTGTCGCCACCTTCGAGAACCTGACACGCTGACGATTTCGCGGGGTCCGAAAGTGTCTGCCCTGGTGCCTCCTTACGTGCGCCTCTCATTACTCGGGCGAATCTTCATCAGCTTCTTCGCCGTCTTCCGACTTGATGCGGGTGGTTCCACCCGTCGCCGGCGGGTCGCTGGCGGGGAAGGTGTCATCGATAGCTTTGTCGATGTCGTCCTCGGACTTCTCAGTGGTTGGCTGCTGTTCCTTCGGCTTGGTGGTCATGTATGACTCCAGGTGGTGTCGTGAGTAATTCGATAACAGCAATGCTTGTTCCGGGACTGGGCGCGAAGCAGGTGCATCGCGCGTTCTCGCCGCTAGCGCCCGGTTCTATAGTCGATTGTTCTTGCCTGGTTATTCGCGCTTGCATCTTGTTACGGCTCCGCCTTCCATGGACTCTCGCGTTTCTTTTCAATTGCATGCTCTGTCGTGCTAGTTTGGATATCTAAGTAGAAGTGCGTATCACGCAGGAGCAAATTCGGACCCCTGGGTTTTACCCTTGAGAAAGGCATATCAGCCGGGAAGGTCGGTGCGAGGAAGCTGGAGAAGGTAGGGCAACTGTTAGGGCTGCATGCTGCGCCCCGTCGACGCAAGGGAAACGTGGGTTAGGAACGGTCGACGCATTGGGTCGCTTAGAAAGAGCGCATCCTGGACGCACGCGCGACCGCGTGCCGGAGGCACCTCGCAAATGCATGGGACCCGTCTGCGTCCACCTTTTCGCCCGCGCAAGGAACAAGGCGGCGTACCCTTCGCGGCGAAAGGACAACGCGTTATGATGGTGTACTACACAAAAGATGCGGGCCGAGCGAACCGGTGACACGAGGGAGCGTGGATATCGATGCATTAATTGCATCGCACTGGAAGAGGAAAGTCGGACGATTTTGACGGACGAATATCTTATGGATGAACGGAAGCGGGACAGCATGGTTGCTTATCTCCGCCGCCGGATGAAAGAGTTTGGCATAAAGCCAGAAGACCTGGCATCAGTGCTGGCGAGCGACCAATCGGAACAGAAAGAAGCACGCTACCGCAATGCGACGGGCGAGGTTTGGAGCGGCGAAGGGGAAATGCCGCGATGGCTGAAGCAGGCAATTAGCGCCGGGCAATCATTAGAACATTTTGAATTATCGTCGCAGGCGGCTGTGCCACTGACGGGTAAAGCCGTCGACTGGCGCGATGACCCATTTGCGGGAAGCCCGCTGGCGCGCCGGGATGGTCATTAGCGAAGTCGTGTCTTTATGGGCCGAGTGACGGAAGCCCCGTGGGACCGGGACTCCGAGCCAGATAAGTTTTGTTTTCGGGAATCCGACCTGCGCGCGGCGAAAACTGGCAGTAGTCGGGAATCGCTTCGGTCAACCGTTGGTGTCGACCCACTCGCGAGCCCACGCTATGCCGGCCGCCATCGCTTCTTCTTCCGTTTGAAAAAACTCAAGGACGCCGCTGGTCCCAACGACTCGTCCCGCCTGAATGACTGTCCCACTAGAAGCAAAAACTTCGCCCTCGTGGATTGAATGACCGTAAATTGCGTATCCTTTATAGAGGTCTGTTTCCATCGTAGTCGCTACAACGCTGTGAACCGTATATCGGTCGATATAATGGTGTACCGTCGAAAATCAAGTGCCCTTTCGCGACCGCGCGCCAGCGGGCAGAGCTCAACTGATAGAGCCGCAGTGCGTGAACGTGGCGCCGAGCTCAGTCCGAATCGTCAGGGGTAGCGATTCATCGCGTCGGGCGGTGCCGGAGGCGATTCGGACGAGAGCACGCCATGGCGCGAACGCTCATCGTTGAACAGAATGCGCAGACGCTCCAGCGCTACCAGGTTTGAGCGAGTCTCGTCGCGCCAGGCCCGCTGTACCGCTCCGCAGAGGCCGTCCATTTCGACAATGAGCTTTCGCATCCTCAGAACATCAACTATCAGGCGCCGGACAGTGCTGTCGTACTCAGCACCGCACCCGCACTGGCGCCACAACTGGGTAACTCTGCGAGCGTCACGGAGGGCATCTGTGGCAAGGTGCGACGGGTCAAGAGATGCCTCCGATGCTGTATGAATATACAGTATCGCGTAGGTCGACTGCGCTCGTCAATTGCCCGGTTGGTCTAACGGCAGCGCAAGTTACGCGCTGGCTGCCGGACCCGCGGAACACCTCATCGAAGTCGTTTTATCGCAGTGGCCAGTGATTGACCGCTCGCCCAGTAGTCCGTCCAAGGGTCCTGCGACTGGAAGCTGAGGTATTCACGTGCCGTCTGGACGTTCCATTGCGCACCGCTTTTCAGGTCGCCGAGCTGTTCCCAAGAGACCGGCATCGATACTCCCATTCCTGGCCGTGCGCGGGCTGAAAACGCAGCAGCGGTGGTCTGCCCCATCCCATTGCGCAAATAGTCCACATAGACCTTGCCGACCCGATTCGAGGGGCCGGATATGGCCGAAAAACGTTCCGGAATTGTCTTCGCGAGATGTCGGACAAAGGCTTGCGAAAACGACTTCACTGTCCCATAGTCCAATCGCGAGTTCAGCGGCACGACGACGTGCAATCCCTTTCCGCCGCTCGTCTTCAGCCACGCCTTCAGCCCCAGTTCCGAGAGCAACGTTCGGACGAGGATTGCGGCCTCCTGTACGGTGCCCCACTTCACTCCTTCACCGGGATCAAGGTCGAAGATGACCCGGTCGGGGCTGTCGAGCCTGAGGACAGTTGAGTTCCACGTGTGGAACTCGACCACGTTCATTTGCGCCGCAGCCAGAAGCGCATCCACTGTATCGACGGTCAACAAAGGCGGATGCTTTGGCCACAGCTCGCGGTCTTGTACTGTCAGCCCTGGCGTCCCCGTACGCTCCACGTGCTTTTGGAAGAAGAGTTCGTCGGCGATGCCGGAAGGGGCGCGGACCATCGCCACCGGCCTGTCCTTCAGGTGAGGGAGCATCCACTCCGCGACGCTTGCGTAGTAGCGAACGAGGTCCGCTTTCGTGATGCCGACGGACCGGTCAACGATTCGCTCGGGGTGAGTGATTTTCAGCTCGGGAAGATGCGCAGGCGCCTGCGTCTTGCCTCCTTCGCGGACGACGCTGTCGGCAGGTTTGTCGAGGCGTAGTCCCTTGTACGACGCTTGCCGCACGACTCCGTCCGCCGTCCACTCGGCGAATTCGACCTCGGCTACCAACGTGGGTTGAACCCACCGCTCGCTCCCGGCCGCGCGTCTGGACCACCGCCGTGCTTTTGTGACGTGCACATCGAATGGCGCTGAACTTACCTCCAATGGAGCGAGACGGCGCCAGAGGTCTTGCGCGGTTCGCGAGTCCCAGCCAGTCCCAACGCTGCCGGCATCACGAAGTTTGTCGCCATCGTAATAGCCAAGCAGCAGGCTGCCTACTTCCCCGGACTTACCGCCGCGCCCGGTAAAGCCGCAGATGATTAATTCCTGACGTAATCGCGCTTTCGCTTTCAACCAGGTTTGCGTCCTTCCGGACTCATATCGCGCGTCGCGCCGCTTGAGCATGAGCCCCTCGAGACCCAATCCGGAAGCCGCTTCGAACACTTGTGCCGGCGGTGCCTCGAAGTCAGGACTGAACCTTAGCTGCTGCCCCGCAGCATCGAGAAGGCGCGCCAGCCGCGCGCGCCTTGACCACAGAGGCACTTTTCTCAGGTCTTTCCCGTCGAGATACATCAGGTCGAACAGGAAATAGACGATGTCCTGATTGGCTCGTCTGTCAATCGCATTCTGAAGCGCGGAAAAGTTCGGCAAACCGTCTTTCATTACGGTAATTTCGCCGTCCAGCCATCCACTCGAAAGCGGTAGGTCACCAAGCTCCTTCACAAGAGCAGGAAATTTGACTGTCCAGTCGTGTCCGCCTCGCGTCAGGAGCAGTACGCGTCCCTCGTCGACGCGGGCAAGCAGGCGGTAACCATCTAATTTGGTCTCGGTAATCCAGTCGCCGCTCGCCGGCAGCGAGGTTGCCAAGGTAGCAAGCTGCGGCTCGAGCTTCGCAGGGAGCGGTGCGCGCACTGCAGCTGACAGGTCAACCTCTGGCTCGGAACCGCGTGCGGGTCTGGCTGACTTCGGCTCGCGTTCTTCCACCAGCCCGAGTGGATTCGAAACGACGCTATCGGGGAGCGCCTTGATGACGTCATACTCCGCCAGCGGGCGAGCCCATTCATCCCGCTTCTTGAAAAGCATCCACTGGTCTTGCCTGTCGTCCGGCTTCGATATACGCACCAGCTCCCACAGCCCGGCGAGCTTCTCACCGTGAAGTCGGAAAACGAGCTTGCCAGCCTCCATGCCCTTGCTCGCGTCACCGACCGGCTCCCACGCGCCACGGTCCCAGACGATGACGGTACCAGCGCCGTACTGTCGTTCCGGAACGGTGCCTTCAAAGGTTGCATAGTCGACTGGATGGTCTTCAACATGTACGGCTATCCGCTTCTGTTTCGGGTCGTAGCAAGGGCCTTTTGGTACAGCCCAGGACAGGAGGACGCCATCGAGTTCAAGACGGAAGTCATAGTGCAGCCGGCTCGCCCAGTGCTTCTGCACAACGAATCCGTTTCCGGCACCACCGGGCTCTCGGGGAGTAGATGCGGATGGTTCGGGCGTGACGAGGAAGTCCCGCTTTTTACGGTAGCGAGACAGTGGCGGAGACGTCTTGTCGCGCGAAGAAGCCATCAGAGGATTTTAATGGAGCGCACCGCCTGGTTGATACGCGTCGCGAACGCCCAACGCTGTCGGACCCTTCTGCCAACCTTTCGCGCAGCAAGGGGCGTTCCGAAGCGGGCGGCTTAGCCAGACTATCGCTATTCGCGGCCGCACGCAGGGGTAATCCGCGCCGTGCGGAAATGCAAGGGCACGCGAGCGTCGCTGGTAACAGACGCCTTCGCGCATCCCCAGAGCGACGAAGAAGCTGAAATCAAGCAGCTCGTCGACCGATACAATGCAAACCAGGCTGCGGTGCTTGAGGAGGAGTTGTTCAAACAACGCGCACGACTGGTAGCGGCCGAGCGAACGCTGCATACAAAGCCAACGAAAGCGGCTACTGAAAACAAACGCATTGCAACGGACAAAGTCGAAGCGACGCTTCGTCGGCTTGATGACATCAAGCGAACCGAGAGCGAACCACGAGATTCGCGAATTTTCCCAGGACATTACGCGCCAGTCCTCATTCAGGAGGCGGGGCAGCTCGTCGTGCGACCGATGCGATATCAGTGCCGGATTGCGGGCAAGCCGGCGAACTATGATTTCCGGTTTCCGGGGACCTACAACGCCAGGCTGGACAGCCTCGCGAAATTTTGGGCTCCGCTTTTCGGATACTCGCACGGCATTATGATTGTCGACTCGTTTTACGAGAACGTCGCGAGGTCGAAAATGGAAGGGGTTGTGCTAGCTGGGGCGGAAGAGGACGAGAACGTCATCCTTCAGTTCACGCCGCGCGACGGGAGCAGAATGCTTGTCGCCTGCATGTGGTCAAAATGGACGGCGCCTGGCGAGCCGGACCTGCATTCTTTTGCAGCTATTACGGACGAACCGCCGCCAGAGGTTGCTGCGGCCGGTCACGACCGATGTATCGTGCCTATCAAGGAGAAGTACATCGACGCATGGCTAAACCCCGACCCGAAGTATCTCGACGCCTTGTACGCGATACTCGCTGACAAAGAGCGGCCGTCTTATGAGCACAAGCTGGCGGCTTAGGGAAGACAGTCAATTGACGGCCGAGGCCTGAGATGGAATGTGAGACGGCGAAAATGATAAAGCCGGCCTTTACACCAAACGGCAGGTATCGCGTATTGGTTTGGGCGCGTCTGATGTCAAGAACCTGCCGCGATGATTTCATGGAGACCTCCCCGTGCGCTGACCCCGCCCGATTTTGCTCCTTTCCTCGTGCGGTTTCGACAGTTGGCGTGTTACGTGGGCGCTTTCATGACGGGCATGGCCGTTTAAGGGCGGTGATGCCGTCGTTCATGTATGTGGTGCCACGCTCGACAGCTCGCGGGCAAACAGCGGCGTTGTCGTCAAACAGAGCGTCCGTAAGACTGCGCGTTTAGCGCCCGTCCTGAATTGAAGACGAGACGGTGGCCAGTCGGCTCCCTGCAAACGGGTCTTGCCGCCAGTCAACCTTCCCGGACCGGCAGCGGGCGCCGATTGCGCCGCGCCGGCTACGCCGAAATGCTCGACTGATTGGCCCGCGCTGATGGCCTGCTTAAGCCATTGGGGCATCTCCCCCTCGCCCGACCACGTCTCTCCTGTTGCATTGCGATATTTTGCCGACTGCTGCTGGATTTGGTCTTGGGCTATTACTGCTGCGACGTCATCCAGCTCAATTCCGAATTCCGCCTTTCTACGGCGCAGGTAAGCGACAATGCTGTCTCGCTTTCGCTCGTCCATTGAGGTTTCCTCGTTATGACGATATTGCGCCTATCTGGGCGCCTCGCTGGTACGCAAACTCTGCGGCTAGATAGAGAACAACACCAACGATAAGCTGCCCATATGGTCTATCGTTCAATAGCCTATTCCTGTTGTTATGTGGCATAGTGCGGCCATTGCAAACCAACGGGGGGAAAGAAAAATGACCACACTTGATAAGGTTCAAGCTCAAATCGCAAAGCTCCAGGCTCAGGCAGAAGCGCTGGTTGCAAAACAGTCTTCTGGCGTAATGGCGAAGATTCGCGACATCATGGAGAAACATGGGCTGACGACTGCCGACATCGAAGCGTACGTCAGTGGTGCCAAGAAGCGCGGACCGAAGCCGGGCGCGAAGGCCGCAGCCAACGCAGCAAGCCCGGTAGCGAAATACCGGGACCCGAAGACTGGGGCGACGTGGACGGGACATGGTCGCGCGCCTGGATGGATTGCCAACGCCAAGGACCGGACGAAGTTCCTGGTTGATGCGACCCGCGCGACTGCGAGCAAACTGAAGGTTTCAGCCAAGGCGCCTGTCAAGGCTGCTGCGATGGGCAAACTGCCACCCAAATACATCAATCCCAAGACCGGCGAAACTTGGAGCGGTCACGCCCGCCCGCCGGCTTGGATTGCAAATGTCAAAGACCGCAGTAAATTCCTGATTGCAGGTGGCGCTGAAGTGACTGTTGCTGCGACGACGGGTACTGTGAGCAAGGCGACGGCTGCGGCAAAGAAGGGGGTATCGAAGTCGGGCGGTGCGACTGGTGGCAAGGGTCACTCGAAAGGTCCGCAGCCAGCAAAATATCGCGACCCTAAGACGGGTGCGAGCTGGAGCGGACGTGGTCCGGCGCCTGCGTGGTTGGCTGGTGCGAAAGACCGCAGCACGTTTCTGATTGATGGCGCCGGCGCGGCGGCCGATGTGAGTGCTTCGACCGAGACGAAGCCCTCGGCCAAAAAGGCAGTTGCCAAGAAGGCCGTCGTCAAGACGGTCGCAGCGACAAAGACCGCACCGACGAAGAAGGTTGCGGTGAAGAAAGTGGTTGCCAAGAAGGCCGTGAGCGCGAAGGTGCCGGCGAAAAAAGCGCCGCGCCAGAGCGTGGCCGTGCCCGCTCCGGTGGCCGCAGTCGAGTCTGGCGCCGAGTTGACGACCTAAACGTAGTTGTCAGATGCCCGGTGGAAGAGCGATTTTCTGGTTCCATCGGGTACACCGAGCCGACGGCGTTTTATTGCGCCTGTGCTGCCTGACGTTGAGCGGCTTGCTGTTGAGCGTGCTGCTTCGCAAGGTGTCTGCCGACCATGCAGCCACCGACCGCACCAACGACCGCATGGTGTCCAGCATAGTGACCGGCCACACCGCCAACGACCGCGCCTTTGAGGCAGCCAGCAGCGTTTGCCGTTCCGATTGTTGCCAAGGCCAGCGTCGTTGCAATCAGGGCTATTTTTATCGGGCTAGCTTTCATTCGAAGGTGCTCTGAGGTTGTGTTTTGGGGATGAGGTTGCTTCCGGCGTCGCTTCAATAGCCACCCCAGCGACCGCGCTCACGCCACTCGTGCTCACGCCATTCCTGGCGGCGCCATTCCCGTTCACGCCACTCACGACGCTCGCGCCATTCGCGAGCCCGCCAGTCGTCGTAACCGCCATAGGCGACGGCGACAGGCGCGGGACCATACACCACGGGAGGCGGGGGTGTGTACACGGGCTCTGCCGGCGCATACACCACCCCGGGAACGCCCAATCCAATGGCGACGTCCACGTGCGCCGATGCTGCGGTCGATGCGGCCAAGACCGCAACACCAAGGACCGCGCCAAGAATTTTCTTGTTCATCTTCGCTACTCCTCACACGTTGAATGCAATGTCAGTGACCACGGCTCGAAGTGTAGGAGGGGATGCTAGACACAGGTGAAACGGCCTTGCGAGATTGGTAACGCGACATTACTGGCGACAGCGCACCAAGGGCGGCGCCGTTCGGCCCTGCAGCGGCGACGGGTGGCAGTTGACGGGGTACCGGAGTGGCCGCAGCCCCGTGCCGGTATCGTTGGCTAATGCCAAGGACCGGACGGCATTCTTGATTGCAGGGGCGGACGAGGGCGCGAGGGCGCCGAGGGCTGCTGCGGCCAAGAAGGCTGCGAGAAGAAGGCGGTCGCCTAGAGGGTTGCGGCGAGGACGGGTGCTACGACTGCAGAGAAAGCGCCGAAGAAGGCTGCAGTCAAGCAAGTTGCGGTCAAGAAGACCACGGCGAAGAAGGTCGCCGCCAGGAGGGCGGCCCCGGGTACGGCCGCGAGTCGGCACGGGCTCCCGTGACAGCATCCTTCACATACTGTGGCATCACATTTGCGATTCCGGCATTGTTTCCGATGGTCAGCGAAACCGGTAGGGTGGTCGCCGCGGCAGGGAACGTATATCCGGTGCCTATCGCGAACAACAGGTAGGTCTGAGGTGGTGATGGAGACGAACAGATTGACGCCAGTCACCTTGCCGCGGTAAACGTAAGCCAGCCGGCAAGCGGATGCTCAGCGCGCCAATTTTCAGCGTGACGGGCTGCGTTGTCGGACTGACGCCGGTGCTCCGGGCACCGAGAGTAAACGTTTCAACGCTCGCAAAGGCCGAGAGTTTCGGCGCCAGATAGAGCGCCGTGTTGAATTTTGCGAACTGAACAACGTCAACCGCGACGTATATCCGTGTTCCGTCGGGGCTGGCCGCTACCGACCACGGCGCATTGTCGACGGAAATCTGGGACGTGACCGTATTCGAGCCTGTGTCGATAACATCAACAAAGCCCGCAACTCCGTTCAGGTCGGTAGCGAAAGAACCTTGCCGTCGGGGCTGACTGCATCGGCCCAGAAGCGGTCCACCTCGGTAATCTGCGCGATTTTCGAGTTGCTCGCCGTATCCAGGACATGAATGCGCCGGCGCATGCGAAATGGGCACGCCCGCCGTCAGGTGAAATTGCGAGACCATAACATTGGTTCAGGCTCGCTATCGGAATACCTGCTTAGGCCCCCGGAGACATTTCACATGCTCGAGTCGGTTCTGGACAGTGCACGCGAAGCTGTCTGCATCATCTCGGCGGAAGGGCGCCTTGATTTGATGTCCCCGCTAACGCGGGAATGGCTTACGCAGGGTGTGCATCTTCGCGTGCGGCGCAACGCTTTGCAGCACGCAGACCAGAGTGCGCATCAACGTTTTCTGGCAACCGTGGGTGCCGTTCCGGGCGATGGCACACCCCGGTGGACCGTATTGCCGGGCAAATGGGGCGAGACCTACCGCATTCGCATCGCGCGGGCGCCGCATACCGTCGGTATGAGCGTCGGTCCCAGAGCCATTTTGCGCATTGAGCGGCGAGACATCTTTTCCGTTCCGGACGAGACCATTCTGCGGGAGACGTTCGGTCTGACGCTTGCCGAGGGGCGGGTGTTCCGTCAACTGATTGCAGGTCACGATGCGGCCGAATGTGCCGTTGTGCTAGCCGTTGCCATCGGCACGGTCCGCAAGCAGATTGCCTCGGTCCTGAATAAAACCGGATGTAATCGTCAAAGCGAACTGGTACGGCTGTCGGCGTTGCTGTAAGACCGCAGTCCATCCATCGGGTTGGTGATATCCGTATAAGCAAGTGCCCTCGCTGACACAGCCAGTACGTCTGCGCAGGATGCGGTATCCGAAACAATTGTATTCGACTACACGCTGTTTTTCTGTTCAGCTTGCTAAACTAACAGTTCGCCAACCACACAGCCACACATCAATCTAAAGCTGCAAAACAAACCCTTGACAATTTGATGCTCATAGAAGGCATTGGACAGTCGTCTCCTGGTGACGGAATGATACGAATTCAATACGTTGTGGTGGAATCTGAACACTGTCTCCAGTTACCTGCGCGCGACGATGGATGAAGAGCTTGCCGACGTGCTCGCGAGCTTCGGCGTGGCGGCGTCGCGAGCCATCAATTTCCACGTCGTCAATTCGCCTGCGCGGAGAGCGTGCAGAAGTTGGGGAGGTAGATTTCGTCAGGATTCCATGGGTTACGGCATGGCTGCTCGGTCTGTCCAGTCCGTTGGCCGGCGCCCGCCGGCCGACGCTGGCGCGGTGCATTTGGAATAACCCCTGTCGGCAGTCTTGAACGTTGAGATGCGACGGGGCGAGAATTCCCCGTTCAAAACCGCAACCCTGACCTGTGCCATGCAGTGCGCTCCTTCGTCTGTCCACCGCATCTGTCGCTTCTTGGCCATACGGTAGCTGACGACCTGGTTTACCGCGGACTCGGCGATACTGCTGCTGATCGGCAGTCCCTTACGATGCCGCGCACCGTAGTTGACCAACGTGCCCGCGTTCTTCTACCGCATCCTGCCCGAGGTTGACCAGGGATCGCGGTCGCAACCCGCAAACGGCGCAAGATCGGCCGGCCGGACAGCGCGCATCGCGCCGCCGGCGGCCGGCTTCGCAGTGCGGACTCAGCCTCGCTGCGCGAAGATCTTCCAGGTCTTTTTCTGCGTCGCTGTGTCGGCCGTCTCATGCACCGGGCAATCCAGCCGCAGGTCCGTATCCGCCATCGACAGGTCGAGCAGCGCGCAGTGGTGCGGCGTCTTCTTCGGATGCTTGCCCGGTTCGAAGTGCACGCACGTCACGCACATCCGGTGCGGCGGAATATGATCCTGAACCTCGAGCTGGCGCACGGTCTTCAGCAGCGTGCGATAGAACAACGATTGCTCTTCGTCGCGCAGCGTGCCGACTGCCTTGGCGAGGAAGTCCGGCCATTGCGAGGCACGCTTCGCGGCGGTGCGCCCGCGTGCCGTCAGGCGCAGGGCGAGTGCGCGTCCGTCATCGAGTGCGCGGCGCTTTTCCACGAGGCCCTTGGTTTCCAGCGTGCTCACGGCATCGCTCGTGGTCGCGGCTGTCAACGCGGTTTCGCGTGCGATTTCGCCGAGACGCATCGGCCCCTTGCGCTGCATCAGCAGCACGAGGATTTCGCCCTGGGTAGGCGTCAGGCCCGCGCCTTCCGCCCACTCCCATGCCTGGCTCCGCATCGCCGTGCTGAGTCGCAACAGGGTGTGGGTCACCCGCCCGGTTGCCTGCTCTCCGTATACGCTTTCGCTCATAGTCTTTCGTTCGTTGTTGACAGTTTGTCCCTGTCCGTCGACATCCGGCATGCAATGCCGGCGCGCGGACAGTCTGTGGGACAGCGTAGCCGGACACCAGGCACGCCGATTCCTGCTATCTCAAAAATATCCCGTGGTTCCGGCGCGTCCCGCAGGAATCCCAACTCTCCGTGTTTCGCCAAGAGCGTTTGCCTTGAGGCAAGCGGCTTGCCGTGACCGTCGCGGCGAAAAATGACATTCTATGCGAGAGCAGAGAATCGCACAGCTAATTATCCCGCAATCTGGCGATAACCACGGGATACGTAGATCGAAAGGGAAAGGATGGCGACGCGTAAATCGTGCCACCCGGATTCGCGGTGCTACGGATTCGTCCGCGCGAGTCTGGCATGTATTGCTGTCTGGCGACAAACACGAGGCGGCATTTTTCCCAGGCGGTTGTGGAGCTTACGGCCGGTCTCCGCATCGCCGCGCAATACATCGGAAACTGATGAGGAATGCATGAAATGGGTCTTTTTGCACGAGTCGGGTACCACCTTCCAGTTTGGCGCAGCGGCGGCTGTGGCCCAGGCAGCCCCTCTCGCGGCGCGACGCTTCAGGTCACATCTGACGGCGCGCGTGCAGAGAGCGGCAGTTGCAGCCCGGCCCCCGGGCGAGCAATCAGGTGCCCTGCCGTGACGACCTGAAATGTACGGCCGGCGGCGTCGCGGCGAAAGGCGCATGGCGGGCATGGGAACCGGCATGTTGTCTGCTGTTTGGCCGGCGTGAGCCGGATAACGATCCAGTCCTGTACGAGGCAAGCCGCACCTTGACGTGGGGAGATTGCGCGAGCGCATGAGGGTGACGATGCATCTGGGTGCTTGCATAGTACCTGCGCGGCGTGACAACGGGCGTCTCGTCGCCATCAAGCCAACGGCGAATCGTGACGAGGTCGGTGGAGCGTGCACGTGATGAGCGCGCGCCGAGCAGCGCGATGATCAACTGGCCATCTGGCATGTTGACGTCGACCACGATGCATCGTCCAGCCTCGCGCGTGTCGCCGGTTTTCGCGAGCTGAACGTCCCAGTCGGACTGCTGGACGACCGGGTCGGTGTTGCGATAGAACCTCGTTCTGCTGCCGATGACTTCTTCATAACGCGGGAGCGTCGTAAATGAACCGATCACCGGATAGTGCGACGCGGCAGCCGCCATTTTCACCACGTCACGCGCCGTAGACAGATTGTCCGGCGAAAGTCCGGTCGGATCGTCGAAGTGTGTGCTCGCCATGTGCAACGCGCGTGCCTTTTTGTTCATCGTCTGGATGAACGCGGGCTGACCGCCCGGGAATGCGCGCGACAGCGCGGACGCCGCGCGATTCTCGGACGACATCAGCGCCAGGCGCAGCATCTCCTCCCGTTCGAGCGAGGCGCCGACCGGGATATGCGATCCCGAGTGCTTGAGCCGGTCGACGTCGGCGCCGTCGATAGTCAGTGTCTCTTCCATTGCCTGGGCTCCGTCCAGCACGACCATCGCTGACATCAGCTTGGTGAGCGACGCGATGGCCTGAACGTCGTCAGGATTCTTCTGAAGGAGGACTTCTCCGCGCGCGACGTCATAGACGATTGCGCTGCGGGAATAAAGGAAGGGCACGTCAGCCCGTGCCGCCAGCGCCGTGGCGCCGAGAAGCAGCACGCAAATGATTCTCTTCATGACATTCACACCGTCGGGCTGCAATCAGGCAAACAGGGGATGACGGTCCAACGTGCAGGATCGACTCCAACATCTAAACTTTAGTTGCTCTCTGCAGGAATGAGCGTGTGAAAGAGGACAGAAAATTTGTCCGTGGAGGTCATGACCATGAAGTCATTTTTCTTTGCTGCCGTCGCCGTATCGGTGCTGGCCACTCCGGCTGTGTCGCTAGCCCAGCAATCCGGTTCGCCGGTTACGCGTGAGCAGGTGAAAGCAGAACTGATGCAACTCGAACAGGCCGGCTACAACCCGATCAGGCGCGATCCTCACTATCCCGACGACATTCGTGCCGCGCAGGCACGCATTGCCACCCAGGACGGCACGGCGGCGGGGCCGACGGGCTACGGCCCGGCGGCTGGTGGATCGTCGCAATCGGGTGTGCCCGGCAACTGAGGGTGGGGGCGGAGATCATGGGCGTCGAACACGCGGGCCCGGCACCGACATGGCCCGCTTCATCGCGCCACCGGTTCTCCCGTGCCATCGACAGTTGCCGTCTCCCGGCGCGGCGCTCCTCTGCGCAGGTTGCTCACAGCCAACCGGCTTCCCATCGTTGCCGAAAGGAGGTCCTCCGCGCATGCGCTGCTCGTCGCAGTGCACGCCAGTGTACTTCCCGGTATCGCCCGGTTCATCCTGAGTGGCCAGATTGCATGAAGGCCCGTGCGCCTCAGGCAGAAGCAAAAAAGCCCCTCGGACTTCCGTCGCGAAGGGGCTTCCTTTCCAGCGGCCCGGTTTAGAGCGCAGCGTCCTTCAGCTTCTTCAGCGGGCGCACTTTCAGACGCACCGAAGCGGGCTTCGCGGCGAACCACTTGTCTTCACCCGTGAACGGGTCCTTGCCGAAGCGTTTCTTCTTTGCCGGCACGTCCTGAGCAACAACCTTCAGCAGACCCGGCAGCGTGAACTCCTTCGCGCCCTTCTTGTGGACCGACGCAAGCACCGTTTCTTCCAGTGCGGCCATCAAGGCCTTCGCGGCTTTCGGCTCGACACCTGCGCGCCCGGCAAGGTGGATGGCGAGCGAAGCCTTCGTGAACGAATCCTTGATGGGCTTCAGCGGCGCGGCAGCGACCGCCTTCTTCGTGACAGGGGCTGAAGCCTTCTTCACCAGGGGCGTCTTCGCCTTTTCGACCGGAGTCACCGCCTTCTTCGGAGCCGTTTTTGCTGCAGCTTTCGTTGCACTCGTTGTTGCCATGGATTCCTCGTCTTTGGTCAAAGGTTGGCCTGAGACCTTTGCCTTTGCGCAGTCACCGACAATACGCAAAGGTCCAAATCCTCAGGCTGGCGCTAGCGTAGCAACACGGATGTGAATCTGCAACGGGCGAGGCCCGAAAACAGGGGGATTGGCGCTGTGGTAACGCAGAAACAACGACCTGTACCCCTCCGGAGAAGGCCGCGCCCACGAAAACGGCCATACGAAAGGGTTTGAAGCACGGACGGCAGGAGCCAACCTCTCGTGCGAGTCCCGCGTCGGGTGTGCTGGGGTTCGCCGCGTGGACGGTTGCTGTTGTCCGCTATCGAGTGTTCCATCCGTACCACGCCATCCCCAGTGGCGCAGCATTTGCCGCCTGTCGGTCAAAGCGTCCGGGGTCTCGTAGTCGACGCCCAGTCCAGTCAAGATACCTTCCCGCTTCCTCCGAGGTTGAGTCCCCCTGGATGCAGGCGGTGAGCGCGACCGTGAGGTCGATTGTGTTACGCAGCATTTAAATTGGTCGTCAGCTGTTTTCGATGCGTTAGTGGAAGCGCAGGAGCGAGCAATCTGATCAGGCGTGGGTGAGGTTGATTGTGCATAGGTCGGAACGACGGTGAACGATGTGCCAGGTGGTCCCTGGAATAAGAAGGTCGACCCGTCAGGGTGAGGTTCGATCGTGCATTCCTTCATGCCAGGATTCCTTCAGAGGGCGGGAGGTCTTGGATGAGCGACAGGAACACCGAGGTTTCGTTATTACCGTCAGCACCCGGGACCATCGTGCGGTCGGATCGACCGTGACGTTGTTGATCGAACGCGCGCTCAGGGATCTCAGGGATGGAGACATCCGCGAAGCGCCTCCTGTACCCAAGCCCGAGCGCTATCAATCCCCGCACTCGGGTCCGGCAGCGGTCAGCGAGGCGATGGACCGCGCCAAAAGCGCGATCGATGAGGCGCTCGGCCCTCGTGACCCGTTCGGAGACTGAGCCGCGTGCGGCGGTTCCGCGCACACGACGATGTAGAAAGGCATGGCGGAAGGCAAAGAAATAATCGAGACGCACGGCGGGTTCGTGATAAGTGTGCTGGCGATCGCCAAATCGTCCCCGCACCCTCCAGGGTACATCGCGTTTGGCTACGCAGCTATGTTGCATCGTCCCGATGCGGACATACGCATGGCCGACCAAAAGGTGGATTTCTCGCGTCCGGTGGCCGATATTCCGAGGGTCAAGATGCCGGGCAGGCAGGTTTTGATGAAGGGCGATCGAACATTGGGATGTTCGCATGCCTGGTATGGGAGGGCTTGAACTTCAACACCGACTGCGCACGGGGCATTTTAACGTGCCAATAATTTTTACCTCTGCTTACGGTGACGTAAGAATGACTGTTGATGCGATGAAGGCCGGTGCTTTGGATTTTCTAAGCAAACCATTCCGTAGTCAGGACATGCTGGAGTCTGTTGAATCTGCCCTCGAATACGACTATCGGCGTAGAGAGACGGATCGCAGACAAAAAGAACTTCTTGCCCGGTATTTATCCCTTACACCCAGAGAGCGAGACATATTGGCTCTTGTGGCCAAGGGATTAATGAACAAGCAGATTGCCTCCGAACTGTGCCTCAGTGAAATAACCATCAAGGCAAACAGGTCACATCTGATGCAAAAAATGAGAGCAAAGTCAGTTGCGGAACTGGTCAAAATGGATATTTGAGAGAGGTCGCTCAAAATCAAGAGAAGTATTCGGTCGTACACAGCGGGAATCCAGTCATTAACAATTCATCGCCCGGCACGGGTAGGGCCGTTTTAGAGCGAAACGGAATGCAGCTTACCGCGTGCGCGCGTCTTCGCAGCGATAGCGCTGGGTGAGATCCGACGCTGCAGTGTGGCGGGTTCTTATCGCGCTTTTTCTTGCGCTACATGTTGTCTCGTTGAATCCGAATACGGAGTAACTGTTCCCGGCTCAATTCGATACCTAGGTATGTTGATCAGATTCTTATGTGGTATGTGGAAACTCTTATAGATAATGGATTTCCGCGGGCCTCTGTCTATCATTAAAGCGTAGATAAAGCTTAGATATTCGTTCTTGGGAGGGAGGGGTTCCTAGCTGTACCTTGTAGACCTTATTCGTGTTTGTTTAATCGATGACGATGTGCTTTCATATCGAGGGTATTACCATGTCTTGCTCTTTGCACCGTTGGATTTTTATTGGCTCCAACGCTTACGATGAATACGTTTTCGTGCCGTGGCTTAATAGAAATGTTTATCTTCGGACCGTCGATCTATGCCGTGTTTGCGTTCAATAAACGCTATACAGGTGTCACCGACAACGCGACGGCGGCGCGATCTGTATATGCGTGTCGCCGTCGCGTTAGGGATGAAAAGTCACCCGATGCAGCGTTCTGTTGTGAGCCAGGGCTCTCATCGGAATTCAATGTGGACCGGACCTCAATCAAATCGACAGGGTTGCGGCACAGGTCGAGGCCACAGTCGGGAACGTGCAAGGCGTCACGTCAGCTCTTGCCGAGCGACTGAATGGCGGCAGGTACATCGACGTCGACATCAACCGTCACGCCGCCGCACGCTATGGGCTTTCTGTCAGTGATATCCAGTCGGTCGTGTCGTCGGCAGTCGGGGGCGAAAACGTCGGCGAATTGATTGCGGGACGCGAGCGCTTTCCCATCAACATTCGATATCCGCGCGAGGTACGCGATTCGCTCGAGAAGCTTCGTCAGTTGCCGGTGGTCACTGACCGGGGCGCACAGATTCAGCTCGGCGATGTCGCTGATATCCGGATTGCCGACGGTCCGCCGTCGATTCGCAGCGAAAACGCTCGGCTCTCAGGGTATGTGTACGTCGATATCCAGAACGTGGACCTGCAGTCGGCGGTGAAAGCGATGCAGCAGACCGTGGCGAAAAAGGTCACGCTTCCGCCGGGATACTCGATTACCTGGTCAGGCCAGTTTGAGTACCTCGAGCGCGCGGAGGCGAAGTTGCGAACCGTCGTTCCGGTGACGCTCGTGGTCATATTCGTGTTGCTGTTCCTCACGTTCAACTCGTCTGCCGACGCGCTCCTTCTGATGTCGACGGTGCCATTCGCGCTGGTCGGCGGGTTCTGGTTCATCTGGATACTGGGTCATGCGGTGTCGGTCGCGACTTCCGTGGGATTTATCGCGCTCGCGGGTGTAGCGGCTGAGTTCGGCGTCGTCATGCTGCTTTATCTGAAGGGCGCTCTGAACCGGCGACTTGAAGTCGGTGAGTTTCTTGATGAGGCCACACTGCTCGACGCGATCCGTGAAGGCGCTGTGCTGCGGGTACGGCCGAAAGCCATGACGGTTGCGGTCGTGCTCGCTGGTCTTGTTCCCATCATGGTCGGCCATGGAGCAGGCTCCGAAGTAATGCAGCGCATCGCCGCACCTATGGTTGGCGGGATGGTGACCGCGCCCATCCTTTCGATGTTTGTCATTCCCGCAGCCTGGTTCCTGTTGCAGCGCCGTCGCGTTGCACGAAGCCAGGACACCGGGTTTTCTCATGTAGTACCGTCCGGCGCAAAAGTGCCATCAACTGAAACAGGAGAACTTTAATGAAGAAGATGATCGTCGCGTATACGGCTTTCGCGGCCGTGGTCGCCGCACCCGCATTCGCAGATGATGGTATGGCTGGAATGAGTATGTCAGGAAAGCCTTCCGCAATGAAAGCACCGTCCGGCGCAGCGATGACTGATGCCGAGGTGAAGAACGTCGATGCCGCTGCGGGTATGGTCACGCTGAAACACGGGGCGCTCGAAAACGTCGGGATGCCGCCGATGACCATGGCGTTCAAGGTGAAGGACGCTGATATGGTCAAACGGGTTCACGAAGCCGATAAGGTCAAAGTGCGCGTCGAGAATGTCAACGGAACATTGACTGTTGTGGCGATGGAAAGGCAATTGTGATGCGGCGCTGAAACGGTACCCGCGGACTGACCGCCGCAGGTTGGTCCGCGGGTACCGTTCTTCGAACGAGGGACAGTGGCGGGGCGTATGCACGAGGTTGGCCTGCAGCGAGATGCATCAGTGTTGCCTGCTGGTGACGCGATCGCAAAAAACGGCGATCACATCGGTTTTTCTTCCGTGAAGCGGAAATCGAACTCGCTTTAGCGTCAGACGCTCGTCTCAAAGAAGTCCGAAGGCATTAACAACCCGTTCCAGAGATCACAAGACGCCGACGTACTCGCCTCGCGCCGGATAATCATGCTCGATCGCGAAATCGAGAGCGTGCAGCAGTTCCTCAAAATTAGGGCGTACGAAAGGTATCGACTGCACGGAAAGATAAAAGATCGTCCGGTCGGCACGCACCAGAAACAGGCCAGACTCGAAGAAGACCTCGAGCTCTTCGATTCCAATGGATGACTCGCCGCGAGACGTCGAGATAAAGAGCCCCCATTTCCTGGCTTCGGTCAGCGGAAGTCCGTAACCGATGCGCAAATGATTAGCCGCAATCTTTTTCTGCATTCCTCTCGCGCGAGCCTTGCTATCAGAAC
Organism: Paraburkholderia hospita; assembly: GCF_002902965.1. Lineage (GTDB taxonomy): Bacteria > Pseudomonadota > Gammaproteobacteria > Burkholderiales > Burkholderiaceae > Paraburkholderia > Paraburkholderia hospita. The sequence goes on along the minus strand of NZ_CP026108.1, from coordinate 921,747 downwards.
TGATGGCAATCGTCGTGACGCCTCGTTCAGCAAATGCCGGCGTGAGGCGCTCCAACTCCTGCAGATATGCTGCGCAAATCCTGCAGTGGAAACCTCGATAAAAATAAATCAACGTCATTCGTCTAGGCTTCTGAGAGGCTAGATCGAACGAACCGTGATTCACGGTATCAACGACAAGCGAGGGTGCCGTTCGACGCGGGACAAGCATGGCACAGCTCCTTTCCTACAGATAATTCGCGCGTGCTTACGCAAAGGCCTGAACGTCGAAGCCCCGGTGGTCAGCCCTCCTGGCATTCGCCAGACGGGCGATCAGGCGTGTGGCAAGGCCGCAAATACGCTCGCCAAATTCGCGCGGCGACTCAACGGTACCTACCGTTGGCTGGCCCAGTGAACAGAGCAGGTCCGGGCGAACATCAAACCCGTACGCCTATCGAAAGAGAGCACTCACACCAACGGAACAATTATCTAGCAATCGAGAGAGAGGTTCGTGCTCGCTCATAAGCGTGGTTACTGCGTAACGGGAGCGAAAAACCGCGAGCTCCGGACAGTGCTGGCGGTTCCGCGGACACGCTTCGGACCAGCCACCGTCCCGCCAGTCGATAAGAGTTTGCGTCCGATTTCCTTCGCTGCCTTCGGCTAGCGGCGATGGCTTGTCTTTTTCAAAATCAAATGAGCCGCCGTGCCCAGAACGATGCCCCAAAACGCCGCACCGAGGCCGAGAAAGCTCATGTTGGAAGCTGTTGCGATGAACGTGATGAACGACGCTTCGCGATGGGCTGCATCTTGCACCAGTCCGACTACGTTCGTCGCAATTGCACCGAGCAAAGCAAGTCCCGCGAGCACGGCAACGAAAGCATTAGGGAGGGCAGCAAAGAGCATGACGACCGTCCCGGCGAATGTGCCCCCAATGAGGTAGAAGAGTCCATTTGCGATACCTGCGACATAGCGGCGCTCCGGGTCACGATGCGCTTCCGGTCCGGTGCACAAGGCCGCGGTGATCGCTGCGATGACAATCGTTATGCCTCCGGTGAACGCGACCAGAATCGACGCCATGCTGGTCCCGACGAGCACCGGGCGACTCGGCGTCTGATATCCCGATACTCGCAGGATTGCGAACCCAGGCAGGAATTGACCGGTCAAGCTCACGATTACCAGCGGGACCGCCAGACTGACAGTTGACTGCCAGGTCCAGGTTGGCATGGTGAACACTGGGTGCGTCAGGTGAAAACTGACAGATTCGAGATGCGTCAAGCCCATTGCCATAGCGAGAACGCAGCCGACAGCTAGTACCAGAATCAGGCAGTAGCGCGCGGCCCATCGCCGGAAGACCAGGTAGCTCGCTAGCATCCCGAGAGCGAGCCAGGGATTGACGGCGATCGATTTGAATACGTTGGTGCCGAACTGAAAGAGAATGCCCGCCATCATTCCACAGGCAATCCCTTGCGGAATGCGCTTCACTATCCCGTCAAAGAATCCAGACATGCCAAGCGCAAAAATGCAGGCACCAGCGACAATATAGGCGCCTATTGCGTCGCTCACGGGTATGTCCGGAAACAGCGCAACAAGCAGCGCGGTCCCGGGGGCGGACCACGCCGTGATGATTGGCTGCTTCAGCCACCAGCTTAGTGCGATTCCAGAGACTGCGGCACCAATCGAAATCGACCAGACCCACGATGCGACGACGTCGTTGCCGACATGTGCCGCTCGCGCCGCCTGAAAGAATATTGCAAGCGGGCCGGCGTAGGAAATGATGACGGCAAGCAGTCCCGCGGTAACTGCCGATATCGACCATCTCTCTTTCGTGGCGGTGGGCACCGCAGTACTAATCGTGTCTCTCATGGATCCCGTTCGTAGCATCAGCGAATGGAGGACGGATGACGTGCCAGCGCGGTCACCTGCATCGCCATGTAGGGAAACAACGGCAGACCGGAAAGGATGGTATGCAGTTCGTCGTGCGAGTCGACGTCGAAGATGCTGTAGTTCGCATACTCGCCGACGATGCGATGCAATTGCTGCCACTTCCCTTGCCGCTGTAGCTCCTGCGAATATTCCTTCTCGCGAGCCTTGATTTGATCAGCCAGTGTGACGGGCATATCGTGCGGCAGGCGCACGTCCATTCTTACGAGGGATAGCACAATAATTCTCCGAAAATATAGGGTATCCGTTCCTCCTCATATAACCGGTAGATAAGCTCGAGCATTTCGTGAATGTCAGTCGACTCGTCAAGCATGCGCATGCTCATAATGATTGGTGACACAAGAGTCGGGTCATCCAGTTCCCGGTAGACCACATCGTCACGCTTGAGGCCATGCACGCTGCTGGGAACGACAGATATTCCTTCGCCGGCTGCGACTAGCCCTAGTGCGATCTGTAGTTCGCGAACTTCGTAGATTCTGGCAGGCTTGAGGGTGCGTTCCTGAAAAGCCGAAAGTACCTGGTCAGCGTAACTTGGGCGCGGCGCGTTCGGAAAGATAATCAACGTCTCATTGATCAGGTCTCGAAGTGCGAGTACCGGCTTTCCGACTGATAGGGGGTGGCCGACTGGAAGAGCAACAATCATTCTTTCTTCGCGCAGCACAACCCCTCGGATGTTTGCGTCTTCGTGCCGGATACGACCAAATCCGATGTCGATGCGACCGTCCTTTAGCGCGCTAATCTGGTCCATCGTCGTCATCTCATGGAGGCTTAGCTCGACGGTAGTATTCTCGTCGCGAAAACGCCGGATGATCTTCGGGAGCATTCCATATAAGGTCGAGCCTACAAATCCGAGTGAGAGACTGCGCTCAATGTTGCCAACGCGTCTCGTCATTGATTCGAGCTCTGCCGTCTGAGCTAGTAATTGCACCGCATGGGAATAGAAAAACCTGCCTGAGTTTGTCAGCTTCAACGGGCGAGAGTTGCGCTCAAATAGCTGCACTCCCAGCGTTTCTTCAAGCTGCTGAATCTGCCGGCTCAGTGGCGGTTGCGCGATGCACAGTCGCTCGGCTGCGCGCGTGAAATTGCGCTCTTCCGCAACTGCTACGAAGTAGCGCATGTGTCGCAGCTCCATTTCAATACCTCTTGGATATGGACTAATACTAATTCAGTGTTGGACTGGGTGTTCTTACGTCAATTATCGTGCCTTCGCGCTTTGTTTCAACACGCACTCATACCTTACGAGCATTCGGACGGGGGTAGAAACAAGGGTTAACCCGAAAGAAGCCAGAGAGATTGAGGAGCAGAGATGAGCGTTAAGGTATTCAATTCGAAGGAAGTGCAGGAGCTTTTGAAAGCCGCTGCAAACCTCGGCAACGATAATGGGAATGCTCGCACCAAGCAGATTACACATCGCTTGCTGAGCGACCTGTTCAAGGCGATCGACGACCTCGACATGACTCCCGACGAGATTTGGGCTGGCGTCACGTATTTCAACAAGCTTGGACAGGACGGGGAAGCGGCGCTACTCGCTGCTGGCTTGGGTCTTGAAAAGTATCTTGATATCCGCATGGATGCCGCGGACCGCGAAGCCGACATTCACGGTGGCACGCCGCGTACCATTGAAGGTCCTTTGTATGTCGCCGGCGCTCCGGTGCTGAAAGGCGTATCGAGGATTGACATCGATAGCGACGAAGACGCAGGCCCGCTTGTCATCCGTGGCATTGTCACCGGCCCGGACGACAAGCCCGTGGTAAATGCCGTCGTCGAATGCTGGCACGCAAACTCCAAGGGTTTCTATTCGCATTTTGATCCGACCGGCGCTCAAAGCGATTTCAATCTTCGTGGTGGGGTCAAGACGGACGCTGACGGTAAATATGAATTCCGTACCCTCATGCCCGTAGGTTATGGTTGTCCGCCGCATGGCGCCACGCAGCAGCTCCTGAACGCGCTCGCCCGTCATGGCAACCGGCCGGCTCATGTCCATTTCTTCGTCACATCGGAGAACAAACGAAAACTCACGACTCAGATCAATATCGAAGGCGATCCCTTGATTTGGGACGACTTCGCCTATGCAACTCGCGAGGAACTTGTTCCTCACGTGGTCGAGAAAACCGGGGGCATCGGTTTGGGGCTTAAAGCTGACGCCTATAAGGAAATTGTATTCAACATTGAGTTGACTGAGCTCGTCGAGGGCGAGGACAACCAGATTGTTCCTCGCCCGCGTGTATCGGTCACGGCATAGTCACCCGCCCAGCGGCCGTCTCTAACCGCTGGCGCCTACTTCATTCCGAAATATTCCACTCAATGCGTGTGCGCCGTGCGTTAATCACAGAAAGCACATAGGATAACTAATATGTCAGCCATTACCGATAAAGCGAGACAGACTGGATGAGCTGCTGCAGAGCGCCGTACAAGACGACCAGGAGAATGGTGTTTTCCGGTGCCGCCGTGACATCTTTACCAACCCCGACCTTTATAATCTCGAGATGAAGCACATCTTCGAGAGCAATTGGGTGTACCTCGCGCACGAAAGTCAGATTCCCAATAACAACGATTACTATACGACGTGGATCGGACGCCAGCCGGTGGTCGTCACGCGCGACAAGACGGGAGAGCTGCACGCCGTGATCAACGCGTGCGCACACAAAGGTGCAATGTTGTGCCGACGCAAGCACGGCAATCAAGGCACCTTCACCTGTCCGTTCCACGGCTGGAGCTTCGCCAACAGCGGGAAACTGCTGAAGGTGAAGGACGGGAAGACGACCCAGTATCCGATTCAATTCAACACGGATGGCTCGCATGACCTGCGAAAGGTAGCTCGCTTCGAAAGCTATCGTGGATTCCTGTTCGGCAGTCTGAACGCCGATTCGATTGCTCTGGAGGATTATCTCGGCGAGACGAAGGTCATCATCGACCAGATCGTCGACCAGGCTCCGAACGGCCTGGAAGTGTTGCGTGGCAATTCCTCGTACATCTACGACGGCAACTGGAAGATGCAAATGGAGAACGGATGCGACGGTTACCACGTCAGCACCCTGCACTGGAACTATGCTGCGACCATGGGCCGCCGCAAGGTCGAAGGCACCAAGGCGGTGGATGCGAACAGTTGGAGCAAGTCGGTAGCCGGCGTGTACGGCTTTGAACACGGCCACATCCTGCTGTGGACCAAGACGATGAACCCGGAAGTACGCCCAGTCTATCAGCATCGCGACGAAATCAAGGCACGCGTCGGTGAAGTGAAAGCGGATTTTATTGTCAATCAGACACGGAACCTGTGCCTCTATCCGAACGTGTTCCTGATGGACCAGTTCAGCACACAGATTCGCGTGGTCCGGCCAATCAGCGTCGACAAGACCGAAGTTAGTATCTTCTGCTTTGCGCCGAAGGGCGAAAGCGCGGCGGACCGTGCTATTCGTATTCGCCAATACGAAGACTTCTTCAACGTATCCGGTATGGGCACTAGCGACGACCTTGAAGAGTTCCGTGCATGTCAGGCTGGTTACGCCGGTACGACGACGATGTGGAACGACCTTTCGCGTGGTGCGCCGTTGTGGATTCGCGGGGCTGACGAGAACGCAAAAAGTATGGGCCTCAAACCACTCATCTCGGGTGAGCGCAGCGAGGACGAAGGGCTCTTCGTGGTCCAGCACGAATACTGGGTGCAGGCAATGCGGGCTGCTCTTCAGAAGGAACAAACGGAGGCACTGGCATGAGCTTCGACTATCAAAAAATCCGCGCAGCCCTTTACCGCGAAGCGAGGTTTCTCGATGACCGGCAATGGGACGAATGGCTTGCCTGCTATACCGAGGACGTCACCTACTGGATGCCGGCATGGGATGACGATGACAAGCTCACAGATGATCACCAGAGCCAGATTTCGCTGATGTATTACCCGGACCGTGGTGGACTGGAAGACCGTGTGTTCCGCATCAAGACGGAGCGCAGTGGGGCTTCGATGCCCGAGCCGCGTACCAGCCATAGCGTGACCAACGTGGAAGTGCTGGCTGAGCGTGAGAACGAAGTAGACGTTCGATACAACTTCAACACCTTTAGCCACCGATACAGGATTACCGATCAGTTTTTCGGCACGATCTATGTCACCTTCCGAAAGGTCGACGACCGCTTGCTTATTTCGAGCAAGAAGATTGTGCTGAAGAACGACTATATCCGCCAGGTGCTCGACGTGTACCACGTCTGATGTGATCGACCTGCAAGAGACAGTAAGTAGGAGGCAGTATGTCCAGCTACAACATTGCGCTGAACTTTGAAGACGGAGTAACGCGCTTCGTCGAATGCAAGGCGGGCGAGAAGGTGCTCGATGCGGCGTTTCGCGCCAAGATTAATTTGCCGATGGACTGCTCCGACGGAGTATGTGGCACCTGCAAGTGCCGCGCCGAGAGCGGCAGCTATGATCTGGGCGACGACTACATTGAAGATGCGCTGACTGACGACGAAAAGGGAAGTGGGTTCGTCCTGACCTGTCAGATGGTGCCCGAGAGCGACTGTGTCATCGCGGTGCCTGCTTCGTCGACGGCGTGCAAGACCGAGCAGAGCAAGTTCGCCGCGAAGATAACGAAAGTCGAGCAGCACAACGACGCCGCCGTCGTGCTCGAACTGGACGTGGTTGCTGGTTCCCCCATGTTCCTGGCTGGCCAGTACGTCAACATCGATGTTCCCGGCAGCGGCCAGCATCGCTCGTACTCGTTCTCGTCGGCGCCCGGCGAGTCGAAGATCAGCTTCCTGATCAAGAAGATTCCGGGTGGCGTGATGAGCACGTGGCTCGAATCGGCACAACCCGGCAACGAGGTGGCGCTGACCGGACCGCTGGGAAGCTTTTATCTGCGCACGGTGGAGCGGCCGCTGCTGTTCCTCGCTGGTGGTACTGGGCTGGCGCCATTCCTGTCGATGCTTGAAGTGCTGGCGCGCGCAAATTCGCAGCAGAAAGTTCACCTCATTTACGGCGTGACCCGGGATCTCGACCTCGTGCAGGTCGAAACGATTGAGGCTTACACGGGAAAGTTGCCGAATTTCACATACAGCACGGTCGTCGCAGACGCCAACTCGAATCATCCGCGCAAGGGCTGGGTCACGCAACACATGCCGGCCGAAACGCTGAACGATGGTGAAGTCGACGTGTATCTGTGTGGTCCACCGCCGATGGTCGACGCGGTGCGCAAGCATTTCGAACGATACCGGAGTGAAGCCGGTCAGTATCCGTTACGAGAAGTTCACCCCCAACGTGGCACCGAGAACCGTATGAACAACCATCGTTTTGCAGGCAAAGTCATGGTGATTACCGGCGCCGCGCAAGGCATCTGTCGCAGTGTGGCACTTCGTGCCGCTGCTGAGGGAGCCAGAGTGGTGCTTGTCGACCGCGCAGACTTCGTCTGTGAAGTTGCTGAGGAGGCGAAAGGAGCGGAAGCGGCAGGGTTCGTGGCTGACCTCGAGACATACGAAGGAGCGGCGTCTGCGATGGCGTTCGCCTCGCGCACGTTTGGCGGCATCGATATCCTGGTTAACGGCGTAGGCGGTGCAATTCGTATGCGCCCGTTCGGCGAGTTCGAACCAGCGCAGATTGATGCCGAAATCCGCCGCTCCCTAATGCCGACGCTGTATGCATGCCATGCCGTACTTCCGCACTTGCTCAGGCGCGGAGGTGGAACTATTGTCAACGTCTCATCGAATGCCACGCGCGGGATCCGTCGGGTGCCGTATTCTGCAGCTAAGGGCGGTGTGAATGCGCTGACGCAGTCACTGGCGATGGAGTATGCGGAACACGGCATCCGCGTAGTGGCAGCCGCGCCGGGCGGGACGGAGGCGCCGCCGCGACGTGTCCCACGCAATGCCGCTGGCGACAACGAAAAGGAGAAGGTCTGGATGAGTGAAGCAGTAAAGCAGGTGACCGAATCTGCCTTCTTCAAGCGTTACGGCACAGTCGACGAACAGGTCGCTCCCATTTTATTCCTCGCATCCGATGAAGCAAGCTACATCACTGGCGCGGTCCTGCCGGTCGCAGGTGGTGATAACGGCTGACGTATTAATATTCACATATAGGAGACCCATTCTGTGAACGAACGAAAAGCCATTGTCCCTGAGGGAATGGAGGCAGTGTACGAGAAGATTCGCTACGCACCTGCGCTCAAGGCTGGCAACACCATTTATGTGTCCGGCCAGATTGGTCGCGACGCCGACATGCAACTCGTCGAAGGCCGTGAAGCCCAGACAGTGCAGGCGTTCGAGAATCTCAAGCTTGTACTGTCGGCAGCAGGTGCATCGATGAACGACGTGGTTGAGATAACCTCTTTTCATACGGACATGCGTGACTTGCCGCTGTTTATGCAGGTGCGCGACCGATATCTAACAGCGCATCCGCTACCGGCCTGGACGGCCGTCGGCGCGCATATGTTGGGCGGCACACCGGGCTATATCGTTGAGATCAAGGCGGTGGCGGTATTGCCTGAGTAGCCCGCGCTGCCGCGTCCCCTAAATAAGGAGCGGCAGCATCAGATACCAGTCCGTATGCAATCCGCGACTGCGTCTAATCAGTTGCCTCGTGCGAGGGGTCTAGCGTTGCCCGACGCGCGCGCCATCCGGGCGATCCGCTCACAGGTTGGCGGTGCACACCCATGCGTGTTGCTGAATGAGTCTGCTCCAGTCGTCATGTCGGCGCAATGCGATCGCGCGTGATGCGATCGCGATATTTCGGTCGGTTTGCACAGGCAGGAAGCGCCGCCATAGGAAGTGTTAGACAGTAACGCAACGGCTGCGACGAATCATGGTTATAGGGAAAATTCGCGCGCGTACTAACGTCAACGTTCCACAGCACTGCAACGCGGCCTTCGAGTTGCGGCTTTAGGTCTATCAACTAACTTCCCGTAGCGCCGCGCCTGTGGACATGGTCTAAGAATTAGTGGCGCTTTACCAATCAGAACAGTCGGATCGATTCAGGGGTAAACGCGTATAAGGATGCATAGAACCGCTGCCGTAATTTGAAGGGCGACGGCGCAAATTCCTACGGTAAGACTCGTCGCGTCAATACCAACCAAAGCGCGCTAAACGCTGACAGTGCAGGAAAATGCGGTCAGCACCAGCGATTTGAATAAAATTAGCCCCGTCGAAGCCTCACGTCTGGTGCGAATATTCTCCACGCGGTCGCGTCGTAAATAAGAAAGGATACGAAGTGCAGAAATTCGTCTTCACAATCAGGCTCAAGTTAATGCTTGCGTTTGGCATTTGGACAACACTGATGCTCGTCATCGGAGCAGGGGCGACAACCGCTCTGTTCCGCCTGGAGGCGAGCGCGCCTCAGTCATACCGATTCTCTCTGATCGGCCTGATTGGAGTGGCGTTAGCAGGTTGCGCTGTCGCGATCTACTGCGGCGCGCATCTGCACCGAATCGTATGCGTCGGGCTTAACCGCATGGGTGGAAAATTCGAGGAAATCGCAACAACTCTCGATCTGTCAAAGCGATCGTCAAGTCCCCGAATGGACGAATTTGGTCGCGCGGCCGTCGCATTCGATAAGTTAATGCGTCGCGTAGAGGAGACTATGTCCGCAGTACATGTGTCGGCCGAATCCGTCACTATCTCGACGCGAGAAATCGCAACGGGCAATCTGGACCTATCTTCACGGACTGAACAACAAGCGGCCTCATTGGAGGAGACCGCGGCGAGTATGACGCAGCTGACCGAGACGGTGAAGCAAAACGCGGATAATGCCCGCCAGGCGAGTGCACTGGCTGTAGACGCCACTGAAATCGCTGGGTCGGGTGGTGATATCGTAGAAGCGATGGTTGCGACCATTGAGCGAATCAACGGTAGCTCGAATAAAATTTCCGAAATTACTGGCGTGATTGAAGGGATTGCATTCCAGACAAACATTCTTGCGCTTAATGCGGCTGTCGAAGCTGCTCGCGCCGGTGAACAAGGGCGGGGTTTCGCGGTCGTAGCTAGTGAGGTCCGAAGTCTGGCTCAACGATCTGCGTCTGCGGCAAAAGAAATCAAGGAGCTTATTGCGTCATCCGTCGCCACGATTCAGGACGGGTCGCAACAGGCGATCGAAGTAAGCACCGCGATGGGTGGCATCCGAGATGCGATTAGGCGTGTTTCGGAAATCGTCGGCGAAATTGCTGGTGCGTCGGAAGAGCAGAGTCATGGCATCGTTCAGGTCAACCAGGCTGTCAATCAGATGGATCATATGACTCAACAGAATGCTGCACTCGTCGAGCAGGCGGCGGCGACAGCTCAGTCGCTTGAGGAACAGGCGGCCAAACTAAAGGTTGCTGTTGCAGCGTTCAAGCTTTCCAATACAACGCATGTTGTAGCGGATGTAATCAAGAGCTAGCTCTCAGCCAACGACCAGATCCAGTTCTCAGGTCTTCGTGATCTTCGAGGCGATCAGAATCCACCGGGTGTCGTCTAGCACGAATGCCACGTGACTGAAACACATCACAGCATCGATAACGTGGCTGGCGAAGAACGTGCTTCTGACGGCTCTGCTACGCACCTGTTTTCATATGTGTGCGCCGTTATGCAGAATCGTCACGAAGTGTTAGGCAGTAACAGTTCGTGAATCTAGTCAGTAAGCAATCTAATTCATAAGTAACATAACATCTGGATCAGTCAGCACCTCGGGAGCAGTGAAATCCCATAACATTCCGTGGAAGGAGGGCATTTGTTGAGCGGTCGTCATCGTTCGGTCGCGCGATACTCAATCCATGCCGCGGCATTGGTGCTTGTTGTGTCCTTGCTAACATTGGCGAAATCCGTGAAGCCAGCGGTGACCACCGTCTCCGGTCAGCAGTCCCGGGACGACGTTATACGGGCGGTCTCTAGTGGCCCAGATCACGTCGCTGTTGAGTCGTTTCGATTTTCCGTTGCATGCACATCTCCTGCCGCATCAGTGACGCCGTCTGCAACGTTGGAGGGGCCACTAGAGTCGGTAGCGGTGGCGCCACGGGTGGGATGCTTTGCGCCGGCGGTCCAATCTTTCTTCCGGCTGCCTGACCGGACCGCCGCTCCCTCCGATCTCTCGAGAGCAGCAAGTGGTGTCCGCTGGTCCCCATTCGCCGCGCCTGATACGAATATTCGCGCACCTGCAGCCACCGAACCCTCGGACAGTATCGATCTGCCGGATACTGCTGGATGCAGCACATCTCATCCTTGTGATATGGCTCCGCCAACCGGCAATGAAACGCAGAGGGCGCTCGAGATATCGGAAAGCGAATTGCACCCGACTCTTCCGGTCTCGAAAGGAAACCCGGGCCAGGACGTTCATCTATCACCTTGGTTCGCGTTGTGGATAGTCTTGTGGCTGGCATTGGTCGGCTTGTTCAGCTTGGGCATTTGGGTTTTCTACAAGCGACGCCTCGCACCTGAGGCTCGGCTCGTCCGCGCAGCTGAGGCTGGCTTGAGAAGAGGGGAGTTTCGCCTGGAGTATCAACCGGTGATGAGCCTGCACGACGGTAAATGCGTCGGCGTTGAGGCGATGCTCCGATGGACGAATGCAGAGCATGGCCTCAAGGGACCTGCCTACTACATGCGGATCCTTGAGAAAACTCGATTGATCGCGCGGCTTACCCGCTTCGTGCTGTCTACAGTGGCGCGGGAGCTCGCAGAGCCGACGGCAGACAGTGCGCTTTACATCGGCGTAAATGTTTACTCGGATCATGTCGAAAGCCGAGGCTTCGCGTCGGATGTCACCCGCTCTGCAAAGGCGATCCTTCCCCGACTGGTGCTAAACATGTCACAGCACCGTGGCGCGGCGCCGACGATCGACGTTCAGGGAACAGTCGCCGCGCTAAGAGCAAGGCGCGTGCGGTTTGCGCTTACCGATATTGACGACGCTCCGCCGGATCCGTTATTGCTTGAATTTTTTGGGTTCGAGCAGGTTAAATTCGACCGGCGCATCATGACGCTCGACGAGGAAGAGCGTCGGCAGCGCCTGAATGCATTGGTCCGCGCGGTTCGTCCTTCGGGAGCGACGGTAATTGCCGAGGGCGTTGAAAGTGTGAAACATCATGAGGCGGCCAGTCAGTCGGGCGTGGACCTGGCTCAGGGCTATTTTTACGCGCGAACGATGCCCCTTAGCCTTCTGTTAACTTTTTTGGCGGCTGGCGGGCAGTCGCTGCGGATGAGAAAGAAAAAACGCTGGAAGTTGCGCTAACGCTGAGAAGGCGGCACTCCGAACGGAAGGGATCGCGTGAAGCGCTCGTTATGCGCGTTGTCTGCACAACAGGGCTGCCAACGCGGTTCTCAGCCCATCACTCATGTTCGTGTCCGCCGACCGCTGCGGAATCGCCTCGATTACTGCTTGGCGTCACGGCCGTGAAGTCGAGACTGGGACGCTTCGTCGCCGCGATATGCGCGTAGTCGAACAGTTGTTGCCTGTCGCGCCAGGTGTCGAGCCGAACTGGCTGGGCCGCGCCGATCAGCAGGGAGATCGACGTTTCTTTTCCGCCGCGCTCGCCAAGTGTCACGTCCAGCAGCGTCAGCGACGCGGCGGTTGCGCGGGTCATGACGCGCCGGTACGCGGCCGCCGGCACATGTGCTTTCCGCCACGGCTGATGGGCTGGCATCAGCACGAGTTCGGTCAGATCGAGTGTGTGCCGTCGAGTATGCCGACGCGGCGGCGCAATGCCCGTTTCAGAGCGACGGATTGAGCGGTTCGCATTCAGTTGTGGTCCTTTTCCCTGGCGCTTGGAGCGAGGGTAGCGCGACGGAGCGCGTCAGACCCACTCACGCGGCACGAGAAAGTCGCTGTATAGGCGCGCTTCCGGTGTACCCGGCTCGGGCTGCCAGTCGTAGCGCCATTTCACGACAGGCGGCATCGACATCAGGATCGATTCCGTACGTCCCCCGCTTTGCAGCCCGAACAGTGTGCCACGGTCGAACACGAGGTTGAATTCGACGTAACGGCCGCGCCGGTACGCCTGGAAGTCGCGCTCGGGTTGGCCGTACGGCATGTCGCGGCGTTTCTCGATGATGGGCAGATACGCATTCAGGAACGCGTCGCCAACGCTCTTGACCATCGCGAACGATTTGTCGAAGCCGGGCTCCGAGAAATCGTCGAAGAAAATCCCGCCGATGCCGCGCGGCTCATTGCGATGCTTCAGGAAGAAGTAGTCGTCGCACCAGCGCTTGAAGCGCGGGTAGAGGTCGTCGCCGTACGGTTGCAGCGCGTCGCGGCAGACCCGGTGGAAATGCCACGCGTCTTCCTCGAACCCGTAGTAGGGCGTCAGATCCATGCCGCCGCCGAACCAGAACACGGGCGCTTCGCCCGCTTTCGTCGCGACCAGGAGGCGCACGTTCATGTGAACGGTCGGACAGTACGGGTTGCGCGGATGCAACACGAGCGACACGCCCATCGCTTCGAAGCCGCGCCCTGCCAGTTGCGGACGCAGCGCGCTCGCCGAGCCGGGCAGCGCGTCGCCTTGTACGTCCGAGAAGCCAATGCCCGCGCGTTCGAAGAACGCACCATCTTCCAGAATGCGCGTGCAGCCGCCGCCGCGCAGGTTCTCGTCGGGCGCGCGGTGCCAACTGTCGGTGGCGAGCGGCGTGCCGTCAAACCCACCCAGCGCGTCGGCGATCCTTGTCTGAAAGTCTTGCAGCCAGGTGCGGACAGTCTGGATGTCGTGAGCGTCGTGAATCGAATCGGTCATGATATGTGGGGCGCGGCAAGTGCTGAATGCCAGCGCGGTCGAGACTTAAGGAGAGGGATTGACGTTATGTGTGCGTGTGCGGTTCGCGGCAAAAAAGTCTGCCGGCTGACCCAAGTGTAGCCTTGGGCGGGCAGGGGCGCATAGGCTCCCAAGGGCAGTACCAGCAGACCTACGGCCGCCTTCTCCAACTACCAACAATATGCATTCGAAGTATTCTCACGGTGCCCCGGATACTGGCGGGCGGGCGCTAAAGTGATTGGGATGCAGCGCGCGCCCCTCTTTTGGTCAGTAGAACCGGTGCGCCTTGCAAGCCAGAAACCGACGTCTATCGTCCCGTGTGCCAGTCCTCGAACGCCTCAAAATGCTTCAGATTCGGCTCATGGATCCGCTCGCAAGCAGCACGCAAGGATCGGTTCGCGGCGTCAGAATCGTTACCTGGCGCTTCGCGCGCGTGACGCTGATGCGGAGCGACTGACGGGCCAGCTCATCAATGTTTTCTCGTAAATTGAGGCGCACAATTCTGTCGCCATTGAAGGGCGGCAGTCCCCTACGGCTCACCGGCCATCCTTCGAAGATGATCACTTCGTCGAACTGCTTTCCCTTTGCCTTGTCCATGTTCATTACGATGATACCCGACTCGGATTTCGCGTCAGTTGAGAAATGCTGTCGAATGAAGGCCTCCCTCGCGATATCGAGGGCGTTACAGTATCCGCCATTGTTCCTCCAGTCTTGCGAAAGGGTCTGATGCAACTGGGTGCCATGCTGGAGTAGGCTAATACCCCTTACGTCTTCGGCCACTTCACGCAGGCGCTTACACGCGCCTCCCTCTAGCACGCGTCTGATCGCACGCCAGTCAGCGTCAGGGTCACCCGTCAGTTTCAACGAACGAACCTGGTCATACACTGCCAGAACGTTAACGATGATGCTGTTCTTGCGAATCATCTTGCCGCTAGCCTGCGCGACAAACAGTTCCTCATATCCCTTGCGTAAGCGTGCGGCTTCATTGAGGGATTCGTGTCGCGGCTCGTCACCTCCTTTACCGAGGTAATAGTGGCTAAGTAGATCGACAAACCGTGCAAAGTGACGGGGACTTGAAGCAGGCTGCATCAGTAGCGCGATGACGTCTGCCGCAAGAATGGCGGCTTCCATCTCGACTACCGCGGTGTGCGAGATCTCGGGCATCCCAGCCGCAGGCAGACGCAGAGCATCTGAGACAAGCTGCGTCATCTTGTTTGTGGGAACCAGAATTGCCAGTGACCATTCCGTGGTTCCTCGGTTTACAAGGCGCTGCCGCGCGGCGAAGGTAGCCGCTACGAGCATTGCGATAGCCGGAGCCATGTACGGCTCGAAATACCGGACCGTGACGCCTTCGTAGATTTTCTGGCAGATTCTCCCGGTCAGGAGGTCGTCACCATACGTACCGATTTCCGTACCACTGCTGCGATGATTATCGGACAGCAGGTCGACATTAACTGGATTAAAGACTTTCCGGAATTGATCAAGGCGGCCCGAACCCGCGCCGATCCAGTCGTAGATTCGCTGCGCGGGATCGCCAAGTGCTATGAGTCGGGAATGCCGGCCGAGCGCCCGTACTACCCGCCATTGGGCACTGTTTGTGTCCTGGAATTCAGCAAGGATGACGACAGGGTACATGTCGGCTACGAGGCGAGACACGCGTTCGCTCCCACACAGGATGTCACCGGCATACGTTGCAAACAGATCAAAGCAGACGCGTCCTTCGTCTATTGCCAGACGTGCGCGCTCTCGCTCTTCAGCGAGGCGCTTCGCCTCTATTTGTCCATCTGTCAGCTTTCTTCCCGGAAACCGCGCACGGATGTCTGCGAGCGCAATGGCTTCTGCAGGTGGAGTGAGAACACCGATTCGTCTTGGTAGGCCGATGAGATGCCCGTGAGTCTTCAGAATACGCCAGAAGAATGAAGGGTACGTCTCGAAGTCGAGGCGACGCTTCTCTTCCATAGCCATCTTCTGTTGGCGTTCGATGGCCTCTTCAACGCGCACGAGAGATGCCCGCGAAAAACTGACAAACAGGATCTTCTGTCCTGCCGCCAGTTCGCTCCCGGCGACCTTTGCGGCTTTCAGGATCGAAACAGTTGTCTTGCCTGATCCTGGACCGCCAACCACCAGCAGATGGCCGTCGGCACGCATGACATCCCGTTGGCCTTTAGTAAGATGCATTAACGTTCGCCTCGAGAATCTCGCCCGCTTTTTCTTCGTGCATCAGGAGAAGTTCAACCTGAGCTTTAATTTTCGCCTCGTTATCGACGGTACCGGGAATGACCTTATGAGAGCACGTATATTACGCAGTGCATTTTGGACGTGCACCGCATGATACGGCGGTGCACGACTTGAAACGGTAGCGAGGCGTGACGGTCGCGATGGGAGAGCGCCCGCCGGTATGCGCTTCTGATGCGGTCCGGCCAGTCGGTCTGCAGATATCGGGGCTACTTGGTGTATTCGTTACGCCGTAACGAATTTCTTGCGGAGATCTCTATTGTGTCTTTTTTGCAGCGACCAGATAGTGGAAACTGCCTGAAGCAAAGTGCTTCCGGGGCTGCTATCCACTACTTGAAGAAGTCATTGCTTTCGATGTGCTGAGCGACGTACTTGAGTTTGAAGCGCGGATGCGCGCCGCAGCCCTTGCACGGTGGAAATCTCTTCCCATACACGCAAGTGACGTCATGCGCCTGCGTGTGTTGATTGTCGTGCGTGACGGTGTAGATTCCTGAATGAGGCACTGTATCACCTGGTTTGAAGATGTCCCCGATTTTTGCCATATATGTTTCCTTCTAAAAGCGGTGTACTTATTCGCAGATTGTGGCCATCAATGAAGGTTATAAAAAGATGGTGTATTCCTTCCAAGGAATACGATCCGCGTCTATTGACGCAAGGAATCGAACCAGATCATTTCGACCCTGATACTCGAATCTACCGCGGGAGTCTTGTGCCGCAAGCACAAGCGGCAGTCTTGGAAAGAGTGGCTGGAAAGCTTTCCGAGCCTCGGTCGCGCTCATTGCCGTCTGAAGAGCGGACGCCTTAACGATCACAATGGCGAATGTGATCCCCTGTTCCTTGATGACCGCCCCGTTTATTTTCATTTGATCCCTCGATTTACTTTTGAATCGAAACGGCGAGCAAAGTCTGCGTCGTAGGGAGTTCTTTTTTAACTGGCGTAAACCCTTGGCGTGGAATCGGCATGATCGTTACTGCGTAACGCTTTTCCTTCTTCTTCCCCACCCGTCATGTTCGCGTTTCTTAAAAGGTCTTGCATGGCGGTTCGTTATCAACATCCGCGGCGACCTGAGGCAGCTTCAGCGAGCTTAACAAGCCGGGGATAAAAGGCGGTTGTTGACAGCGAAGCATCAATATCGCGATTTTTTCGAAGGATTTGAAGGTGTGCCTATACGGAAGAATTGACCGTGTCGGCCCATGACCTTCTCGACCCGCGTACTGCGCTTCAAAATGAAAGACAAGCATGCCGCGCTCTTGCGCGAGCTTGCACGCGAGGTGAACTTTGTGTGGAATTTCGTCAACGAACTTTCGCTGAAGGTCAAACCGTCGGCCATTGCTGACATTGGCCGAATGCTGGGCAAAGGCTGCTATAGGTTGCTCGTGGGTCGTATGGCCCGTGGCGAACAACGCCGCCTGTCTGCGATCATTCGAGTTGGTCCCAGTCGCCCGTCGTGCACGGGCAACATTTGCCCGCAATAAGATATCTGCGAGAACACGTCTCCCCGTCTGATTCAAACAAAAATCGTGCTAGAGTCGCAAAATAGGGCTCCCAAGGCCGCATCACGGGAGGTCGATCTACATCATTTCCGGGTTATTGCAATCAGTTGCAATACGCAACAAAAGCTGGCGCAAAAGAACAATGAGACGCTGCAACTCAACGACCAAATCCGGACGTCGCTGCCTCAATCAGCCGTTGGCAGAAAGCGACTTCTGTAGGATCCATCATTCTGATTTATCGGCAAGCGGGGCAATCGCCGTTGGCGCGGGCGCCGCTTTGCTTGGGAACACCATCGCTCCCGGGGTGGGTGGCTTGTTGTTGGGCGGAATCGCAGCGCACTTCGCCCGGACCCTACTCAAGAGGGAAAACGTGGCAAAGACGCGCATATTCGTGAGTTTCGACTTTGACAACGATCGGGTGCTAAAAGACTTTGTTCTTGGACAGGCTAAGCTGCAGGACTCTCCGTTCGAGGTCATCGACCACTCTTTAAGGGAGGCAGCTCCTGAGCACGACTGGGAAAATAAGGCGCGTGCGGCAATTAGCCGGGCCGACATCGTCGTTGTTATGGTTGGACCCAAGACGCACAAAGCGCAAGGCGTTCTCAAGGAAGTGGCGATGGCGCGTGTAGCGGGCGTCAAGATTGTGCAGGTCATCGGCTATAAGGACGGTGACTACACCGCGGTTCCGAATGCCGGTCGGCTGTACGCATGGAACTGGGAAAACCTCAAGAAGCTGTTGGGTTAAAAGATCGAACGGATTGCATCCGCGTGGCTACGTGGCTGTGCAGCACGTTGGTCACTATTGTGCCGATCGGCTCACAACATTCAGTGCCGCGAAAATGGCTTCGGACTGCGTGACCGACAGCATCATACACATGCGAATTGGATATTTTCCTAACTTCCCCGCTGGTTGTCATAAAGAGAGGCTTGAGGGGCAGGTTGGGGGCGCAATTTTTCAGGCGGCAAATGTTACACTTGCTTTCGAGTCGGAACGCGGAAACATGTCTAATTTTCGCGGTGAGCGGAGTGTCGACCACGGCGCAAAGAAAAGCAACGAATAGGGGAACATGTGCATCGAGAACAAATAAAGCTAGTGGAGGCCCTTTCGAAAGAGCTCGAAGAAGGAAACCTCGCAATATTCGCTGGTGCGGGATTTTCCCGCGGGGCAGGATACGTCGATTGGAAAACTTTGCTAAAGCCGATTGCAGACGACCTCGATCTTGATGTGGAAAAAGAATGGGATCTTGTCACATTGGCGCAGTACCACACAAACGTCAACCACGCGAATCGAGCAAAGCTCAACCAGCTTCTGGTGACGGAATTCTCTACGGATCTCGCGCCGACGGAGAATCATCGCATTCTTGCTAGGCTTCCGATTTATACGTTCTGGACAACAAATTACGACAAGCTTATCGAATCGTCTCTTGAGTCGAACGGAAAAATTCCTGACGTTAAGTACACGGTCAAGCAGCTGGCGACGACGCGTCGCCACCGAGACGCCATTGTCTACAAGATGCACGGTGACGCCGACCACGCATCGGAAGCTGTGCTGATTCGCGATGATTACGAGCGCTACCACCTTGCAATGCAGCCGTTCATTACTGCATTGAGCGGCGACTTAGTATCAAAGACCTTCCTGTTCTTGGGGTTCAGTTTTACCGACCCGAATCTTGAATACATCCTCAGCCGTGTCCGAATCCAGTATGGAAAGGACCAGCGACAGCATCATTGCATTCTGCGGCGCGTAAGCCAAAATGAGGGTGAAAGCAAGGCTGATTTCGAGTATAGGCAGCGGAAAGAGAAGCTGTTCGAAGGAGAACTGTTGCGCGTTGGTATTCGAACCACCTACGTTGACGAGTACGCTGATATAACGACTATCCTGAAAGCTGTTGAGGACAAGCACAAACGGCGAACGATTTTTATCTCGGGAGCCGCACACGATTACTCGCCGTGGACCCAGCCCGAGGCTGAGAAGTTTGTGTACAACCTGAGTCGCGAAATCAGCAATGCCGACTTCCGGGTCATCTCGGGGTTTGGTCTCGGTGTCGGCAGCGCGGTCATCACGGGCGTCCTTGAGCAGACCATCATGAACGGAGGGCGCCTCGACAGCGAGCGGTTGGTTCTACGACCGTTTCCCCAGACTCAGTCTGGAACTCGGCCGCTCCGAGAACTGTGGCGAGAGTATCGCCATAGGATGATTGACCATGCGGGCATCGCTATCTTCCTATTTGGAAACAAATTGCAAGACGATACCGTTGTCGAGTCGAACGGAATGCGCGAGGAATTCGACATTGCTCGCGAGCAAGGTGTCTTCGTTATCCCTGTCGGTATTACCGGCTCGATAACCCTAAGGATTTGGGAAGAGGTGCTGGCAGCTTTTGATCCAACCAAGCACCAAAACGGCGCTCAAATACTGCCGCTCTTGCAGGCTCTTGGCGACGACAAGACAGATTTCGACGCCGCCACGGGAATTGTGTTGAAACTTCTAAGTATCGTCTAGGGACAAAAAATGGCAAGAAAAGTCTTCTTCAGCTTCAAGTATGACGATGTCCAGCGCGCCATGAATGTGCGCAATAGTAATGTCATCACGGGTGCAATCAAGTCGGGGTTCATCGATAAGGCGGACTTTGAAGAGGTCGAGCGCAAGGGTGACAGTGCCATCAAAGCATGGATTGACAAGCAGCTCGACGGAACGACAGTCACGGTGGTGCTGGTCGGCGCGAATACGAACAAGAGTCGATGGGTCACGTACGAGATTGACCAGAGTATCGCTCGGGGAAATGGAATCCTGACCATCGATGTCAGCAAGATCAAGGATCTGAACGGGAACACCACTGAGTGCTGCAGTCTGCGAGTCAAGGGGTACAACCACTACCTGTGGAACAACGGCAACGGTAGGGATTACCTCGGTAAGTGGGTGGAGGACGCAGCTGTAGCCGCAGGCAAATAGTCGGCAGTTGTGCTCGGGTCGCCGGTTTCCGCGGCTCGCGCCAACTATGGTCGGTCAGATTGTGGCTTGGGAGCGTGAGTTCGCTGATGCAGGAAGCTACCGCTCGGCTGCTCGACGCCGGCAGCGTCAGCAATCTGCCACCTTGCCGACGTAGAACCCAGCCCTCCCCAACGTCGGCAATGGCCGACAAGTACGCCTATAGGGTGTTAGGCACTTTTTGTAGAACCTGGTATCCTGGAGGAATGACAAGAGAAAGACGCAAACCATATCCAACCGATGTGTCAGACGAAGAATGGTGCTTCGTTGCACCGTATCTGACGTTGATGGAAAAAGATGCGCCGCAAAGAAAGTACGAGCTTCGCGAGATGTTTAACGCGCTGCGCTGGATTGTGCGCGCTGGCGCGCCGTGGCGTCTGCTGCCCAACAACTTTCCACCCTGGGAACTGGTCTACCAGCAAACCCAGCGCTGGCTTCGCGCGGGCTGCTTTGAGGACATCGTCAGTGACATGAGGTCGATCATTCGTGTGGCGCAAGGGCGTCAGGGACAACCCAGCGCGGTCATCCTCGATGGGCGCACGTTGCAGTCCACCTGTGAGAGCGGGCCGCGCGCGGGTTACGACGGCTACAAACGCAAACGCGGCAGCAAGGTTCATATTGCGGTGGATACCCTGGGACAGTTGCTGGCGGTGCATGTGACGCCGGCCAATGAACAGGAGCGTGCGCAGGTGGCCGAACTTGCACGTCAGGTGCAGCAGGTCACGGGAGAAACCGTCAAGGTGGCGTTTGCGGATCAGGGCTATACCGGTGAAGAGCCTGCACAGGCAGCACGTGATCAAGGCATTGAGCTGCAGGTGGTCAAGCTGGACGAAGCAAAAAAAGGCTTTGTGCTGTTGCCCCGTCGATGGGTGGTCGAGCGCAGTTTCGGCTGGCTCAACCGCTTCCGCCGTCTTGCACGGGATTACGAACGTCTGCCCGAAACGCTTGCCGGACTTCATTTTGTAGTCTTCGCCATGCTTATGCTTGTGCATGTGGTTCCAGCCCTTCAAAGTACCTAACACCCTCTAGAGTATCCCGCACGTTTTGGAGAAGACCAGCCGTTCGAGTGGCCGCTGTACGGCTTGGGTGAGTGGCAGATTGTGGCAAGTGCACGTGGGCTTGCTGTAAAGCTGCCTGAAATCTCCAACCGTAGCTTTTGGGGCGCCTTCTGTGAATGAGTGCGGTCGGACAACTCCAGCCGTTCGTCTTTGCGGCATGTACACCACTCCAAGCCGTCACGACCTTATCCAGTTCCTGCAGGAAAAGGATTCGGCCTTGCCTGTATAAGTCAATAAAAGCGCGGGATGCTGCCTGTTAGTTTCCCTTCAACGTGGACATCCCGATAACGGATCGCATAGATGTACATGGCAAGCACCTGCGGCATTCGTGATCGATGTGATCACCGGACTTTTGCTTCCAGCGAAGTATCCATTGCGCTAGAAACTGCGTGTACTCTCCGACTGCTCTTCCGTGACGGGCTCGTCTATTCGCGCCACGATGTGCTCCGGTCCCAATGATTGTCCACAGGAAAGGCACGCAGGTGTGGCATCCGCGAACAGCGGATCAAGTCCTTCGTATTCTCCCACATGAGAAAGACCGCAGAGGAAATTGAAATGCCACTGTGGCATTACTGTGTTATCCCTGCTTTCCACAATAAAGCCGCGGTGACCGCACGGACACAGCAGGGTGAAAATCTTGCGCCTTTTCATGGACAGCCTCCCTTCCTTCCGCCGAGAGCCACCTGGTCAGCGGTTTTTTCTATCGTGCGTAGAAGACGCCGGTCGTTCCCGCCAAATCCGATCGTACCCATGCGGTTCAAAGTCCGCCAATACAACTCTTGGTCGGCACACGAACGAATGCTCTTCCCACGCACGTCGTATAACTGCAGTCTAACGGGATCGTATAGATCCGTGAGATCATGGTAGGCCGCCGACCCAAAGAAAACCATTGTACGAACGGTTCAGTGCAATCTTACGTGGGCATACAGCGCTCATACTTTTGGATACCTCGGTGCAGCTTTCGCAGCAGATAGCGGGCTCCTATCCGCGAGGCGACCTGACGCTCAAGCGCCCGCTATGCACGTCGATCCCATGCGCGTCGCAATCGCGCTGAGAGGGACGCAGCGCGGCATTCTCACACGTGAGGATTCGTATCGCGGGCGCGCAAACCATCCTGAACGTACGGACGCAGGAATCCCCGTCGACCGTGCGATCTCGAAAGTCTGTTAGACCGTGTCTGATGCGAACCTGCGCGGTGTACGCAGCGACCTCGAACGACGCGCGGGAATCGACAGTTTTGTGCAGTGCGGTATGGGTCGTGAACATTGTCGGTGCCGTCTCGGGCTTTTCGATCCTCACGATCTGCTCAGCACGGGAGACGAAAACTTCCAGAGCGACGACATGTCTAGGGTGCGGTTCAATCAGGCTTACTGTAACTGACATCATGCACGTACTAACGCATTCGCTTTGCAGCTTAACGCCACGAATTGCCGTGGTAGATTCGAGAGGGCCATTGCACGACTACGCATCGGAGGGCCGCTCCCGGTTGTTGTTTGCATTCGGTTGTACGGAAGTTGACGTTCGCCGCCGCGAGAAGACACCGAAGCCTGCGACCGGCGAGATTGAACGGTCGGTCGGCACCGACCTGGGCCTGAAGGGGATCGGAATCCAGAATTAACGGGGTCGGGAAAATCCTCGCGATGTAATTGTCCTTATCGCTGAGGTATCGCGAACTGAAAGCTTCTTTTTTACAAACGCCAGGAATCGCGTAAGGCCCCTGGAGAGCTTTTAGCAAGCGTCCGCCTGTCTTGCCCCGTAGGTTGCTTGGCTTACGGTGTATCGATCTCCGGCGTTTGAGGAAAGTTGACGAATGAGGCCTTTGCACGAGAAGCCTTGTATGCTGAGGTACTGCTTGGCAGACTTCACCGCCTGCTGGTTCCAATCAACGTTGAGGCTGTCCACCGCTACCGTAGCATCGGCAACCGTGTAACCATCGCCTGCCTCCGATGAGAGTTGCCGAATAAGTCCGTTCCGTGAGAACCCTTGCATACTGAGATACTGCTTTGCTGATCTAACGGCGTTATTCTGAGGCCCTGTCAGGTCCCCGGCCCATGTGGGTGCAGAAACAAACAAAACGGCAGTCATGGCAACCTTAAAAAAATCCATTGAAGTATCTCCGGAACCTATGCGGTGCGTCTGGCGCCCGCGAAGCCCTTGCCTCACGGTACACGAGCGATGCGCCCTGCAATGAGAAGAGTATTGTGTGCGAGGCGAGGCGAGCTTACCTTAACTTAGAGGTCGATGCCTAAGTAGGCGGTACTCTCAAACCGTCCAGACTATCGGCGATGAATATGCGGTGCGTCGCAAACAGTCCAAGGTCTTGGAATAAGAGAATGGGCCTGTCCGGAATGGCGCGTATCACCATCGCGACATCAATGCGGCAGTCAACATTCTCGCGGCGGGACGTCGCCGTCTTGCAGAAGCAATCCTCGTCCTTTCCGCGCACAGCGCGGCAGCCGAAGGCTGAGCGCGGGGAGGGCGTCAAGGCAGTTACCAGCGAACGTTATGCTCGTTCGAGAGGGGCAACGCCTTGCCCCGGCCGCAATGGTCGCGCCCGGTCGCGTTTGCTTCGCCTGTCGTTGATTGCGGCACTGCCTCGCCCGACCCTAGCCGTGCATCCACCATTCTTGTCTATTCACCGGTACCACATTTGACGGAGATGGCCTGAACATCAAAGATGGCCTGGCCCAACAGTCATTTCATGGCCCTACAGTCGGCCTCAGCGACCAGATACTATAGCCGACCCATCAAGGAAAAGAAGGCTTGGACAAGATGCCGCGCGCAAACGCTCATATCTCCGCAAAGGTCTATTCGACAAAAGTATGCTCATCGCCGAATCGAGCGGATCGGCGGATTCGAGGGCGTGCGCTGAAGATTCTGTCGATGCTCGGATTTCTCGCGGGTTGCATTCGGGTATGGTTGACCTGAGCGGGACCGGCTCACGATTGCTTCCAATTCGCAATGGTTTTCGCCCATTCGCGAATGCCTGTCGCTCCGTATTCCGGCAAGTCCGAAACACCGATGCACCACCTTTCCCGTGGATTTTCTGTAGTTTTTCCGAAGTCTGCTGTTCCCCATGGGAATCCCTTGCGCATAAGCCTCGCATTGATTCCATCGTACCGACTGACCCGATTCGCGCTCCATTGCAAATGCCGAATGTATCCAGAATACTTCTGTTCTATGATGGAACAACCGAAGCAAAGTCCGCTTTGTTTCGATGTGTCTCGCTTTCTTTAGCGCTTGCGGCCGTTGTCGATGTCGTCACGGTTGTCGATTGCATCGGCACGGCAGCCGTGGCTGGGGGTATCATGAACGAACTCCTGGTATTGCAAATGGAAGCAAACGCGCGGTCTGACTTGAAAGACGCAATCGACGAGCTCAATACGAATGGAATTTTTGCGCGTGGCCACGTTGTATTTGGCCACGCTGCAGATGCAATCCCTCAGCTGCTCGAACGATTGAGCGCCGACATGATCGTCGTCGGTCACCGTGTGAAAACCGGCTTCGCGAGATGGTACGGCGGTCGCCCGCTTCACATTGACCTGTTGGACAGGTTAAAGGGGGCAACGATCGTTACCGTCACTGCGGGCTGATGAGCGAGATCATCCGCATCAGTGGGGCCTCCAGCGGCTTTGGCCGCTCCGCGTGACGCCGCCAGGCCTGGTGGCGTTTGAGTTTGCCTGCTACTGAGGCTGGTATCACTAAGCAATAGGGCTGTAGTCTATGATGTATAAAAACCGTCCTACCATCCTGACCGGGGACCGGACCACGGGGCCGCTCCATCTCGGCCACTATGTCGGGTCGTTGCGTGCAAGGGTTCAGTTGCAGCATGAAGCACGGCAGTTCCTGCTTCTCGCAGATACACAGGCGTTGACCGACAACGTCGGCCGACACCAGAAAGTAACCGAGAATGTGATTGAAGTAGCACTCGATTATCTTGCCGTCGGAATCGACCCGACGAAGTCCACCATTCTCATCCAGTCACAGGTACCAGAATTGGCGGAGCTCTCTCAGTATCTCCTCAACCTCGTAACCGTCGCGCGTCTTGAACGTAACCCCACGATCAAGGAGGAAATTCGACTACGGGGTTTCGAGAGAGACATTCCGGCCGGCTTCCTGACGTATCCGGTAAGTCAGGCTGCGGATATAACAGCGTTCAAGGCAACGCACGTACCTGTGGGCGATGACCAGTTACCTATGATCGAGCAGACGAACGAGTTGGTGCGCCGCTTTAACAACACAGTTGACCGATCTGTACTGGTCGAGTGCGAAGCTGTGCTCTCGCAGGTTGCTCGATTGCCCGGCGTCGATGGCAAAGCCAAGATGAGCAAATCGCTAGGTAACTCGATTACTCTGGGGGCCACTGAGGACGAGATTGCGAAGGCGGTCAGCGACATGTATACCGACCCGAATCACCTGCGGATCAGCGATCCTGGTAGGGTAGAGGGTAATGTCGTGTTCGCGTTCCTCGATGCATTTGAGCCCTACGTACAGAAAGTTGACGAGCTCAAATCGCACTATCGTCGTGGCGGTCTGGGCGATAGTGCGGTAAAACGGGTCCTAAACGAGCGCCTACAGTCACTTATCGAACCCATTCGGGTGCGCCGTCGCGAGCTTCAGGAAGACCGGGGCGAGGTGCTCGCAATCTTGCGCCGCGGTACGATGTGTGCGCGAGAGGTGGCCGCAGAAACGCTGTCGGAGGTCAAAGGCGCGCTGGGGCTGAGCTACTTCTAGGGTCAAGCGGCCGCTTTCGACTATTTGTCGATTGCCCGCGATTGTCGCAAGTCGCACAAGGCATTGGGAAAGCATTGACCAACTTCACGCGCGGCGTGGCCGCGAGCGCGCGAAGTTGCACGCATAGCGTCGCAGGGCTTAACGCTTACGCGATATTAACCGCCCGTTAGGGGAGGGCGCTTCATACTTACAAGCTCTATAAGCTCATGCCGATCATCTGCAGATGAGACGGCAACAGTCAACCATTTCCCGTCGGGGTATGGGTGGGCATCGTCGTAGAGTTTCACCAACTTCGGGCTCCAGGAATAGCGGCGCTCATCAAATTTTTCCCGCTCTGCTCGTCCCAGGACCACAAGAACGGACAACATCCTGTATTCAGGAAGCAACGTGCAGAAGGCTTTGGTCTTCTTGTAGCGCAGTGACCAACCGCGTTTCTTGCCGCCATAGAGCCAGTCTGGCGTGAAAACACTGGGGTACGATTCCTCGATCCAGCTCTGCAGGTCGGCCCAATGCTTGAACGCCTTCGCCCCCATCCAGTTGCGTAGAGTTTGCTCATCGGGCGGCGCCGATTTATCGGTGATCCTATCTCCAATATCGGGAGACTCTTTCATGTTGCTTCCTCTTCCTCTTCCTCTGCGTAGGCGGAACGCTTTCGTCGGTCGGCGTGCTCTTCTCGCCAACGATCTTACATGAGCTTCTTGCAAGTGATTTAAATGCTTCTGAAGGTTTATTCATATCCTCTGGAGACTGCAATGGCAATACCCCAGATTCACAGATCTTCGCTGGAGCCAGATCCGACGCGCTAATCAGGCCTGCAATGGCTCCATCGTCTGCAGGGAAACTAACCTTCGGCGTTGTGAATTCAACTCGTGACGTTTCGTTACTGCGTAACGAATATGGTGACATTCAGTGACGCTGACCTACCAAAGTTCTATACCGCGAAACGGTATGTGTTGCGTATGTAGATCAGACACCTGTGACAAGGTAACAGTTAAGTGGTGTCCGGTGGACGCAGTTGTGTAGGTTTTTTCGTCGCGAGGTTTCGTCATAGATTGCTTCCCGCTCTGCGTCCTGGCGACCCACATCAGCGATGAGATCGCCGACCTGCACTCCTTGGTGGGCTTCGCCGTTGCGCCACGGATTCGCGCCGGCTCTTTCTCCGCGGCGTCGCCAGCGAGCGCGTTTTGACGAGGCGCGCCGTCCGCAGCCATTTGTGGGTACGCAGTCCAGCGCCCAGTCCGGCTGAAAGTCTTGTAGCCGATCAGCGTTTCTTCAGGCTCTTCCAGACGCCATTAGGCATCACACGATTGCACATTGCAGATTGCAAGCCGGAGGCGTAATTTCATGCCACGGACGCACTTTGCGGCGTAGCCGCCTGAACCGGCCAGCCTTGCAGATGCTGCGCGACCATCTCGCCGAGCGCCGCGATCCATGCGGGCGACGCATTCAGGCAAGGAATGGCGTGAAAAACTTTCCGGCCGGCATGAACGAACTCGTCGCGCACTTCCATGCCGATTTCCTCGATCGTCTCCAGGCAATCCGCCGTGAAGCCCGGACAGAACACGTCCGCTCGATGCACGCCCGCCGCGCCCAGCTCCTTCAACGTCGGCGCCGTATAGGGCTGAAGCCATTCGGCCTTGCCGAAGCGCGACTGGAACGTCACGCGGCATTCGACGGACGTGAGCCCGAGCGCATGCATCAACAGCGACGCCGTCTGCTGACATTGATCGTGATACGGATCGCCGAGATCGAGTGTGTGCTTCGGCACGCCATGAAAGCTCAGTACGAGCTTGTCGCCCGCCGCGAAGTCAGGACGGCCGTGCGTATGCCAGTAGTGATTCACCTGCGCCGCGAGCGCCGCGATATACGCGGGATGATCCGCGTACTGCCGCACCGTGCGGATTTCCGGCTGGTTGCGCATGCGTTTGAGTGCCGCGAACGCGTCGTCGAATGCGGTGGCCGTGGTCGACGACGAATACTGCGGGTACATCGGCATCAGCAAGATGCGCTCGGCGCCCGCGAGCTTCAGCTGGTTCAGCATGGCCGGGATGTCGGGCGTGCCGTAGCGCATCGCGTAGTCGACGATCACCGTGTAGTCGTTCAGATGCAGCAGATGCCGCAGCCCTTCGACCTGCTTTTGCGCATGCACGCGCACGGCGAACCTTCCGGCATCCACACCGACGCGTACTTCTTCGCCGACGCCACGCCGCGAAACGGCAGGATGAACAAACGCAGGATGATCTGCCACACGAACGCCGGAATCTCGACCACACGCGGATCCGACAGGAACTGCGCGAGATAGCGGCGCACGGCGCGAGGCGTCGGCGCATCGGGCGTGCCGAGGTTGATCAGCAACACGGCGACGCGATGTGCCGTGGCAGACTGCAAGGGCCGCTCGAGGTCGAAGCGCATAGGCAAGAGACAAGAGCCGCGCGAAGGCGCGGCACCTAATGGACTGAAAGCTCATTATAGCGGCGCGCTCTGCGAGCGATACCTGGACGTCCGGCCGATTGGCACGGAGAAAGCGCAGCGCATGCTAGACACCGGATATTCGCCGTCGGGATTGGCGGACGCACGCGGTGAAGCTGTTCATGAGCGGCGGGATTTGTGCACATATCAGTGTTCAAAAGCCTCTCTCAACCGTCGGACATACTTTAAAGCTTGCTCGGGAGTGGCAATATTGGCAAATCCCATCAGCAAACCAACCGGGGATCGACGGCGTATGCACCATTCACTCAAGGCCATTATTGCTAAACCTTTGGCATTGGCAGCGGCAGCGAATGCCTTATCGTTGTACTTTGGTTTTAGATGTGCAACCACATGAATTCCCCCCGCGCGTTCGGGAACCAGTAGCATATCGCCGAACACCTGAGCCAAAGCCTGAACAAGATATTCGCGTCTTGTTGCGTAAAGTGAACGCATTTTCTTGATGTGCCGAGCAAAATGGCCCTGCTCCATGAAATCGGCTACGGTGGCCTGAAAAAGGACTGGGCTGCTTCCAAGTTGCGCCATCGAATTCCGGAACTTGCCGATTTCATGCTCAGGAACCACCAGGTAGGCCAGTCGCAATCCTGGGTATAGCACCTTGCTGAAAGTGCCGGCATATAGCACGCGGCCCGCGTGGTCCAGGCTCTTCAGAGGAGGGAGGGGCCGGCCGTCGTATCTGAACTCGCTGTCATAATCGTCTTCGATGATCCATGCGCGCTGAGCTTGAGCCCAATCCAATAACGCCAATCTCCGCGGTAGTGACAGGGCGACGCCGGAGGGACTTTGATGTGTCGGCGTAACCACTGCGAACCGGGCGTCAACCGCGTGACGCAGTCCGGATTCCACGTTTAGGCCATCGTCATCTACCGGCAACGGAACCAATTGCATGCCGGCATCTTCGAGGAACCGCCGAGCGTGCAGATACCCTGGATCCTCGAACCAGCCGCTATCGCCGTGTCGGAACAAGGTGCGTCGGATCAGCTCCAATGCTCCGCGGTATCCTGCGGTTACGAAAACCTGATCGGGCGTGCAGGCTATACCGCGTGAAACCGCGAGATAAGCGGCAATCGCCCGCCGCAGCGGCTCATATCCGTTTGGATCCGCGTTGACCATGTCCGCGACGTTCATCGCGCGCAAATTTCGCCCCGCGAGCCGAACCCAGGTTTTCCGGGGAAAAGCATCCAGTGCGGGCAAACCCAACTGCAAAGGCTTGGAGGCGGCTAGTTTGATCTGACCTGATCGGGGAAGAACGCTCGACCCAACCGGTGTCGTAGCGCTGACGCGCCCATCAAGCTGCGGAGACACGACCGTGCCTGCCGGGCCGCGCCCTATCAGGTAGCCTTCGCTGCTCAACATCTGATACGCCGCCTCGACGGTACCGCGTGCGAGATTCAGCTCACTCGCGAGACTTCGAATCGAAGGCACGCGGTCGCCAGGAGCCAGTTTGCCGGTGGCGATTGCATTTCGAAAACGCCAATACAACTGCAAATAGATCGGCGACTGACGATCGGTCAGCGACTTGAAGTCGGGTAAATGCATCTCGATGTCCCAGTCCGTTGAATATTTCTTGTGCCTGTTGAGTAGGTCACTCTTCTTCTAAACTTGCGGCTCGGTAACTCGGATATCGCCATGACATTAACCTCCTTACGTCATATCGACAACGATCAAGATTGTATCGCCTGCTATGCCGTCATGCTGGAGTTGCGACCGAACCTAATCGGGCCGGGTGCCTTTGTCGCACAGTTACGAAGGCAGCGGGAACAGGGCTACCGGCTGCTCGCTGCATGGCAGGGAGAAGAGATCGTTGCGCTGGCGGGTTATCGGTTACAGGAAAACCTGCTCTATGGCCGCTTTGTCTATATCGATGATCTGGTGGTAGGCGCTGGCGCGCGCAGCCAAGGCCTTGGGCGACGACTGATCGAAGCGGTACGTGAAGAGGCGAAACGACTGCGCTGTGATCGGCTTGTGCTCGACACAGGTTTGTCTAACGCGTTTGCTCAGCGCTTTTACTTCCGACAAGGGTTGCTGGCAACAGGATTGCATTTTGTTGAGGCGGTTGACTGATGAGTACCTTTCTTCTGTTGGAATGCAGCCCGCACGGTGAGCGCTCACTGGGTGGCCAGGTGGCGCGCGAGGCTATCGAACAGTTCCGGTTTGGACGCCCGGAAGTCCGGCTCGTGACGCGCAACGTCGCTACTGACGGGTTGCGCGCGCTTTCAGCAGCGTACGCACAGGGTCTATTTGAGTCATGGACGCATACGTCGGATGCCTTCCCGGATTCCGAACAGTTGATTGCTGAACTGGAGCAAAGCGCTTGCGTGCTGATTTCCACGCCGATGCATAACTTCGCAGTGCCCTCGGCACTGAAGGTATGGGTCGATCACGTTGTGCGTGACGGACGCACGTTCAAACGAGGAAATGGGGGGAAGATTGGGCTACTCAAAGATCGCCCTGCACTCGTGCTTGTTCGGTCTAGCACGCCATGCTTTGGGGAAAAAACGAGTCAACCTGATTTCCTGACGCCGTATCTGCGCCATGTTTTTTCTGTTATGGGGATTCATAGCACCGAGTTCGTTTATCTGGCGGGGGAAGACCCGACAGTGGGCGACATAGCGATTGCCCGCGCAAAACTGACCGCATCGCTTGAATTTTCATCACGGGTGTTCCGGTCTGTGCGCAAAGCAGAGCGGACTGGACGGTAGGAAGGTTCGATTTTCAACCACGGATGGTTTGCGCGGCGGGTACGACGTCCGAATATCAAAGTGCCTGAGGCGAAGCGATACCGAAGATTACGCTCAGGTTGGCTAATTGTCGACTTATGCATCCGTCGGCTGGCTATTGTTTAATAGGTAGTCGAACCAGTGTGTGCCAACGCAGTTTTTACAAAATTTTCGGCGAGGAGTGTGGTGGGCATTTCGGAATCTTCTCTACGCATTACTAGCGCTCCCGGCGGTTACGAAAAGACTCACGGATCACAATGGCGGCTTGCGACGCGGACGGACGTCGATTCCGTTGCTGACGGCGATCCATAACAAGACCGATTTGAGCGCCTTTAGCCGTTCCTATGTGGCGACGCCGACCAGGATACGACCGTTCTGAAGAGATGTAGCATATGCGTACTAAACAAAGTTTTCACTTAATAATCGCGATTGCAGCTTCTGCTATTGGATTAGCCGCGTGCGGAAAGAAGGAATCCGTTCCAAGCCCTCAATTACCTGAAATCGGCTTTGTGACCGTGAATCCGCAAGCAGTACCCATCTTCACTGAGCTACCGGGACGCACAAGTGCGTATCTGGTCGCACAGGTACGTGCACGAGCAGACGGGATTGTACTTAGCCGTGACTTTGTTGAGGGAACTGAGGTAAGGGCAGGTCAACGCCTTTACAAGATCGACCCCGCTCCGTACATCGCCAAGGTCGATGCCGCAAAGGCAGCTCTTGCCAAGGCCGAAGCAAGTCTTATTACGGCGAGCGCCTTGGCAAAGCGGGATAAGGTGCTGGTCGCGGCGAGTGCGATTAGCGAGCAGGATTATGAGAACGCCGTATCCGCGGAGAGGTCAGCGGCCGCAGATGTCGCTGCAGGGAAGGCGGAAGTGGAGACGGCACAAATCAATCTTCGCTACACCGACGTAGTTGCACCTGTGACAGGTCGCACAGGTGTATCGCAGGTTACGCCAGGCGCATACGTTCAGGCGAGTCAGGCGACTTTGATGGATACGATTCAGGAGATGGATCGCGTATATGTCGATGTCGCACAAGCCAGCCTCGACGGGCTCAAACTTCGTCGCGAGATTCAAGAGGGGCGTCTAAAAACGTCCGGTGCAAATGCGGCGCAAGTCACCTTAATTCTCGAAGACGGCCGTGAGTATTCGCACAAGGGGACTTTGCAATTCTCTGACGTGACCGTGGATCAATCTACGGGTTCCGTCACGTTGCGGGCGGTGTTTCCGAATCCCGATCGCGTCCTGCTGCCTGGTATGTTCGTCCAGGCGCGTATAGAGAAAGGAATCGACGAACATGCGTTTCTTGTACCACAGGTTGGCGTCACGCACGACCAGAAGGGGCGGGCGAACGTACTCGTAGTGGGCGCCGATAACAAGGTGGTTGAGCGCTCTCTTGTCACCGCCGGCACTTACGGTAGTGACTGGGTCGTCGACAGTGGCTTGCAGCCGGGAGATCGAGTGATCGTACAAGGCGCAGGAAAAGTGCGCCCGGGCATGACGGTGCAGGCTGTTCCGGCGACAAACGCGGCGACAGTGAAGGGCTCCTCCGTTGAATCTGTCTCCCGGCGCAGCCCTTCACCGGGTGCATCCGCCTCACAATCTGCAGCCTCTGGCGTTTGAGTAGGAGTAGCGTCAATTGTCCACGTTCTTTATCGATCGCCCGATTTTCGCGTGGGTGATTGCAATTATCCTGATGCTTGCCGGCGCAGCGTCCATCGTCGCGCTTCCAGTCGCCCAGTATCCGCAAATCGCACCGCCTGCGATCCAGATCACGGCAAACTATCCAGGTGCTTCCGCAAAAACCGTCGAAAGTACGGTGACTCAGGTCGTCGAGCAGCAAATGGGCGGTCTCGATCATCTGCTGTACATGTCGTCCAACAGCGATGACTCGGGCGGCTCAACGATTACGATTACATTCGCGCCGGGCACAAACCCGGACACTGCACAGGTTCAGGTGCAGAACAAATTATCCCTTGCTATACCCCTTTTGCCCCAAGCCGTGCAGCAGCTGGGCTTGCAAGTCACGAAATCAACTAGCAGCTACCTGTTATGGATCGCTTTTACATCCGATGATGGGAGCATGTCTTACGTCGACTTGACGGATTATGTCGCGTCGCATGTTCTTGATCCTATCAGCCGTATCAACGGTGTGGGACAGACACGTTTGCTGGGCTCACAGTACGCGATGCGGATATGGCTCGATCCGTCCAAGCTGACTAACTATTCGCTGACGCCACTAGACGTTACGCATGCGATATCGAATCAAAACGTGCAGGTTGCTGCCGGGCAGATCGGGGGCACGCCTGCGGTAACGAACACGGTAATGCAGGCCACCATTACGGCAGCCACTCTTCTCCGAACGCCAGAGCAATTCGGCAACATCCAGTTGAGGGTCAACCAGGATGGCTCCCAGGTACGTCTGAAAGACGTGGCTAGAATTGAGCTGGGCGCCGAGACGTACAGCTTCGATACGAAGTTTAAGGGGCAGCCCGCTGCCGGCTTCGGAATCCAGCTGGCGCCGGGCGCTAATGCCTTGCAGACGGTCAACGCAATTCAGGCGAAGGTGAAGGAGCTGTCGGCATCGTTCCCGCACGGACTGACCGTCCATTACCCGTATGACAGCTCACCGTTCGTGCACAAATCTATCGAAGAGGTCGTTAAGACGCTGATCGAAGGGATAGTGCTTGTTTTCCTGGTGATGTACCTGTTCATGCAGAACCTGCGTGCGACGTTGATCCCGACGATTGCCGTACCTGTTGTTTTGCTTGGCACGCTTGGCATCGCGAACGTGCTCGGTTTTTCGATCAACGTGCTGTCGATGTTTGGACTCGTGCTCGCAATCGGCCTGCTTGTCGACGATGCGATTGTGGTCGTCGAGAACGTAGAACGGGTGATGATGGAAGAGGGGCTATCTCCACGAGAGGCAACTCGCAAGGCGATGGAGCAGATTACAGGCGCACTGGTCGGTGTCGCATTGGTCCTGTCGGCTGTATTTGTTCCGGTCGCGCTCTCTGGTGGGTCTGTCGGCGCGATCTATAGAGAATTTTCCGTGACTATTGTCTCGGCAATGGTCCTGTCGGTACTCGTTGCACTGATTTTGACCCCGGCGCTTTGCGGGACGATCTTAAAACCGATTCCGCGCGGTCACCAGACCGAAAAGGGAGGTTTCTTCGGCTGGTTCAACCGGATGTTCGATCTGAGTCGCGGCAAATACCAAGGTGGTGTGCATCACGTCATCCGACGCTCGGGGCGCTGGATACTAATTTACCTCGCCGTTATCGCGGGCGTTGGAGCACTTTTCATACAGTTGCCGAAGTCCTTCCTTCCCGACGAGGACCAGGGGTACATGTTCGTCATTGTGCAGACCCCACCCGGTTCGACGAAGGAAATAACCGGACGCACCCTTTCAGACATCAACGACTACTTGCTGACTAGCGAGAAGGACGTCGTAGATTCGGTGTTTACGATGAATGGGTTCAGCTTTGCGGGACGGGCTCAGAACGCGGGTCTTGCGTTTGTAAAACTGAAGGACTTCGAGCAGCGCCAGCACGCAGATCAAAGTGTTCACATGTTGATCCGGCGCGTGGCCGCACACTACGCGAAGTACAAGGATGCAAAAGTCATTCCGTTTAACCCTCCTGCGATTCGTGAATTGGGTACGGCATCTGGCTTTGACTTTGAGTTGACGGACAACGCTGGCGTTGGACATGAGGCTCTGATGGATGCCAGAAATCAACTGCTACGGATGGCTTCCGAGGATCCGGTACTGTCGCTGGTACGTCCTAACGGCCTAAACGACACGTCTACATACGAGGTCAACATCGATAGAGAGAAAGCGCAAGCCCTTGGCGTGTCGCCGTCGGCGATTGATCAATCTTTGTCTATCGCGTGGGCATCTCAATATGTGAACAATTTCCTCGACGCCGACGGTCGGATCAAGCGCGTCTATGTTCAGGCTGACGCGCCATTCCGGAGGACGCCCGAAGACCTGAGTCGGTGGTATGTGCGTAACGACGCGGGGACAATGGTGCCGTTCAGCACTTTTGCTGACAGCCGGTGGGCGTACGGCTCTCCGAAGCTCGAACGTTACAACGGCGTGTCGTCAGTGGAGATTGTGGGTCAGGCTGCGCCTGGAAAGAGCACCGGACAGGCTACGGCGGAAATGGAGGCGCTCGCGAAAAAATTGCCTGCAGGCATCGGTTATTTGTGGACGGGGTTGTCTTTCCAGGAAGTTCAGTCTGGCTCGAAGGCTCCCATCATCTACGGAACGTCGATTCTCGTTGTGTTCCTTTGTCTCGCGGCGTTATACGAGAGCTGGTCGATTCCGTTCTCTGTAATTATGGTCGTGCCGGTCGGCGTCATCGGCGCGCTGCTAGCCACGACACTCCGAGGTCTTGAGAACGACGTTTTCTTCCAGGTCGGTCTTTTGACGACCGTTGGACTGTCAGCAAAAAATGCGATTCTCATTGTCGAATTCGCGCGTGAACTGCAGGATAAGCAAGGGATGGCTCCGATTGATGCGGCACTCGAGGCGGCGCGCCTGCGGCTGCGCCCTATCATCATGACATCCCTCGCGTTTATCTTTGGAGTCTTTCCGCTTGCCGTGAGTAATGGCGCAGGGTCCGCTAGTCAGCATGCAATCGGAACAGGAGTGATCGGCGGAATGCTGACGGCGACGTTCCTGGCGATTTTCCTGATTCCGATGTTCTACGTGAAGGTGCGAACGATGTTCGCTCGACAGGGCGGTGGTATCGATGAGGCCACGCGCACCGTAGAGGAGCATGAGCAGTAAGCGCCTACCCATCGTGATGACGAAATCAACGAGAACCTAATGAGACCCCTTGTCGTAACCATCGTAGCGGGAACGCTTATGGCGGCAGGCTGCACAATGATTCCTGCGTACCAACGCCCTGCCGCGCCAACTTCGAGCCTATATCCCACGGGCGGAGTGTATGCAACGCAGCCTAGTCACGGCGGTGGAGACCGGAGTGCGAGGGATCGCGCCGCGGCCGATATTGGATGGCGTGAATTCTTCGCCGACCCTAGATTGCAAAAACTTGTCGAAATCGCTCTCAGAAATAATCGTGATTTGCGCGTGGCCGTATTCAACGTGGACGCCGATCGCGAGCGCTACCGCATAACCCGGGCTGCTTCACTTCCTGCGATCGACACCGCGGCCGGGGCGAACGTACAACGGACGCCCAAGGATTTGGCAGTCTCTGGACGAACCGTTTCCAGGGATTATAGCGTTGGGCTAAACACGTCTTGGGAGATTGATCTCTGGGGACGCATTCGGAGTCTGAGCGGAGCAGCTCTGGCGCAATATCTTGCAACAGCACAGGCAAGAAAATCAATCCAGATTGCACTTGTGGCGCAGGTCGCCGACGAGTACCTAACGTTGCTTGCGTACGATGACCTCCTGAATGTGACGAAAAATACGCTATCGACAGCGCAGGAATCCTACCGCTTAACGAAGCTTCAGTTTGACACCGGAGTTGGCTCTGAACTTGACCTGAAGGAGGCGCAGAGTGTCGTAGACCATGCACGGGCAAATCTCGAAGCACAAGCCCGTGCTCGGGCCCAAGCTGAGAACGCGCTCGTCCTCCTAATTGGCGAACCGTTGCCGGACGATCTCCCGCTCGGGTTATCACTCGACGCCCAGGATCTGTTAACAGATGTCCCCGCGGGGTTGCCATCGGATTTGCTCTCACGCCGCCCCGACATTATGGAAGCCGAAGAGCAACTGATTGCAGCTAACGCGAACATTGGAGCGGCGCGGGCCGCGTTCTTTCCCAGGATTTCTCTCACCGGCGCTTTCGGTACAGCGAGTCCCTCATTGGGGGACCTGTTCAAGGCCGGATCAGCCGCATGGAGCTTCGCCCCGCAAGTGGCCTTGCCTGTTTTCGAGGGAGGTGCGAATACCGCGAACCTGAATCGAGCAAACGTTCTGAAGCAGATACAGATTGCAAACTATGAGAAAACCCTACAGCCAGCATTCCGTGAGGTCGCGGACGGCCTTGCTGCACGTGGGACATACGACAATGAGATCGCCGCCCTTCGGAGCAACCAGGACGCACAGCAGCGCCGCTTTGATCTGGCGTACGCACGATATCGTAACGGCGCCGACAGTTATCTGTCGGTGTTGACAGCCCAGAACGATCTAGACTCGTCCGAGCGACAGTTGGTAGCTACGCGACTTGCGCGATGGACGAGCATCGTTGACCTTTATCGGGCTCTCGGCGGGGGCTGGTTGGAGCACTCGGGCGATAAAGCACTGGCGCCAGATGCTACTGCGAGCTATGCTCGTGCGAACTCGCCGATGTGAACGCCGGAATTTACCTTGGAGCGCCTTCTTCCAATGGAACCGTGTGATTCTCCATTATCAGCGTGATTCGTGTCGGCAATGGCCTTGTAGCCGTAGCCGACATATTCAACATTCTCCTATGTCTTTCGATTGTCCTGGGTAGTGCCAATCGGAAGTGCGCACCGCCAGCGTCGATCAGGCAGCCATCGAAACAAGAGTGTCAGAGAATTTGTTGTCGATTTGAGGCTTCTCGCTGAAGAGATAGCCAACTCCGTAGACGGTTTGCAGCTGCGGTCCACTTCGATTGTCGAGCGCAAGCTTCGACCTCAACTTGTATATGTGCTGCTCGAGGGACCTGCCAGCCAAGTCCGCGCCCTTGCCCCACACGGCGGCCGCAAGCTGCTCTCGGCTCATTAATTTTCCGGGGTTCGTGAATAGCAGCCACGCAAGGCTCAGCTCCCGCGCTGTTAAATAGACACATTGGTCGCGGAACCTTACAGTGCGGTCGGCCCTGTCGATCGTATATTTTGCCACCGTCACTCGTTCTATTGCCCCTGGGCGCCGACGCATGATCAGGCGCCTGGTTCGCGCCATAATCTCATCGATGCTGGCGGTCTCGATGGCGACTTCATCGACCCCGGCATCCAATGCTTCAATTACGGCATGGCTGTTCCACGAACGGCCGATCATCATCACCGGCAGGTCGGTACGGAAATGGCACGCGCGCCACTTGATCGCAGTGAGGGCCGGCAGGTGACTTTGCGTCGCATCAAACATAATAAGTGCCGTCTCATTATGTTGGAGAAAGCGGAACATCGAGCGCTCGTCTGTGAAACGCGTACAGGCAATTCCGTTCTGTTCGAATGCTCGACTCATCTCGTTGAACAGCGCATCTCTGAAAGTGAAAAAGGCAATTTGCATGTGTACTCCGAATACATCGCAGCCCGTTTCGAGCGGGCCGATACCCCCGTCGTTGGTCTTTGTCGCACGTCTTATCTTGCGGCTTTTGTTTCGAGAATGTCACTCGCCCCATTTCAACGTGGAGCGGTTGTGCTGAACGCGAGTGCAATTTGTCGAATTAACGCGAATACTATATCGAAGGCATCCGATTGCTCGGGGTCTACCCGGCTTCAACTGACGTTTGCGTACGCGTCGGTAGA
This sequence comes from Paraburkholderia hospita, assembly GCF_002902965.1. GTDB lineage: Bacteria > Pseudomonadota > Gammaproteobacteria > Burkholderiales > Burkholderiaceae > Paraburkholderia > Paraburkholderia hospita. Next base: position 882,972 of record NZ_CP026108.1, on the reverse strand, counting down.
CGAATGCACGCAGCCACAACTCTTCACCGTCGTGGTGTTACGGGGTGGCGTAATTGAGCCGGGATGTGCGGCTTAATCAAACTGGCTGAAGCAGGGATAGAGCGCAGGTTTAGCGTTCCAAGAATGCGGTGTTTTGTCCGGTTTGGCAACCTCGATTTTACGGTCAACAGTCGCATGTGTTGTCGCATGGATATATTGCGTCAAGCAGTGTTGCCTGCGATTGTCAAGAAGAACAACTCTCGGTAATTGACGAGCAATGGCCGTCATCGTTACGCAGTAACGATGTGTGGAAAAAGTTCATACAGTGCCGATGATCGTTGGTTAGGGCATGCACGCGGGGAACCCTTTGGTACTCGTGCATCAGCGCGTAATTGAATGGCTCACGTCGAATTCACAAACCGACAACAATGATTTGTTCTGGCAGTGCTCACTTTCACGAATACATCCATCTAAACTAGTTCCATTGGACCCGAGACATCAGACACCGGACATTTCCTCGAGAAAAATCATGAAAATTGTTCAACTCGTAGTCGCAGCCTCCATCGCGCTGACGACTGCCCCTTCATTTGCGCAATCGACGCCCCTACCGGCCAACGACGAGGTTAGAGCGCAATTAGCCCAGGAAAAGTCGATGTATGGATATTCGGATGCCGATGACCTGACACCGACTGCGACATCGGGTTCTAAACCGACAGTTGCGCCGCCGCATCAGATAACTGGGCTGGAGCTTGGCCGCTACTCTCTATCAGTGGTGAGGCCGTCGTTTTGATTCAGTTGAAGCTTGATTCCACCTGAGCTACGGGGGATGGGCGCGCTTATTGTCGATGACGAACAGTGGGCACTGATCGAACCATTGCTGCAGACGCCAAAACCACGGCGCAAGAAATATCCAGGCCGGTTGCCGGCTGCGAACCGATTCGCACTGAACGGCATCCTGTTCGTACTCGAGACCGGTATCCGCTGGCGCGACCCCGACAAAATTGGGATTCGGCTCGGGTTTAACGTGCTGGAGACGGTTGCACGAGTAGCATAAGGCCGGCGTGTGGAAACGATTGCACGAGCTATTGTTGACTAGGTAACGCGAGGCCGGCAAACAGGATTTCACGAGCAGCTGTCGACTCTTCATCTGTGCGAGCCGTTGGGGCGGGCGAAAAACCGGTCCGAACCCCACGGATCGCGCGCAACCAGGGGCCAGGCACCACATCCTCGTAGACGCCAATGGCGTTCCTCTCAGCGCGATCCCGACAGGCGCGAATCGCAACGACGTCATTCAACTGCTGCCGCTGGTGGACGCCATTCCACCGATTCGCGGCGTACATGGCCGGCCGCTTCACAAACCCAAGGTCATCTACGCATACCGCGGCTACGACTCCAAGGCGCATCTCCCAGAAACTTCGCGAGCGCGACATCAAACCAGTGATAGCCAAATGCCGGACAGGGCACGGCAGTGGTCTGGGCAAATTCAGCTGGGTTGTCGAACGTACACATGCGTGGCTTCACAACTCCCGTCGTCTTCGTATTCGCTTCGAACGTCGGGTCGACATTCATGAAGCGTTTCTCAAACTTGGTTGCTCTCGTCTGCTGGAAGATATTCAGACGGACGGAGCTGCGTTTAGAGGGTAGCCGCGCTCCCTCCCGGAAACGCGGTCCCCGAAGAACGGTACGTGCGACTTTCCCCGCATATGGCTCGCGCACGGCATTAAGCATCGCGCCGATGCCGGTTGTACCTGTGCATCCACGACCTTTGCCAGCTTTACGTCGTCGATTCGTCCCGTTGCCGGGACAAGAGCGCTGAACCGTAGTCCAGCCGGTCTCTCTCAAGCATCCCTTTGATGAATCCCAGATGCAGACCAACGACAGCCGCACCACGCGCACGTCAGCGCCCTTTCAGGTCGGGGCAAATCTTGAACCCGTACGTCACCCGTTACAGGCAACCTTTCCCTTCTTGCGCGTTCTCACCCCCGCTTTCCCAACCGTGTTCCTCACGGTCCACCTGCCGCTCGTGCTCTTCATTTGTACAACGACACAGACAACGCGTGACATATTCGATATCGTTACTGTATAACGCGATACGGAGCTTGACCACGGCTGGAACGAACGTTACGCTCGATCTCACTGTTGGGCTGGTCATCCCGGACAGTGTGCTCATGCCATAGAGCCCCTGAAATAGCCCGCCAATATCCTCCATTGGCGGGCTTTTTTTTCAACTGTTGGAGCGTGGGTGCGGCACCTTCTTTTGCGCGTTGCAGTTCGCCGATATCGTGTTCGAGCTTGCACGCCGGAGGGCTTGACGCGGATAAAAGCGCACTCGCAGCGGAGATCACAGACTTGCTCAAATACCCTCGTATATTTCACGATACCAAAAGAAGCCGGAATGCCCCCTCAAGCTGCCAACACGACTTTGCCTCGTTGCCGACATCCAGCACGCGGCGACCATCGAACGGAACAGATCGTCGATGATGTTGCGGAACGGGTGCAAATCGGAGAACAGGCTTCATGCAACTCAGGCGGCGCTCGCGGGTGCATTGCGTTCGTCTGTAATGGGAGAATTGGCTGGCTCACTGCTACATGATATCAATCAGCCGTTGGTGTAGTCGCTGATTATGCGGGGACGATGCGGGGTTGGCTTGACCAGGTGGAACCCGACTTGAGGGAGGTACGCGACGCGGCGCATGGCCTGATTGACGCGGCGGTCAACGCGGGTGAGATCGCCGCTAGGCTAAAAGCGATTGCTCGTACACAGTCAGTCAAGATGTCGAATATCGATCTTGATGCCGCAAAAGATTTCGTGCGCGTTACAGTGGAAATGGTGTCTCACTGACAATGAAGACGTCGAGCGCATTTTCGAACCACTTCCGGCAGCGCGGACCGGCGATATAGGAATGGGGTTATCCGTCTCCCGCTCAATCACAGAACCTCAAGGGCGCGTGTGTGGGTAGAGCCGGGCTCTGATGAGGGGACAATCCCTTTGTTTCGAATTGCGTTCTTACGCGTGCGAGGACCTTCCCGAGAACGGGTTGAATGCAGCGCCATTTTCGCTCTCCGATGGGACATGGGCAGCGTAGCATACCAGGCCAAGCCATCGTAACCGGGAAGTTTCCCTGACCGGATGCATGTCCTGAGGTTGCCCCAGATGAGCGGCCTTACGCGGCATGTCACGTTCGCTTCGCCTGCCGATAATCGCGCGGTCCTGTGCCATGCACTTCCTTGAAGGCACGTGCGAAGCTCGCGCGGCTTGCATAGCCGCAGTTGCGGGCGACCTGGTCGACTGTGTAAATCCCCGTGTCAAGCTGGGAGGCTGCCTGCCCCATCCGGAGATCGCGCAAAAGCTGCATCGGCGTGCGTCCGATCACGCTGGTAAAACGTGCCATGAAGCTTGACCGGCTCTGATTGGCTGTGTTCGCGAGGCTTGCAATTGTATGATTTGCACCAGGTTCCGCGACCATTTCAGCGAGGGCCCGCGCAATTTTCGGATCGCTGAGCATGGAAAAGCGCTCTTTCCACAGGTTGTTGGATTTGAGCGAGCGGCGCAGCAGAGCGACGATGACCTGCTTTAATAAGGCCCCGGTCATGGCTCCAACTGCGATTTCTTGTGCCACCAGTTCCTGGAGCATTGTCTTCAACTGATGCTCCAGGTGGTCGCTCGCGTCAAACTGCTCAACGATGGGAGTGGAAAGCGTACTAAACAGGTCGACTGACGGGCCATACTGTGCCTGAAAAAGACCACGGATCATTATCGTCTTCGGCTCGGACTCGCGCGCATTAAATCGATATATGGAGTTCACTAGTCCTGCGTCCTCCTCGCGCGTGAAGACTCTGGTAGCGAGCGGGGGCGAGCCATTGGAAGCGGGCACTTCAATTTCCATCGGGCACCTGGGCGGAACGATGATCAGCGTGTGTGGCTTCAACTTCACGGACGGTCCCTTTTTTAAGTGAAGTTTACCAGTACCTGAGAGAATGTAATGAAGTCCCGGCTCGGTATGGCCGTCGATGATGACTTTGAAACCGGGGCTAACCAGGCATTCCGAAAGTCCGATTACCTGAACCTCGAGGAGAGTGATCAGGCTGTTCAGGTCAGACTGAGAGATGGAGGATGCATCGCGCGCCGCCAAGATTCTAGTCCTTCGAGTGCGTTCGTTCACTTCGTTGAGCAGTGCACTTTGAAAGATTGTCGCAGCGAATCGGGTTCAAACGAAGAGCGAATCTTGCGTTCATCGGTATACCGTACTTGTCGTGAGGCAGCCTCGCATACATCCGCCTTGAAGCAATCGGACCTTCAACCGAAATCGTCAGAAATTATATTGAACATATAGCTGCTCAAAGTCGATGCCAGGATTTGGTTCCTTGATGCTCGCGTTAGATAGATGCTGGAAGCGAAAACCGGCCGCATACTGCTGGCGGCTCCCAAAGCTTGCGCCGACGCCGACCATGTCTGCGAACTGAAAAGCACTGGACATCGTGTAGTGACTGGAAATTGAGGGGTGTGAAAGCAGTCGGACGCCGACTCCAGCCTCAACGAAAGGGCGAATCGCGCCACTACTTTTGATGAAACGGAAGACGGGCGTCACACCAAACTCGAAAACGTTGTCATGCACATCCGCCTTGCTCGAGTGCCAGTAAGCGACATGCCCTTCGAAGACTGCCGCGAAGTGCCAGCCACCGATCTCCCACCATGACCACTGTGGATCCCACACACCACCGAGATCTACTTTACTCTCGTGCACGTCATGACTGTTTGCGACGCCGCCCGCGACCTGTACTCCAAACTGATCCGCACGAGCGAGTCCTGGTGCGGCGAATGAGAGCGCCATCAAAGAGGCGGCCCGAATAAGTGGACGAGACATTAAGCCGGAAAAGCCGCGAACAATTGGATGCCCGAGAAGTCCTTTTAGATTTTTCACTTGTGTTCGATTTGGTGATAGGTTGACCTTACGCGGAACCTAACGGGATCGGGACCGCGCATCGACGTAACGTAGCTTTTTTACGGCTGACGGTTGGGAACAAGTTTACCCATGTACCGGACGTCCCGGAGCGTTGGCGCAGCTATACATGCGTATAAAAAATTCACCTTTAAGCGGAATTCCCCGGGGGCGACCCGGAGGGGGATTTTGTTCGCGGCACCGCGTGAAGTGCAACCCAGAACCGGTCGCGGTTGGCTTTGCCTGAAAGTCTTCGATGCTAGCCGCGATGCTCGGCGATCGGGCTTGCGAAGCGGGTATCGCGAGGACACCCTGATGCGTGACTTCTAGTATGCGACGTTGAGGGCAGTCGCCCTGCGCTCACAAGACGGCGCCATTGCCCGGTTCTCATGCCCGTCTTGTTGGTGAACGAGCGCCGACATGCGGCCACGGATCGGTATCCGACTGAGTCAGCTACGGCTTCCGTGCTCATCACCGGCTTCTTGAGTTCATTGGCAGCCCGGCTCATGCGGATGTCGGTGAGCATTTCGCTTGCGGAGCGCGGAATCTTGTTTGAAAGTGCCGCATGAAGGTGGCGCGTGACATGCCGCACAAGCCAGCCAGATCAGGCAGGTTCCACGGCCGCGCTAGATCGGTGAACATGCGAAAATGGCGGGCACCAGTCGTGGATGTCCCGCAAGCGCGAGCAAGCCTGCGGGGGCCTGTTCGGACTCACTCGCTGCGCGGAGCGTGAGTGTGAACAGCGCTGAAGAAAGGGCGTTGAGGAGGGCGCGGCCGCCCGGTTTGTCGCTGACGGATTATTCGCGCATCAGCGCTACAAGACTGGACAGCTGGTTCGAGGCAGATACCGGTCCCTGTTTCGCCGATCCGGCGGCCGCCGCCCGTACCACCAGATTGGTCGGGAGGGAATCGCGAATCAGCCGATCATGGGGCGGTCCGATGAAATTTCGGTGCATCACATATTCGGATGCTCGCCATCGCTCTGGTTGAGCGTCCATCCTGCAGACACCTGGCGATTATAGGTAGGACCTGGTGCATGCCCACTGCCATCATGGAGCACATGGGCTGACCCGCGAGTCAAAAGCACGATGTCTCCGTGCCGCCAGTTCCCTAGTGGTTCCCGCCTCGGGATACTCAATAATGGCCCAGCCTTTCAGGACGACGCCAGCGATGGTGATCATTTGCAGCAGATGGCTCAGCCAGTCGACTTGGGACATAGGACCTCCGGAACTTGCGACGCTCTAGCATCTTATGCTGGTAGCAGACCCGTTGACGCATGACGCGGCCCTGTGTGCGGCCTAATCAGACCCGCGGCGTGGACTATCAGCATGATGCTGCGACCACAAGGATGGCGAGGTGGCGAGCGAGCCTTGAAGTCGAGCCCGCGCCAGCTATCATGTAAACTGTTTTCGATATTGAACAAACCCTGAACGATCAACAATGCGGTCATAAAGCTGCATCGCGTTATTGTTGGATTCGTGCGTCAACCAATGCACACGGGCTGCCCGATTGCGTCTCGCATCAGCGAAAACATGCTCGATCAGCGCCCGGCCGACGCCGCGGCCGCGCGCATTGTCAGCAACAAATAAGTCCTGAAGATAGCAATAATTGCCGGTCGTCCAGGTCGATCGGTGGTAGATCAAATGCACCATCCCTAACGCTTGTTCTCCTGCGATGGCAAGCGCTGCGTACATTGGTTCTGCCGGATCTAGGAGGCGTGCCCAAGTCTGGAGGGTAACGGGCTCCGGGATATCCACTTCGTAAAATTGCTGATAGCCTTTCCACAGCGGAAGCCAGATATCAAAATCGGTGCTCTCGACTGCTCGGATCTGGACTGATTGCATAGAATGCTCCTAAAAAAGACACGCTAACGATGATGAGACCCGCATGTATTTGTGCACTGGCCATCATCCGTTGGGATCAATAGTCGCTGCAGAGTGTCGCTCCTTAAGCACCTTATCCCCTCGGCCTTTCGTTATGCAGCCGTCACTTGCAGTCCGCGCTGTACCGCTGGCCGCGAAAGACCATGGTCGAGCCAGCGCTGGACGTTCTTGAACCGGTCGAACCCGACGAGTTCCCGTGCCTCATAGAAGCCGATCAGGTTGCGCACCCAGCCGAGCAGCGAGATGTCTGCAATGCTATATCCGTAGTCCATCACCCATTGGCGAGTCGCCAGTCGTTCGTCAAGGACGCCGAGCAGACGCGCTGACTCGGCTGCGTAGCGATCGCGCGGGCGCTTGTCCTCGTATGCCTTGCCGGCGAATTTGTTGAAGAAGCCAACCTGGCCGAACATCGGCCCCACACCACCCATTTGCCACATCAGCCACTGGATTGTTTCGTAGCGCGTGTTTGGATCGCTCGAGAGGAACTGTCCGGTCTTGTCGGCGAGATAGATCAGGATTGCTCCCGATTCGAACAATGCGAGTGGATGGCCGCTCGGCCCGTTAGGGTCGAAGATCGCTGGAATCTTGCCATTGGGGTTGAGCGTCAGGAAAGCCGATTCCTGGTTCTCGTTTGCGATGATGTCGATGCGGTGCGGCTCATATGCGAGACCTGTCTCCTCCAGCATGATCCCGACCTTCACGCCGTTGGGCGTTGGGAGGGAAAAGAGCTGGAGCCTATCTGGGTGCTTCGCTGGCCAGCGCGTGAAAATCGAATGATTGAGTGTCACTTTTTTCTCCTAGACTCGGCCGTTTATACGAAAAGCCCGGCCGCCTTCCCACGGCTCTTTCCTCTAGGTGCCCGGGCTTCGGTGCCATGCGCACATCACGCGGAGGCTCCAGGAGCTCCGCGAGACGGCTCACGCAACCGAGTAGGGTCTCAAATCGAGCCAGCCGGTGTAACGGCGGGGAAGTCCTTCTCGGGGTCGAACACGTTATTGAAGAAGTTCGTCAGAGAATACATGGCGACCAGCGCAACGATCTCCATGACGTTCGCATCCGAATACCCGGCATCGCGGACGGCTTTCAGATCGGCGTCAGTGACCTGGCCGCGTGTCTCGATGACCTTTCGCGCGAACTGGACGGCGGCGTCGCGCTTCGGATCGCTCGCGTGGCCCTTCCGGGCGAGAACGACTTCCTCCGGCGGCAGCTGGGCCATATGCTTGGCCGTAAAGCTGTGAACTGACAGACAGTAGTTGCAGGCATTCACCTCGGAGACAGCCAGACCGATGCTGTCGCGCGTCTTCACGTCGAGCGCCTTACTCAGGGAGCCGAGCAGGGTCGCCCAGGCGTTGAACGCGATCGGGCTTTGTGCGAAGGATGCCATCATGTTCGGAGTGAATCCGATGTTTTTCGTGAAAGCATCGAGAGTAGGTTTCGACTCAGCCGGCACGTTTTCCGGCGATAGCACAATAGTTCTTGGCATATCAGTACTCCTTAAGTAACTTGTTTAACTAATTGAAGGAAGCCCTTGCAGGAACTGTCCGTCGGCTTACTTCGTGCCCAGGCAGGCTCGAAGCTGGTTAGGCCTTCAGGCGGCAAGTGGTCTGTGATCGCCTCTCACCTGCTGGCCTGTTAATCTGTCGCCGCGGTCACCGCTGCGGCGAATCACTCATACCAGGTCCAGTACATCGGCGACGGGACGGCGCGGCTTCTGTGCCCAGTTTCCCGAACGCTCTGCACCTACTGTCAACAACATGACCGGCACTTCATCGTCGGCCAAACCAAACTCACGGTGCACGGCTTCGGCATCGAAACCGATCATCGGCGTAGAACCCAGTCCGAGCGAGCGGGCCGCATAGATCATTGCTGCGGCGCCAAAGGTCCCACTGCGCACTGCCTCGTCTCGCTGACGCTGGGGGTATTCCTTGTACAGACCGCGCGCCGGGATTTCCCATTCCGACACCATCTCCGCGGGCATGACGCCGGCTTCCACAAGAGGAGCCAGGCGATCGGGTATCACGCTGGAATCGGCCAGCTGGCCGCAGACGATGAAGGTAACAGCGGCATCGGTGATCGCAGGCTGATTCCAGGCGATCGGACTCAGCTTGGCCTTGGCCTCGGGCGTGCGAACGGCGATGAAGCGCCAGTTCTGCAAGTGAAAGGACGTTGGCGCCGAGGTGCCGATACGCACCAGTTCGTGAATCTGGTCGTCGCTCAAGGTGGCGGCGGGGTCGTAGTACTTGGCGGCGCTACGGCTCAGGATACATTCAATGACGGCATTGGTCGTGGTAGTTGCGTTGGTCATGCTGATTCCTATGATTTAAGCGACAGGTTCGGCTACAAGGTTGCTTTCGCCCTATGCAGAGCTGTTGTTATTCAATCGCTGTATGCGTTCCGTTGTACTGAGCTCGCCCATTGAAGCCAGTCGAAGGTAACCCGGACGCGGTTTTTCGGGACACGGGCGCTAGCAACGTTGTTGACTCGTACATAGCTATCAGCGGTCCCGCCGCGGGCGGACTCAATGACTGGAACAGGGAACCGGTTCATCGTGCGAGGCTTTCATCAGGTGGTTAAGAGCCTCTACTGTAAGTCCCCCGGCTACCGATTTCGAGACCGCATTTACTCAATCAAATGCCAGAAAGGATCAAATCAACGAAGCAATCCGTTCTTCAATGGCCGTGCGGCTCAGTACGATGTAGTTGCCTCAGTCGAATGCTCGTACATGCAGACGACCGCGGTTTTGCGAGGGCGCTGCGCGAGGGCATCGGGCCGCGACAGCATTGCGAGAGCGTCATGCGGACCGTAGATCAAACGCGAAGCGCATTACGCTCCGTCGCGCGCCTGACTGCGCCATTGCCCTGGTGTCATTCCTATCTTGTCGGTGAAAGCGCGCCGAAATGCCGCCACGGATCGGTATCCGACTGAGTCAGCTACGGCTTCCGTGCTCATCGCCGGCTTCTTGAGCTCATTGGCGGCCCGGCTCATGCGGATGTCGGTGAGCATTTCGCTTGCGGAGCGCCCAAGCTTGTCCTGAAAGTGCCGCATGAAGGTGGCGCGTGACATGCCGCACAAGCCAGCGAGCTCGGGCAGGTTCCACGGCCGCGCTGGATCGGTGAACATGGCGAAAATGGCGGGCGCCAGTCGTGGGTGTCCCGCAAGCGCGAGCAAGCCTGCGGGGGCCTGTTCGGACTCACTTGCTGCGCGTAGCGTGAGTGTGAACAGCGCTGAAGAAAGGGCGTTGAGGATGGCGCGGCCGCCCGGTTTGTCGCTGACGGATTCTTCGCGCATCAGCGCTACAAGACTGGACAGCTGGTTCGAGGCAGATACCGGTCCCTGTTTCGCCGATCCGGCGGCCGCCGCCCGTACCACCAGATTGGTCGGGAGGTAATCGCGAATCAGCCGGTCGTGGGGCGATCCGATGAAAAATCGGCCACATAACATATCGAGACGCTGACCATCGCCATCGTTCTGACTGACCGTCCATCCTGCAGACACCTGGCGATTATAGGTAGGACCCGGTGCATGTCCACTGCCATCATGGAGCACATGGGCTGATCCGCCAGTCAACAGCACGATGTCTCCGCCTACCAGCTCCCTTGTGGTTCCCGCCTCGGGATCCTCAATAATGGCCCGGCCTTTCAGGACGACGTGGTATGGAATTTCATGGGCGGCAGACTTGCCCCAGGCCACTTGCCACGGCGCGCCATAGGCGCAGCGTACTTCCAGCTGGCCAGCGATAGTTATCATTTGCAGGAGATGGCTCAGCCAGTCGACTTGAGACATGTGACCTCATAAATTGAAACGTTCTAACATCCTGCCAACGGGCTTTCTCAGCTTGCGACAGTCTCGTTCTCCCGTTTCGTCCCGGCGAGGAACGTATCGCGGGTTCTTCATCTCGTCTGGACCTACCAAACTGCTTCGCAGATTTAACAGACGCACTTAAAACGATGTCATCGCTAGTTTTGACCAGATGTTACGGGCCACGCGGATCGCGCAGCCCGTAATAAGCGTCCCGTTACCACTGCCCAGCGTCTTAGGCGGGGCAATCTGATCGGAATGACACATCGACTTGACGATCAAATTCGTGCGCGATCAAGTCTTCAACTGTCCTCCTGCCGATGGCAAGGGGAAGAATGCGCAGCGAAGCTCATAGGGAGCAGATACTTGGCGGCCTAGTGTAGATCTACCTGCTTCGTTTTCTAGAGGCGTACGTTGTAGGTTCACGAAGGCGCTTCATTGCGTGCCTGATCGGGTCGCTACGCATCCTCTGACACAAATCCTTGTGAAAAGAAGCGCTGCTGTCCATCTTCGTCAAGCTGACTTAGCACTTCACTTGTCCTCTCGTTAATCAGCATCTCAATTGTTCCGGTGATCGTTCGATCGAAGTGAAATGCAAGACGTTCTAGACTTCGTTTCGTAGCAATAGATACGAGGCAACTGATACGTTCATGTTTTCCTCCAACGCCAAGCCGCCTCTCCCGGTACTGTCGTTGTCGTTCTGAATTTGAAAGTGCCATAGATGGTTTCCCGGTTTTTACAAATGATCGTTTGACGACCCAGTGTCGCGATCGCCGTCCGCGGAATCCTTGTAACGGCCTGCTGCAGGTCGAGTACACATTCCCTGAATATGTTAGTCGGTGCACTCCGCACATATCGCATCCTCCATCGACCACGCGCATTCATATGGGGCAGGACGAATTCGATCAACGGCAGGGTCAACTCAGCGTCGCTGCGTTTTCCGCGATCTCATCATGGACGGTCACGCAGAAGTGCTGTCCGCCGAATCTGCAGTCCGAGGTTCAATTAAACTTTGAATGCTTCATCCTCGCAACGAAATCAAAGTCTCTATTTGAGATACCAGCGTATAGACTGGCTAACGGTGAGGATGGACCGATGCTTGTGCTGTGCCCCGCGTGTTCGGAGTCGGGTCTGACCGCGCTGGAATCATAGAGGCCGACCGGCATATAGGTCTGTATCGTTCAGGGAACGAAACGGATAGGATAAGCTTCGCGCCAAACAACATGCCTTTTCGCTTTTCTGTGCCGATAAGTTGTTCAGAGCTGGTGCCACCCGTGCCTCCTTATCGCCATCGACCCTCTCTCAAATAGAAAAACCATGATGCTCTTGGAGCGTGATGCGAGAAACGCCGCCGTTCAGCAGCGTGTCTCGGTCTTTCCACTCGATATCGATAGCGACCACGTCAGCCCTTCGTTACCAGCACAGAGTCGGGCGTGCGACGAAAGCTGATAGCTAGGCGGTTATAGGCGTTCATCAAGCTAATGGCCATTGTGAGGTCAGAGAGCTCTTTCTCACTGAACACTGCGGCGACGGAAGTGAAATCATCGTCCGGCACATGCGTATCGGCTACCAGGGTTACTGATTCTGCCCATGCCAGCGCCGCTCTCTCACGGTCAGTGAACATCGGTTTCGCCTCACGCCAAGCTTGTACAAGGGCCAGCTTCGCCGGCGTTACGTTCTTCTTGATCAGATCGCGGGTATGCATGTCTAGGCAGTATGCACAACCATTGATCTGGCTCACGCGCAGGTAGACGAGGTCGATGAGCACGTCTTCAAGTCCCGACTCCAGTATGTACCCGTAAACGCCGCCAAACGCCTTCACACCACCAGGCGAGGTTTTTATGTAGTCCAATCTCACTTTCGATCTCCTACTTGACGTTGGTCGTCAGTTGCTTATCATCCGAATCGACAACGAAGACGGCAAGCAGCTTCGCGGGCTCTGTTTTGCTCGCATTACGGCTCACTGCGTGTAGAGAGCCGGGCTCCTCGAAGAAGCTTTCGCCTGCCTTGTAGACGTGCTCCGGCTCGTTGTTCACTTTGCTGACCACGCTTCCTGAAACCACGTATGCGTAAATGAATGCCGATTTGGCATGCGTGTGAGGATGTGAGGCGGCACCGGGAGGGTAGACGACTTCCACGGCCGTAAGCGATTTTCCGGGAATATTCGGTAGCGCTCTTGAGAAATTCGGCTTGACCGTTTCGCCGACGTCTTGAGCCGCAGCGGCACCGGCAAATCCCAAACTCATGGTGACAACAAGGGAAGGAAGAATGCTATGAACTTTCATGATCAGCTCCTTGAACGCTAGAATCATGAACTGTTACAAGTTCACCGAAAAGAACCAAGAACGCAAATTTTTATTGGACCATGGGCTATGACTATTCTGAATCTGACGCTTGACCGTGCGTCCAAAACCTCGCTGTCGGAGCAGATTCGACTGGGCATCGTTGGTGCGATCGAAAATGGAATACTCGTTCCTGGTGCCAGGCTGCCTTCTTGGGTGGACTTGGCTACGCAGCTAGGAGTGGCACGTGGCACAGTCCGGACAGCGTATGAGCGGCTGTCCGATGCGCAGTTGGTCGTTTCATCTCGCGCGGGCGGGACCAGAATCTCCGACCATACGGGCATGGCGCGTCCTTCCGGGGAACCTGCGCGTTCCTTTGAGACGAATCAGCCATCTGCGTTATACCAACACTTCCTGTCCGGGTCTTCCATCTTTCAGAATGGGGTACCAGCGTCGGACTGTTTCCCTCGTATCCTGTTTGCTCGGCTCAGAGCTCGTGCGGCGCGTGACGAGGTCGAAGCGCTCGCGTCCTATCCGGACCCTCGCGGGGAACATCAACTGCGGCGAGAAATCGCGGCCCATCTGGCTCTGTCACGCGGCGTCGAATGTTTGCCCTCCCAAATCTTCATCTCGGGAGGGTTTACAGGGGCGCTTGGTGTTGCACTCCGAGTGATACAACCGGAAGGTCGAAAGGCGTGGGTCGAGAACCCGGGATTTCTCCCCAGTCGTATGGCTTTGGAGCTTTCGCGGCTCGAAACGGTTCCCGTTCCGGTGGACGAAGACGGTCTCGACGTCGCTTACGGCGAACGGCACGCACCGGACGCTGCGATTGCTCTCGTAACGCCCGGGCAGCAGGCGCCTTTAGGTCCCACATTGTCGCTTGCCCGACGCGTTCGGCTCCTGGAATGGGCAGGGAATGCCGATGCCTGGATCATTGAAGACGATTATCTGGGTGAGCTTCAGCTGGGACGGCGCGCCGCGCCCGCCCTTGCATCGTTGGACAGAGCGGGCCGGGTGATTCATATAGGTTCTTTCAGTAAGACCATCAGCCCGACACTTCGGCTCGGATTCGTCGTTGCGCCGGCTTCCCTCGTGTCGCGGTTTGAAGAAGTTGTGGCCTGTCTCGCCACCGCTCCCGGTCCGGCCGTGCAATTGGCGACCGCGGAATTCATGCGAGATGGGCACTATATGCGGCATTTGCGTCGGATGAAGCGAATCTATGCGAGCCGAAGCAACGCGGTTCTGGCGAGTCTGGAAGCCAAGGGGTTGGAGGTCTATCCATCCGGACTTGCAGTGGTGCTCAGGCTTGCCGATGGCGTGGACGATAAGAGGATCGTCCGGGAAGCATATGCCTACGGGCTTGCGCCGGGGCCTTTGTCGCGCTGGTATTGCTCAGAGGACACACAGCGATCGGGGCTACTCCTCGGCGTAGCCACTGCGATTGAACGGCAACTTCCGAATGCGTGTGATCGTTTGCAACAGCTGATCCGGAAGTTCTCATAGGCGCGCCGCGTGCCCGAAGACTTTCTTCGGTATGCGTTGGGGGCATACCCATCGCCGGTTGGTGCAAGCGCATAGATGTCGGATATGAAACTGCACCGGCTTGCTGTGCTCGGCAAACGGCTAATGACCGGCGCTCATGCCACCGTCGACGTGAAGGATTTCCCCTGTGACAAATGGTGCGGAATCAAGAAAGAGAATTGCGTTAGCGATATCGCTCATGTCGCCCATGCGTCCCAATGGATGCAAGGTTCCCAGTGCCTTATGGGTTTCAGGTGGATGCATTGACGACTTGATGATTCCGGGCGCGACGGCGTTCACACGAATCCCTTTCCTCGCGTACTCAATCGCCAGCGACTTCGTAGCCGCGTTTAGACCTCCCTTGGTCAAGGCGGCGAGAACTGAATATACACCGGTGCGCGGAGCGTCAATTACGCTTGCAGTAACGCTAACCACATGGCCGCTCGAATGTCTTTCCATTTCCGCGATGGCGAGCTGAGTGATGTGATAGAAGCCTGACAGATTCACGTTTACCACTGCAGCGTAATCTTCGAGGGTGTGTTCCGTAAATGGTTTGCCGATGTAGATGCCTGCGTTGTTTACCAGCGTGTCGAGCCGGCCGAATCGCGCGATGGTTTCGGAAATGACGCGTTGTGCGGTTGCCGGATCGCCAATATCTCCCGCGATGGCCATAACATTCGCGTCGTCCGACGGTTTGATTGAACGCGCAGTCGCGACAACGCGATAATCAAGCCCTTGAAACATCCTGACTACTTCGCGGCCTATGCCTTGCGATGCACCGGTTACAACCACAACTTTTTGAGATGTGCTGGTCATAGCGACCTCATAAATTTTTGGCGGAGCATAACGAGAGTCTGGTTGGCAGCTCCGCCGCGACCGGACGTGGGTACGTCAATTCGGGTTTAGCACATACCTCAATCTGCCTTGTTTGCTGATGGCAGCCACTGATGGCGCGGCGCATCTGCCCGATTGACGCTTAGGGTAACGCTTACATCATTGAAATCGTAACGTAATCCTTTGTATTTCCGGTGCGAAGTCCGAGCGATTCAGACGGAGCCAGCCGGTGTAACGGCGGGGAAGTCCTTCTCGGGGTCGAACACGTTATTGAAGAAGTTCGTCAGAGAATACATGGCGACCAGCGCGACGATCTCCATGACGTTCGCATCCGAATACCCGGCATCGCGGACGGCTTTCAGATCGGCGTCAGTGACCTGGCCGCGTGTCTCGATGACTTTGCGCGCGAACTGGACGGCGGCGTCGCGCTTCGGATCGCTCGCGTGGCCCTTCCGGGCGAGAACGACTTCCTCCGGCGCCAGCTGGGCCATATGCTTGGCCGTAAAGCTGTGAACTGACAGACAGTAGTTGCAGGCATTCACCTCGGAGACAGCCAGACCGATGCTGTCGCGCGTCTTCACGTCGAGCGCCTTACTCAGGGAGCCGAGCAGGGTCGCCCAGGCGTTGAACGCGATCGGGCTTTGTGCGAAGGATGCCATCATGTTCGGAGTGAATCCGATGTTTTTCGTGAAAGCATCGAGAGTAGGTTTCGACTCAGCCGGCACGTTTTCCGGCGATAGCACAATAGTTCTTGGCATATCAGTACTCCTTAAGTAACTTGTTTAACTAATTGAAGGAAGCCCTTGCAGGAACTGTCCGTCGGCTTACTTCGTGCCCAGGCAGGCTCGAAGCTGGTTAGGCCTTCAGGCGGCAAGTGGTCTGTGATCGCCTCTCACCTGCTGGCCTGTTAATCTGTCGCCGCGGTCACCGCTGCGGCGAATCACTCATACCAGGTCCAGTACATCGGCGACGGGACGGCGCGGCTTCTGTGCCCAGTTTCCCGAACGCTCTGCACCTACTGTCAACAACATGACCGGCACTTCATCGTCGGCCAAACCAAACTCACGGTGCACGGCTTCGGCATCGAAACCGATCATCGGCGTAGAACCCAGTCCAAGTGAGCGGGCCGCATAGATCATTGCTGCGGCGCCAAAGGTCCCACTGCGCACTGCCTCGTCTCGCTGACGCTGGGGGTATTCCTTGTACAGACCGCGCGCCGGGATTTCCCATTCCGACACCATCTCCGCGGGCATGACGCCGTCTTCCACAAGAGGAGCCAGGCGATCGGGTATCACGCTGGAATCGGCCAGCTGGCCGCAGACGATGAAGGTAACAGCGGCATCGGTGATCGCAGGCTGATTCCAGGCGATCGGACTTAGCTTGGCCTTGGCCTCGGGCGTGCGAACGGCGATGAAGCGCCAGTTCTGCAAGTGAAAGGACGTTGGCGCCGAGGTGCCGATACGCACCAGTTCGCGAATCTGGTCGTCGCTCAAGGTGGCGGCGGGGTCGTAGTACTTGGCGGCGCTACGGCTCAGGATACATTCAATGACGGCATTGGTCATGCTGGTTCCGCTAGTAATAGATTGAGGGACAACAGTACTTCCGCAGTATGGGTGCCTGAATATGGTTCGACGTGGTTTCTCCTCCTTTGCTTAGGGATTGCTGTGTGCATGACGCTGTTGCGACTATCCTTCTGCATCGGCAAGCGGACATCGGCGCGTGAATATCGAGGCCCTGCGGCGCTGCACGTGAAGGGTCCCGTTGTGTCGGGCGGCCGCCCCTGGCAGCGCGTCACGGTTCATTGAAGTGTCATACCGGACTGGTTCGCGGCGTCGCGCTGAAGTTGCTCAAGGACGCACATCGCGTCATCGGCAGCTTCCAACGGCACAAAAATGTGATCGTGATAGGTCGCAGCGACCACATTGCAGCTTATTCCGACGGCGCCTAATGCACCGGAGAACGCAGCCGTAAGCCCAGCTGAGGTCAGGTCCGAGCGAAGCAGCAAAGTTATCCACGCTGCACGAAACGAAATCTCTAAATTGAACCGTTCCGCTACGCCGAGCTCTACAAAAACGGTTAGCCCTTCTTGTTCCCGAAAAGTACCGATAATCGCGCTGCCTGGAATACCTTCAGGGGCCATTTCACCCAAAGCGAGACTTACAAACGCGACGCGCTCCTGATTGAGAACTGGAGACATAGAGGCGATAAGTGTTCTCAGATTCGTAGTACTCTCGTGCATGTTTTTGTATCCCATAAAAGACCAAATCGCACGATGAGTAGCGGTCTGGCTGATTGCCGTGGAGCGTCGGCTAGACATTTGGCCATTAAGTGGGACCGCCACTAAATGACTGAAGAGGCGTACAGCTATCCTTCGGATGGATCGGATGCTGACGGTTGTTCGAAGATGCGATATTGAGAAATCCGACTGCGATCCGGAATTTAGGGACGTTGTTAGCGACGTATCTAATAAGTGTACATAGAGAAAACGTATTGTTGGTCCATACCTGAGGATATGAACCCGATACCTTGACGGCCTTGCTGGAATCTTCGACAAACACGACACTGGAGCGAGCCGGGATCATGACTGCGACCGTTTAACGGAACGCACGGATGACAGGATCAACTGTTAATCGATGTGGCCAGGAGGTCGCGCTGCACCGCATCAAAACTCACAGTGGCGGGCTATTGGAATGTGGACCCGGATAACTTCCATAAGTCACCGTTGTGGCACGCTCTAAGTGGCGAATGTTTCGAACAGCCAGGTGCTCTATGAATACAGACGATGAATTCACGTTCGACCTCGAACCCAATGCTTGGGAAGACAATGCGAATGGACAGTCGCCCAGCATGACCGACGACTTCCCTGATATCCCGCCGGGGACCACTGTTCTCAGCCACGGTGTTTCCGCAAATTACGGACGCTACATTTCCAATGTACCGTCGAGTGGTGGAGCGGACACACCACGGAATGCGCCTGAGGGGCGGTCCGCCAACTATGGCTATTACCTAAACCGTAGTCGTGCGCCCGAGCAAGAAAGGCAGGGGACTGTTCTCGCGCAACGGCGCCCTCAGATGTTTCCCCGGCTGAACGATGCGGACGTCGAACGGTTACGTCGGTTTGGGACGATTGAGTCTTGGAAAAGCGGTGAAACCATGTTCAGAGCCGGTGACCCAGGACTGGGAATACGAATTATTTTACGTGGCAGTGTCGTGCTTACCCGGCGAGATGGGCTGGGGCAGTCACAATTTTTGGTTGAACTGGGCGAAGGACAATTCCTTGGGGAGACTGCGCAGCTGACCGGGAAACCGTACCTGGTAGACGGATCTGCGATCAAAGATGTCCGTGCGATTCTGATCTCACCCTCCCAGCTGCGTGCGCTTCTCATAGAGGAGGCACAGCTTGGCGAAATCATCATGCGCGCACTTATACTGCGCCGCGCGGAACTCGTTCAGGACGGCAGTGGACCGGTACTGATCGGGCCATCGACAGATAGCAAGACCTTGGCACTGGAGGGATTTTTTCGGCGGGCGAATCATCCGTACCGGGTGGTTGACACGGAGAGTGATCTGGAAACCGTGAGCGTTCTTTCAAAGCTGCCAGACTGGCGCGAATCGACACCTATCGTGGTGCTGGCCGATGGAACGATATTGCGTTGCCCCGACGAGCCAACTCTCGCTGAAAGGCTCGGGCTTTTGCCAGAATTGACGCCGACGAAGATCTATGATGTAGCGATAGTCGGCGCGGGGCCAGCCGGATTGGCGGCCGCGGTATACGCGGCATCGGAGGGCCTGTCGGTCATTGTGTTTGACTCACACGGTGCCGGAGGACAGGCAGCGGCCAGCGCGCGTATTGAAAACTTTCTCGGCTTTCCTGCTGGAATTTCAGGTCAAGCGTTGGCATATCGGGCGTTTATGCAGGCACTGAAGTTCGGTGCGGAAATCTCGATTCCATCGGAAATCTTGAAGCTGGAGTGCGCGGCATCGCCGTTTGCAGTGCATCTCACCGGCGGCCGTCTAGTCCGCGCGCACTCAGTCGTGATAGCGAGCGGGGCCTCGTATCGCCGTCCAGATATCGCTGGTCTGGACTTGGCCACTGCCAAAGGCGTCTATTATTGGGCTTCAGCCGTCGAGGCGAAGCTTTGTCAGGGGACGGAAGTTGTACTTGTTGGAGGGGGAAATTCAGCCGGCCAGGCAATCGTGTACCTCTCGAACTATGCGAGCCATGTCCACGTACTTGTAAGGCGAGGCGGGCTTCAGGAAACTATGTCTCGATATCTGATTGATCGTGTAATGGCGCTACACAATGTAACGATACACACACGTGCGACGATCGAATCGGCGTCCACTGATGAAGACGGGCTCTGCGGGTTGACAGTCAAGGCAAACGGACGTGGCGCGTCTATTTTGACCAGACACCTCTTTTTTTTCACTGGTGCCGATCCAAATACTCAGTGGCTTCGCGAATGCGAAGTAGAAGTCGACGATAGAGGATTCGTTTTAACAAGGACTGCTGATGCATCTGATCCTGTTCGTTGCCTCACATTTCAGACCAATGTGCCGGGTATTTTCGCGATAGGTGACGTGCGCTCCTCGTCTATCAAGCGAGTCTCGGCCGCGGTCGGAGAAGGTGCGGCTGTCATATCGGAAATTCATTCGATGCTCACGCGAGCGAGTGTGCATTGAACACGTCGCGCCGAGCGATCCTTTAGCTAGGTTAAAGTCTTGGTGGGTTATGAAGTGCGCGGCATAGCAACAGACAGTTCTGCGCTGTATCTGCTTCGATGGCGCATTGATTTTGTCGCGAAAGACAGTTGGATCCATACTGTCATCTAAGGCATTGGTTTTCGCTCACATAGAAAACTGCTTGTCGGAACCGGGTGGTGGCCTACGCAGTTCGGCGCAACCGCATGAGTGGTGCGGGGCTGCGTATCGCCTCATCTGACTGATGCGTAACGCCCGCAGCTTACGCGCGGCGGCGATTTCGCCGCCGGTAGCGTCGAGCGTCCGGTCTGGATGCCAAATCCGGAGACGGTGTTCGTTCTGAGGTTGCGGCGCCTGCCCATGCCTATCTGGTGTCTATGCCATTGCTTGACATAGACACCAGATTTATTCTCAGACTAACCGGCATAAGGGACGCCATTGGTTGATTTGGTCTATCGAGACATTGCAGCCGTCTCATGGGCGCCGCTCGGTGCCAATTGAATTGATTTCATCAGAAGGCAGGCGGACGCCGCGAGAAGAACAAGGTCCTTAAGCAAGAATTGCCCGACATCGCCTGATAGCCACGGGAAGCCGCCCAAGGGAGCCGCGGTTACGCCAGGGGTGCTAAACATAAACGTCAAGGTGACGATATAAGTCGCGCATGACATCGCAGCGCCAAGCGCCGAAAAGATCGGGACAAATGCGCCAAGGATCAGGGCGGCAGCCGTCGACAGTTCGAGGACGCCAATCACATCACTCGCACCTTGTACCCCGAATAGGGTATTGAGCCAACCCATAATCGGACTATGTACAATAAACGAAGAGATTCCGTGAGCCTCGTAACTAGTGAACTTCATGCAACCGAACCAAAGAAATATGACCACCAAGGCCCAGCGAAGGAACCCAAGCGGCCAGACCGAAGTGTCATACTTCTCGGCGACATGTACGTTTTTAAGCATATCTTTCGCTCCATTAACTTTGTTTGAGAATTTGGACGAATGAGCCAACGCCTTATGATTCTGTTGTAATCGGGCGTGCGTCGATAAATTGGCTCCTGGCTAGACGACCAAGCAATCTGAACGTCAGCCTGACGCTCAATTCAATCCGAAGCTGTTATAGGTCGGGGTGCTCCGTGAGCGTCAGATGGAAAAATAATATCCCCCCGCTTCACGATTCACAAACATACGTGAGTATCGTTTGATGTCCGTATGGACTCGCAGGGACGGTTCCCAGCAACGAGGAGCGATTGTTGTGTTCAGAGAACGACGCAGTCTGGCGTTCGTCGTGTGCCAGGAGGAAACGCATCGGTGCGGGATGCGCACCAACAACAGTATCCTATAACTAAATAACGCGCGCGCGTACCGGTGAGAAATGCCCGTTACTCCCGCATCAGATGAGTGGCGTGGGTGATCGTTCCTCCTGCCCGGATCGCGGCTGCGACCACTGCGGTTTCGGCTAACTGTGCGCTCGTCGCACCGGCGTCCCGTGCGGCGGTTGTATGAAGCTCAATACAATACGGACACTGTGTGGTTAGTGCGACAGCAATCGCAATCAATTGCTTCGTCTGTACGGACAGAACGCCTTCCTCAAAGGCGGCTTTATCAAAGGCCCAGAACGCCGCCATTCCTGCTCGTGCATGTTCTTCAAGCTTTTGAAGACGGTCCAGATTTGACATGTCCAACATGTTTATCTCCTAATGCAACGAAGCGGCGTCTGTTAAGACTCGGCGCTCCCGACGGTTGATCACATACGGCAAAAATACGACTGACCGAGTCTACGGGGCTGTCCCCATCAATGGGATCATATGTCGGCGTCCGGCTACTGACAAACATACGCGGGTATATAGAAAATATATGCAACGCGCGCCCGTTGACGTCTAGTTACAGCGCCCTTGAAGCCGGAAGGCGTTCTTCGAATTAAGCCGGTTCAATGACGTCGAAGACGCGATTTCAGGTATGCGCAACCTTAGGGTCGGCGCTGCGTTCCTTTTTGTAACGATATTGTAAATCAATGATGTGGTTGATCTTCACTCGGTCGTTGGTATTTAAAAAATAGTGCCAGATAAAAGGTTCTACCATTTTAGAACGCATCGAATAAAATGGCTGCTCGTCTAGAGGAACGATGCGGTCTACGAGACCGCAATTGCTATCTGCCGAGCCAACATGAACGAATCTTCCATGCTCGATACGACCTGGCTTCAGACAGGTCAGATTGAACTGTGCCGAAAGTTGACAGCCTCGGGTGGCGCGACGGAGTACAGGAGGGGTCGTGGATCGGTAAGCGACTTGTCCAGCACGTCTATGCGTTATCTCGTCCCGTAAGCGAGCGAGACGATCAACCGGTCGGTTGATCGAGGGGCGGATCTATATTCCTTGGGTTGCGTATTATATGAGCTACATTCAGACGTTCGAGGTTAGGGGCCTAGAGCCGGACTGGAGTGAGAATCTTATTGATGGCACTGCGTTCGCGAGCGCCGGCGCATCCGCATTCTGGGTACATCGCCTTCAGAATTGCGTCCTTTTTCGTGATTGGGAGGGCGCCTTGGAAGCTGAGCACAAAGCGAAAGGATTGCTCGGCCTCGCCCCCGCCCCCGTCGAGGCCGCAGACGTCTCTTATTACGGCGCGCTCTGTCGAGCGGCTGCGTTCTCGCGGGCGACGGAAGAACGGGTGCGTGAAACGCACCTCCGCGTTCTGGAAGAGCATAATTATTACTTGGAGTTGCGGGCGCAGTCATGTCCTGATTATTTTGGCGATCGCGCGGCATTGGCGGCAGCCGAACTGGCGAGGGTACAGGGTCGGATAGGTGATGCACAGTCGTTATATGAAAAAGCGATCGAGCTTAGTCGCAAGCAAGAGTTCGTTCACAATGAGGCCGTGGCACTCGAAGCTGCGGCGAGTTTCTATTTAGCTCAGAAACTTTCTGTTGTCGCCGAGACATTGCTGAGAGATGCCCGTTATGCCTATCTTCATTGGGGCGCGGAACGGAAAGCGCTAGAGATCGAATCTCGCCTCACGCGGGCTATCCATCTTGAGCGGAAGATACCCGCGAACGATACGTTCCGGCAGCACCTGGATAGCAGAGCGATAATCAGGGCGTCTCATGCGCTTTCTAGTGAAATCGTACTCTCCAGACTCCTCGAAGTGCTTATCGGAAACGTGCTCACGCACGCTGGAGCGGAGAGGTGTGCGGTAGCGCTTCAATGGAAAGGGGAGTTCCGAATCGAAGCCGAAGCACGAACATCTTTAGACGGTATCGTACATGTCATCGAATCGCGTCAGCTCCAGGACGTCGAGCTCCCTCTCGGAATATTCATGCGTGTCGCAAAGACTCGACGGAGAGTGTTGCTCGTAGACGCGTCCCGTTGTGGTGATTTTGCAGAGGATCCTTACGTTAGCCAACGAGGTCTGCGGTCAGTGCTGTGCCTGCCCTTGCTGAAACAATCTGACCTCGTCGGAATACTTTATGTCGAGAACAACCTCGTCGCGGGCGCATTTGGTGGGGAAAAGACGACATTGCTTGAAGTATTTGGGTCGCAAGCCGCAATCTCGCTCGAGAACGCACGACTGTACGCAGCGACTCAGGAGAGCAACGCGCTGCGCGAAGCTGCGGAGCGGGAGCTCCGGGATTCACGAGCGGAACTCGCGCGGGTGGCAAGCCTTACGACGATGGGGCAGCTAGTCGCGTCTGTTACACACGAAGTTAGTCAACCGCTAGTATCTATAGCAGCGAGTGCCGGCGCGGCATTGAGATTCATGAGACTCGACGAACCTGACTTCTCAGAAGTCGAGGAAGCGTTGCAGAGGATTCAATCGGATAGTACTCGCGCGCATGACGTGGTGCGCAGCCTGCGGGCACTGGGCAGACGATCTGCTCCTTCCTTTTCAGCGTTCGACATACACGATGCTGTCGTCGAAGTGTTGTTGGTCACGAGGACTCAGCTGGAAAAGCACGCTATCCGAGTCGAGGCGACTACCGGCCCCGGTACGAGTTTCGTGTGGGGCGATAAGATCCAGATACAGCAGGTAGTGCTCAATCTGGTAGTCAATGCGATTGAGGCAATGCAGGAGATTATCGATCGCGAACGTCGGCTGCTGCTGGGAAGTTCGACCGTCGAAGGGCTCGTGAGACTCGTAATCGAAGACACAGGAGTGGGCATCGAGGAAGGGTCCTCTGATTACATCTTTACGCCATTTGTCACAACGAAGTCGCATGGCATGGGAATGGGTCTACCGATATGCCGGTCGATAGTGGAGGCGCATGCGGGGCGCCTTACCGTCGAACCATCGACTCCTCACGGCACTCGCTTCGAAGTATCGCTGCCCGAAGCTGGAGGCAGGGTTTCGGCCCAGCTTGGATTTGGTACTTGATTCGATATGTTTTCAAACGGCCGGACGTCAACTTGGTTACAAGATGACAACTTGGACAATTCGAGATCGCGTCCCTCCGAACAGAGTAGCCCCGGAACGCCGTGATGAATGTGTCGGGATTGCGTGAATTTGCTGATTCAGCATCAACGGCAGGTTGATCGCCTCGGCGGCGATGTCTTGAAACCAGATGCGGCGCATTCCCTTTGGTCATGTACTCCGGATGAAGGCAAAACCTGCATTGACGCGAACGTTCCAGTTCTAGCACCTATTGTTCCCACCAGACTCGCGACGGCACTTTAACGGATCCATCATCGCCGGTGAAAACGATTTCGCGTAACGTCGATCCTTGTGCGATGGAGAAGGGCGAAAGTGTTGGCCCGACATGCCAAATAGCGCTCGTGGGATATCTTGCAACTTAAAGCATTGCTGCTATGAAAGTGAAGCAGCTGCCCATCAGAAAATCGCGGGCCTTAACTATCAGTCGCGTTTCGATAGAAACTGACGATCTGGCTCGATACCGAGAATCTCCCCTATACGGACGAACTCCGCCAGCGTCCGGCTCGCCATTTTTTTCATCGCATGAGCGCGGTGCGTTTTTATTGTGATTTCGCTTAGATTCATTTCGGCCGCGATCTGTTTGTTCATGAGGCCGGCGACGACATAGCCCATCACCGTCCGTTCTTTGGCGTTCATTGAATCGTAGCGATAGCGCAAGTCTGCCATCGAACGTTCGTTTGACAGACGCTCGGCGTCGTGGCGCAATGCTGAGGCGACGGCGTCCAGGACGTCCTGGTCCCGAAACGGTTTAGACAAGAAGTCTAACGCGCCCGCCTTCATGGCCTGAACAGTCATCGGAATATCGCCGTGCCCGCTGATGAAAATGATGGAAGCAGATAGTCCCATTTTTACAAGCTGCTGTTGAAGCTCCAACCCGCTCTCGTGTGGAAGCCTCACGTCGAGAATGAGACAACTGGGTAACTCCGGCTTGGTAAATGAAAGGAATTCAGCCGCAGACCCGAACGTCTCCGCGCGCAGACCCACGGAACGAAAAAGGGCGCTCAAAGACCGCCTCGTCGGCTCGTCATCGTCCACGACGTACACGATCGACTCGTGTTCGGGCTCTATTCTGCCTGCAAGTGTTCGTTGGGGCGAGTGGGAACGCGCGAACATCATTTCTCCCTTGAATTACAGTTGACCGTACGTGGACCGTGCGGACACCGGGATGAACTCTTGTCCGGTAAAGAAGTATTACACGACATCGTGTCCCTTGCTACCTGTGGGGCATAGCTAATCCCATGACATGAACCGGGGACGGATGGAGGTCTGACAATTGTGGCAGACTGTCACACCTTTGCCCATACGGTAATGCGGTTGATTGACTAGCTCGGCGAGGAGCTCACTGTGCAGGCACTTATAATTGGATCGCAACCCGCATTGCCTTCTGTAGAAACCACTAGAGGACAGATTGAATGGCGCGCCCCAGAGAATTCGATGAGGCAGCCGCGCTTGACGCGGCGGTTGAGCATTTTTGGCTCCATGGATACCAGTCGACGTCGGTTCGTGAATTGGCGTCCGCGATGGGGATTACCGGCGCCAGTCTGTATAACGCGTTCGGCGATAAACGCGCTCTTTTTAAAATGGCGCTCGCACGCTACATTGAGACAGGTATCGAAGGTCGCGTCATTCGGGAGCGTCAGTCTACCGTACACGCGATAGAGGAATTTTTCAAAGATATCGTCGACTATTCCATAAAAGACAAGAGCCGAAAAGGCTGTCTACTGGTGAATTCAGCCCTTGAGCTCAGCGACGAAGACACGGAACTCAAAGGAGTCGTGTCAGATGTTTTCGTTGAGATAGAAGCGTTTTTTAGGCGAGCAATAGCAGGCGGACAGGAGCAAGGCGAAGTGTCGACCGGGCTCCCTGCGGCAGACCTGGCCCGCCTCTTATTAGGTGCTTTACTTGGAATCCGCGTACTGGCCCGCGTTCGCCCCAACCGTGCTCTTCTAGAAAGTATTGCCCGTTCGGCGCTCCTCGTTTTGAAGCGGTGATGCGTTCCGTGCAGACGCTCTTTAGCGCCCGAGCGTTGGGCTGCCGCAGGGAGCCATCCGTCCCGCCGGTCACACGCCTGAATCCCGAAGGGCGTCCTGCGTTTATCCCTAGTGCGAGCAGGATCGCTTTCGACGGACCGAGATCCGAAGGGGAGGGTGTCGCAGTAAGGGGGGACGCTCATGCTGGACCGCCTGTCTGATGATCACGTGCGGTCTTCCTCAGATCAGAACGTCTTACGACGGACATTCCGTCGTACGCATGCCTTGCCGCACATTATTTCTGACGGTTGAGGGCTTGACGATAGCTACCGTACTACATCATAGAAACATCGTTAGCCGCGGCTCTTCGCAGTAACAACTCGACGGACCTGACGAATTGATCTGCGGTTGCATGATTACCTCGACGCGCGTCAGTGCTGGAAGCAGAGCTACAGATCCGATTAATATCCTGGCGACGTTCTCAGCGGGCTCCCGTGTCATATTGTTGATCGCCTCCTCGCCCTCGATCATGCATTCGTGGAAAAAGGTCTCGAGTTTCTGCATGGCGCTTGAGATGATGTGCTCAAATAGCGGGTTAAAAGCGGCAAGACCAATGACAGGGGTAAAGATCAGCCTCGCGCTACCACCTCCGAAGATCAAAGATCGCTGGCTGATCATGCGGAAAAGCAGAGAATCGCAACGTCGGGACAATATATTTTACGCAATTATCTAAGCATCAAAGCGGAACGGTTATCTATATATCAGCCGAGCGAGGCGACGAGCAACTGGGTTTTGTTCCTGTATTCTGCGATCAGCATGCTCGGCAAGACCGATACCAGAAAGGCCGGGGCCATAAGCCACGCATTCGCGATCGTGATGATCTACCGCTCCGGCCTCGAAATTAATAAAGCTTTATATTGCCAACGGAAGTCCAGGTCAACCCTTTTGTTACGGCGTAACGAGAGCGAGGCGTTCTTCGGCGGCGGTACGCCTGTATATGTGGACAAGCTTACTTCCGATGCGTATCTTCAACAATTTTCAAGAGATTCACAGACGAGACGACTTTCAACTTCGGTCGCAAGTATCATTGCGGACGCGTTGATTGGTCGTGGCTTTGAAACGGGTTTGTATATGCTATCCCCCGTGTTGATTATGATGCCGCTGAGAGAACAAATTCCCGGTCGGGTCGCATCAGAACGACGCCAAAGCTGAAAATTGTAACTGCATAGTGTCGGGTCATGCCACGATACTATCACGGTGCATTGGGATGCCCGCTCAAGGATATTGACGGTCGCGTGGCGCAAATGCATGTCGTCCGACAACGGGGTTTCCGTTTGCGTTCTCAGGTTCGCTAATAGAATTTTTTCCAGCGATTGTGAACCTGATTGCGCGAGCGACCGCACGATGCTCTTCCATGGTGCGACTTTGGCCGTTGTAGCCGGTGCGTCCATATCTAGTCTCCGGGAACTTCGGGTTTAGCGGCGGATAGAGTGAGATGGCGGTGGAGATCGAGCGCCGATCCGTGAAGTAGGGCCCTCGATCGCACAGATGGGTGATATGGATATCTATCAACCGGGATATTCTGTGACGGATGAGTGCGGCACTGATGTAAAAATAGTACGCGGCGCTAGTGCTTGAAACAAACATGCGTCGGTATAGAAGTTCGACGCCAAAGGATAACGATTCGTCTAGACCTGAGACGGTTAACTAATCTTTGGGTCGGGTCGAAGCACTTTGTTCACGTGCAACGAGAGGCGACTTGGCTATAGTGGGGTCTTCCTCTGTGCCCAGAAAAGGAAGCTGTGCGGTATGCAAGAAAGAATGATTGATCGGATAAAAGGCACCGCGCAATGACGCGTTTATTGCAGTACGGCAAAGGCACCGTTCTGCGAAATTACCCCACCGTCTTCGTTCGGATGCGCGAGTGACCGCCAAGCTCTCGAATAGGGAATGACCCGATGCAGCATGGTTCGGCGAGCTAGGCTGGCCTATGAGTCAGGGAACGGCTGGGTGGCGGGATTAAAGAAGTGACGACGGTTGCGTGCGACGCGTGCCTCGTTGTTCGTTCGAAGAGGTTCCGCAAGCTCCAGCCTGCACGTTCGGAGCTTGCGGGAAAGCTTGACGGCATAGTCATTACGCCACCTGATGGAGAGGAGTGTGAGGTTCGCTGGCGAGTCTTACATCAACAGCCGTTATCGGGCTATTGCACACGAACCATAGAGCCTCTGCTTTAGGCTTCGTCGGCGATGGCCTGTGGCGCCGGGAAATCGATCTCAGTCTCGAATACATTACTTACGAAGTTGGCGTACAAGAATTGTGTGACCCGCGCGATGATCTCGATAATCTGAGCGTCCGTCCACCCTGCATCGCGGACCCGTTGCAAATCGCTTCCCATCACCTTCCCGCGTGTCTCAGTGACCTTCTTCGCGAACCGGACGGCCGCCTCGACCTTTGGGTCACTGGACTTACCGTAACGGCTCATCTCGAGTTCGGTTACATCAAGCTTGCAGAATTGAGCCCCGATATAGGTGTGAGCACGGACCGTATAGTGACAGCCGTTCACTTCCGATACGGCGAGTGCGATACGATCGCGCATCGCAGCATCGAGCGTTCGCTCCAGAGGAGTCTGCAAACCTTTGAACGCCGCTAACGCGTGTGGACTCTGTGCCATCAACGCGAAAACGTTCGGAACGAACCCAAAAAGCTTCTCCAAACTGTCAAGGGTGGCCTGCGAATCGGCCGGGATTTGCGTGAGGGATAGGCTAGTATTATCGACCATGTGTTCTCCAGTCAAACGCGTTGTTCTGATTGGAGGAATCCTATCCTGCTAAACAAGCAAGGGTAACCCGCTTCATATGATATGTCTTGTCTCAAAAACTGAGAGGCTCACAAGGAGTAGTTGGCCCTTGATCCTCTTGAGCATATTGTTGAGCATATTGTTCTATCCATGGGCTAGCTTTGGCGGCGTTTGCAGGTTTTAGTTAAGCTGTTTTAAAATGTGATTCGGTGATGCCGAACGGAGTCTTGATCCGCGCGACGCGAGTCGCCGACCATAAGTCTGTCTTTATCACCATTCAAGGCCGTACGTAGTCTCGGGACGCAAAATTCGATGAATCTTCGGATCTTGATGGGCTGCATCTTATGCCCAGTGTGCACGACGCTGACCGGCATCGGTTCTGGCTCGAAATCCCTGAGGACGAGTGTTAGCAAACCCGCTTCCACCGCGTGCGCAATCTGATAGCAAAGAACATGTGTTACGCCGACACCAGCGATGGCAGCGTCGATTGCAGCTTCGGCCGTGTTTACGGAGAGGCGAGGACGAATACCGACCTGCCGATCTGGCCGCTGGCCTTGATTAGAGGCGAAGGTCCAGGTTGCCCCAGAAGCCAGTGCCTCGAAGCTTACGCAGGAATGTTCTGCCAGATCTTCCGGCTTCTTGGGCTTGCCAGCGCCAGCGAAGTAGGCGGGACTTCCGCAGAACACACGACATACCGTACCGACGTGTGTTGCTACTAGCGAACTGTCAGGCAAATGGCCGATACGCAGTGCAATGTCGATTCTGTCGTCAATCAAGTGCAGACTTCGATCCGATAGGATGAGCTTGATGCGAATTTCCGGGAAAGCGGCGAGGAAATCGCTAACGACTGGCAAGAGATGAAGGCGGCCGAATACGATGGGCGCTGTGACGACCATATCGCCGCAAGGGGTCGAATATTCACCCGACGCGTTCCGCTCGGCGTCGCCGACCTGATCGAGGATAGTCCTGCAAGCGTTTAGATATGCTTCGCCAGCCTCCGTCAACGTCAGCCTCCGCGTGGAGCGAACGAGCAATCGTGCGTTCAGATGCTGTTCAAGCTCTGCGACCTTGCGGCTTACGGTCGGCAAGGGAGTGCCGAGTTTACGGGCTGCGGCAGAGAAGCTGCCCAAGTCTATTGCGGTGACAAAGAACCACATTGCCTCGAAGCGATCCATCGATCCTCTCATTTGGTGAGATAAAACATATCGAAAATACAGGATTATCAAAAAGTGCGGGCGATATTAGTATTCCTTTCAATTCGTAATGGGTGGTCAAAAGGAGAAAGAGATGACCAGAGTCCCGATTCCAGATCGAGATGACGCGCCACCGGAGTCGCAGGAAATGTTGAATGCCGTCGCCAGACAGCTGCGGTTCGTACCTGCGCTCTTCCGCGCCGCCTCGATAAGCCCTGAGGCGCTCACAGGGTTGACACAGCTCAGCGGGGCCATGTCCAGAGCATTTGACGCGCGAACCCTCGCGCGCATAGCCCTAGCGGTATCGCAGGTTAATGAATGCAAATACTGCCTGTCCCTCCATACGTATCTTGGCATGAACTTTGGGAAACTGAGCCCGTACGAAATGTTGCGCAACCGGTGGGGTGATTCCACCGACGCAAAGTCGACGGCGCTCGTGATGTTCGTCCGGAAATTGGTCGAGACGCGAGGAAAAGTCGTAGACAGCGAGTTGCAAATGATTCGAGATGCTGGATTTGATGACGCTCAAATCATCGAGATTGTGGCGGCGAGCGCATTTTTTATCTTCATGAACCTGATCAATAACGTGTTTGACACGAAAGTCGACTTCCCCGAAGTAGACATTGATTCGAAGGCAGCGTGACGCTTCTCGCGAGAGCACGAATCTAATATTCGATATGCACACGCATTTGAGCCGCTAGGAGGATGCCTGCAATACCCGCGAGTGTCTACAGCAATAACGCGTGACTCTTAAAGTGCTCGGGCGGGTGAGGTCGTAGCAGGGCGACGGTTCTGTTAGCCGGATGACAGAGCAGGCGGCGTTTGATCAGATCGTTTGACATCGTCATGACGTTGGATATTGGACGCCGGGATGGTCCAGAGACGCCTAGGTAATAACGTTGGGCAGTCGTGATCTGGGCCGAGAATGAGGTTGCCAGTGCTCAGACGAGGCGGGTTCACGGTGGCATGGTCGGTGCTGTTAAACTTGTACGTCGATGGACAATCGACACCGCGCAGACAGACAGCTCGCCAACTTGCTAGGGATGGTAAATCGAAGTTTGCGGCAAGGATTTGAGATGGCTGGAAAGAGACGATTTGATGAGCAATTGGTTTTCAACGTTGCAATGGAGTTACTGGAGCGACGAGGGTACAAGGAAGCCACTATGGTCGAGTTGGCTGAGGCAACGGGGGTGCGACGTGGCGCACTCTATAACGCTTACGGAAGCAAAGAAGAGTTCATCGTTAGGGCCTTCAACTACCTGGCCGGCAAGTTTTACGAGCAGGTTGACCATGCTCTTACGAAGCCTGATAGGCGCGCTGGCTTGCAGTCATTTTTTGAATTGATCATCCCTGTCGGTACCACTTCTCGGTGTGCTGCCGTTATAGCGACCCGGTTGACCACTGAATCGGGGGATTCGTCACACAGGCTACGGGATTCGTTGGCAGATTTTTTTGCCAAGCTCGAGCAGCTGTTATCCGACGCGCTTAGCGAAGAGCCCGACGGTATACAATTGTCCATGTCAGCGGACGACGCGGCAAAGCTCGTTGTTGCAACTACACGTGGGATTGCTGTGATGCGCAATATACACATGAACCATGCGAAAGTCACAGCGGTTACCAGTGCACTCCTTAATGCGGTGATCTCAGCTGCTCCACAAGACTTATGACAGCTGGTTTGATGAGCATAAAAGTGTACATATGGATGTGAGGCGCAGGGCACAAGTGCATTTTCGCTGCGTCGTGGTACCTCTACCGCGGGTGGCGTCTTTTCTACTCCCATCTCACGCCCTCAACCACGTCACACCTTGCGAATTTCACACAAAATTGGACAGTGATATCGCGGCAAGCTGGACAGGCATTTCACGCGAAGATGGACTGAACCCCCCGAGGGTTTCGGAGGCTGTTTTGCTTGAGTCACGCCCCGATGGCGGAATCAGTGAGTTTCGAATACTAAGCGGCTTCCTGTCTCGGCAGGTGGAATGTCGCCGATGGGGCCGAGCAGCCGACGATTGTTGAACTCGTCCGCCCATTCGACCATCGCCATTTCAACGGCCTGCAGGTTACGCCACGGACCAGGACGATGGATCACTTCTGCCTGGTACAGGCCGTTGATCGTTTCAACCAGTGCGTCAGCGTGGGAGTCGCTCACGCTGCCTACCGAGGGTTCGATACCAGCGTCGACCAGCCGATCCGAATAGCGAGTGGGTACGTATTGAACGCTGCGGTCGCTGTGACGGATCAGCCCGTCCTGATGCGCCAGCTGTCGTTCGTACAAGGCCTGCTCCAGCGCATCCAGAACGAAGCCCGAGTTCGCCGAGCTCGACACACGCCAGCCGACAATGCCCCCGGGGAACACATTGAATGAACGCGACATAGACGAAGCCCTGCCAGCTCGATACATAGCAAAATCTGTCAACCACAGCGCGTTGGGCCTTTCGACCGCGAATTGCCTGTTCACCAGATCCTTCGGGCGCGGCGTCGAACCATCGCTCATCTTTGTGCGTACTGTCTTGCCCGCAGCACGCCGCGCAGGCTCCGGGTCAGGGCATTTCGTACAGGCGGAACTCGACGGCCCACCGAGTGACGATCACCTTCGTCGATGCTCTCCGACACGTCTACGGGGGCGAGCCGATTTTCAGGGCGCTGTCGATCGCACCGTCGACATACTACACGCGCGTGGCCCGCCGCGCCGTTCCTGACCTGGTGCCGTCACGGGCCCAGGGCGACAAGATGCTCGAGGTTGAGATCCGGCGCGTGTGGAAAGACAACTTCCAGGTTTATGGTGCCGATAAGGTTTGGAAGCAATTACGAGCGAAGGCATTGTCGTGGCGCGCTCCACGGTCGAACGGATGATGAACCTTCGTCTCGTGCACAACACCTATCGCGTCGATCTCAGCGGCGAATCGATCCATAAACAAGAAAGAGTTTGACTGACAAACCCCGGTCAGAGTAAAGAGCGGAACCCTGCCTCGCTACACTCAGACTATCCGGCTTCGCGCGAATCGGCCGTCCACCTTCACGCGAAACTCGTGTCCAGCTTCAACGAATTGCGCATCCGCCTTGCCAATTTTCGTTGAATTTAACGCATTAACCGTACGTTTTGTTAGGGCATTGTGCGGACCATCTCCAAGGCAACGGTTGCTGGTTAGCGCTTGTAGCACGCGGCGTAGTTCTTACGTTTTGAAATTGCACTTTTCAGAATCGTTGGCTTATCGCAATATTGAGGCAATATTATGATGGACGGGGTGCTGCACTTGGTCAGCGCATTCGGAGGAGCAACATGTCCCGTATCGATATTCCTGGTCATCAAGAAACTGCTGCATCCAGTCTGCAACCTCTATTTCATTTTGTTAGCAGGCGTTTCGGATTCGTACCGGATCTTTATCGTATCTTGTCCATCAGTCCACACTCGCTGACTGGATTGATGGAGATGCAGGCAGCGCTCTCACAAACATTGGATGTGCGTACACGCGAAAGCATCGCGATAGCTGTGTCTGAAGTCAACCGCTGTGACTATTGTGTTTGTGCTCATTCGTACGTCGGACACTATTTCGCCAAACTGCTCCCGCAAGAGATAGCCTTGAACCGCCTCGGCCGATCGCTGAACCGCGATGCACAACCCGCGATTAGCTTCGCACGGAAGGTTTCAGTATTGCGGGGAAAAGTGGAGACCGAGGACCTGAACGATATACGCGCCGCAGGGTACTCTGATGGGCAAATTGTGGAAATCATCGCACTTTGTGCCCAGGTATTTTTATCCAACCTTCTAGCCAACGTATTTGACATTCAGCCCGATTTCCCGGAGTTTTCAACTGTTGCAGCTGTTCATGAAGACTTGATCAGCGCCGAGCGGTCAGCGTCGTCCTATGATAACTAGCGACATGCTTCTTGCGTATATCTCTTGCGCTGGACAGCTAGCACGCACCTGAGCACGAAACTGTCCCCCTTGTGGCTTTCGCAGGTCTATGTTGACAATTTGTGCGGCGAATCGGCAGGCTCCGTATGGCTCAGGCAAAAGAACCTCCATCCTGGATCTTCACCGAATTGCAGACTGTCCTTAACCGCCACATTGGCACATTCCATCGCGGAGGAGTCAGAACACAGTCTGCAGCTTCGATCGGCGAGCCTTGAGCTAGCAATGGGGCGACTCTCGTCGGTTCTCTTGAAGGCTACGATGCCTTCAGGAAAAGTATTGTTGCAAAGAAAACGTTTATAGGCGATGGGGTCAACGTAGGCGTCCGGATAACTCGTTACTATGCAGTGGTCGACAAGGGTACGAACTGATTCATTGGTCAAGCGGAGATTAACCCACTCGTGGAAGTTGGTTGGTAGGATGAGATCGCCGTAAATTGAATATTTCAGCGCCGCTGTCGTCACAGATGTACGCTCCCTCGACATAAGTAGAATTTGACGCAGGTAAGCGATCCCCGCTAACGCAACGCAGATAGCAAATATCTCCATCATCTCGGCCGGGTCGTACATCACACTCCTCACGCTAGGTTGTCACCGATGCGGCAATTCAACGAAAATCCGGCGGCTTCGTCAATCATCTTCCAGGCTGGTCACAAGATACTTCGGTATACCCACGGGCATCGATAATACACCGGTGACAAGTGTGCGAGATAGCTGAGACCACCGCGGAGCTTAGGTCAAGATAATCAACTATGCCGTTTTCGAGTCCAAAATAACAACTGGGAAGTCAATAGGTGTGTCGAATACGTTGTTTATGAAATTAGTAAATAGGAATTGCACGCTAAGCGCAATGATCTCGACAAGGTTGGCGTCCGTGAAACCAGCTTGTCGCACGATGTCAAGATCTGATTCGGTTACTTTACCGCGAGTTTCCAGTAATTTTTTCGCAAATCGGACAGCAGCGTCCCTTTTCGAATCACTGGATGTGCCCATTCGATTGAGGGAGATTTCCTCTAGGCTGAGACTAGCGGTATTAGCTGCCCAGAAGGTGTACGCGGATAGGCAGTATCGGCAGGAATTTACTTGCGACACAACCAGTGCAATCCCGTCTCTTGTCTTTGAATCTAGTGTCTTCGAGAGCGCTCCCTGGAGGCCCGTCCAACCAGCTAAAGCGGTTGGGCTGAGAGACATGATACTGAATTGGTTCGGAGTAAATCCGAACTGTCTATTGAACGCATCAAGTATCGGTTTCGAGGCGAGGGGCGTTTCGTCGCGCCTCGGAATTGCGATTCGGGCCATCTAGTTTCTCCGGTTAAAAGGATACGAGGACGAAAAACAAGATTGTAGCTAATGCTGCTACTACTACGGACCGTCGGTGCTGGAGGCGAATTATGACTGCGAGAGATGACTTAGCGATCTGACTTTGGCAAGCGGGTTTCCATTTTGACAAGTTCAACGAGCGTGTTCGCTTTCATCTTGCGCATGAGTTGCCCACGATGCACTTTTATGGTTATCTCGCTCAGATTGAGCTTTGCCGCGATCTGCTTGTTCATCAGACCTGCTGTCACCATTGACAGGAGCTTTCGCTCGTGAGCAGTCAAGGACTCGTATCGTTCACGTAACTCTCGACGGCCGCGTTCGCTTTCGCGCCGTGCGCGGTCGTGAATCATCGCAGAACAAACCGCGTCGAGCATGTCCTGGTCACGAAAAGGCTTGCTCAGAAAGTTGTGGGCGCCCGACTTCATCGCCTTCACAGTCATCGCAATATCACCGTGCGCGGTCATAAAGACTATTGGTATGTAGACTTGGAGCTTGGCGAGGCGCTCTTGTGCCTCAAGTCCGCCGATCCCTGGCATTCGGATATCGAGGATGAGGCAGCTCGGCTGCGCGGCGGCTTTGTCTTGGTTCTTCACCAACACGTCAATCATTTCCGTGGCCGAGTTAAAGAGCCTTACTTCTAGGCCCACGGTCGCTAACAAGTCCGCGACAGATTCTCTGACCGAGATATCGTCATCGACAACGTAGACCAAAGGAGATGATTCCATATGATGATTCTCCTATTCTGAAAAAGACATATTCGCTTAATGGCTTCGGATTAGTTCTGGATATCATTGACTGATGTGCCGTCTATATATGGCAACGTGAACCGGAACACTGTTTCGCGCTCACGCCGTTCGGCTTGAAGTAGTCCGCCGTGCGCCTCCACAATGGAGCGGCAAACTTTGAGCCCCATGCCCATACCATTGGGTTTAGTTGTAAAGAGTGCATCGAAAAGCGTCTCTGCGGAGTGCTTGCCGAACCCACACCCATTGTCCTGGACGGTCACCATCGCAAACGCGGGATCATGCGAGGCGGAATTTACAAACAGGGACTTTTGCATCCCGACGACGGGCAGCAAAGCGTCCATAGAATTACGTATCAGATTTTCCAGAACCTGCTGAATTTGTGTGCGATCGCCGAGTACAGGCTTGGCTACGGCGGTTTCCAAGCGCAGTCTGATATTCGCGCGGTCGAGCTCGCCCTGCAGGAGAAAGGCGACTTCCCTTATAGCATCGTCGAGGTCCACAGGAACCTTAGTGATACCCGAATTGGATGCCACAGCCCTTAGCCCTCTGAATACATCAGCAGCTCGACGGGCGTCTCGAGCCACTCGTCGAGCGGAATCGCGTGCTCGAGCTGTTTCGGCCGGTGATTTCGATAGCCATCTGAGACAAGCCTCCGCGTTCGTAATAATTCCAGTGAGTGGCTGGTAAACCTCGTGGACGATTGATGCTGCCATCTCACCCATCGTGGATAGGCGGTGAGCACGCGCGAGTTCCGCGCGCGCCGCTTGGAGCGCATTTTCCGCGTTACGTCGTTCCGTGACGTCAACGGTCACTCCTATATACTGCAGATCTTCCGTGTCGTTAGTCTGCGGGTGACCTTCCACTTGGACATATTTAATTTCCCCGAAGCCGACGATGATCCTGAATTCGAGTTTAAAGACGCGCCGTGCGGCAATGGCTTTCACGAGTGCTATTCGCACAAGTGGGAGGTCATCAGGATGGGTCAGATTAATTAGTTTTCCGCTCGGAATGCTTCGTTCACGCGAAATTTCATATATCCGGAGAAATTCTGATGACGCTTCTAACGTGTCCGTAGCCGCGCGCCACCTCCAGCTGCCGGTTTGACTCATTCGTTGCATGTGGGCCAGCTCTCTCTTGTTTGCGCAGAGCGCAACTTCGACTTCTTCGATCTTTCGATTTTCGAGAGCGATGCGTGCACGGAGCCGCAGATTTTCTCGTTTCATCACCGCTTGTGCTGAAAGTAAGGTCAGGTGATCAACTAGGGTTGAATCGAGCGGTGCCGTATCGCTGCGTGTGTCCAGGCAGAGGATTTCTTTGCTCTCTTCATTAAGTAGCACGGGCACACACAACATGGGGCTATCAATGGTGTCTGTCTGTGGGTTCGCCCAGGCCTGCGCCTGCACAAACGAGGTAGACCCTAAGAAAACTGGCATATAGGTGAGTGAAGCCGAATTGAAGACGTTCCTGAACAGTCCCTCCGATTCGACGGGTCGCCTACCATGGCTGACAACAATTGCATTATTTTGGGAGCGCCGTGCCTCACATTCGACGAGTATGTTTCCCCCGTCGTTCCTGATGAGCCTTACCCGGGATGCCTTCGCCATCGATATTGCGCTCTTCAAAAAAGTTGCGACGACTTCCTCTTCGCTGGTATCACGTGAAAATTGCTGAAAAGCCTGCACTATCTCCAGTAGCTGCCTGCGATGCCCATTACCCATCATGCCTGTTTCAATACTCATTCGTTTAGGTGTGACGGGAGCTGCCTTGCTGCCGCTTGCCCGCTTGGAGTGTCGCATGCGGTGAAACTGCATATGTCTGCCGGGCTAGCCGATCTTCGGGCTCCCGAGTTGTTGGAGCGACAAACGGCCTCTTCAAGGTTCCTGGGCTCATGCCTTAAGCGGAAGAGGATGTTCATGCTGAGCGACGTTGCGAGGAGGAGGCTCCCGAGGTCCATCGCGGGTTGAATGCAGATATTTTCTCCCTGCAGTTGGCCCGCATAGATGCACTTGCCGAGTACTTTTCGATCCCCTCGATTGTCCTCGAGACGAGTGTAAAACAGTCTGTATCGAGCTTTTCTTTGCCGAAACCGGCACGGAGTGACCGCCTCGCGTCACTTTTCGCCGGATGAACGCCCGTGTCAAGTGCTGAACGAAGAAGCGCTCGATTTTACGGAGTGGAGTGAGCTCGGTCAGTTCCGCTTCTATTGCGTGTCTAAAACTTCGCGCGACGGTCTGAGCGAGTGAACTGCGGAACGAGGACGGCTTGTCGCCAAAAGCGTTGTAGTGACTTGCGCAGCTTACCCCCGCATGGAGCGCGAGAATGTGCACCGACGCGTTCCGGAGATTGTTTGCGCCAAAATAGATGATGGCTGCGTCAATGACATCGAACCCATAGAATTCTTGTGGAAGTGGCATGATTGTGCG
Source organism: Paraburkholderia hospita (assembly GCF_002902965.1). Lineage (GTDB taxonomy): Bacteria > Pseudomonadota > Gammaproteobacteria > Burkholderiales > Burkholderiaceae > Paraburkholderia > Paraburkholderia hospita. Next base: position 844,248 of record NZ_CP026108.1, on the reverse strand, counting down.
CAAGTTCAGCTGTTTAGGAACCCGGATCTGGGCCCGCGTATAGATAACTTTGCAGACAAGCGTTCCTTTTTTTGCGTGCTAAATCAAGGTTTGTTTGGACCTCCGTTGCAACTTTGCCGGAAGTGTTCGTAGACGTCACGCGGCACGGTATGGTCTTCTCTCAAGACGAATAGCCTGCCACGCCGGGATGTCATTAGTCGTCATGTCGTGTATGTCTATCTATGTCGCAATATCTAAATTGAGTCAGATCGGCCGAGCCTCAAGTCCGAGTGTTGCGGATTACTATTCGACGGTCGCACACGCGTATAGCACTCGCTGAACTGTTCGATACGGACATTTTCCATCCAGACACAATACTGGGGCCTTGGCTGAGGCGGTTTGCGATATGACCTCCAGCACTTCCTCCCATTGCCTATCGTCGTCACGCCGGGACAAGATCCTTGCTGATATTAGCAAGTTCCGAGTTCGTTGCGGCAGCGCATACGTATTCACCCGATATACTTCGGTATGTTCTACTTGGAAGTCTTTGCCGGGGCGCAAGAAGCGTTTCATCTTGGCCCGGATTGTAGGATGCATTGCAAGTCAAGTTAGTCCGAAAATATCGTTACGCGGTAACGGTGCGGGCGCTCATTCAAGTTACATGAGGACTTCACGGAAGTTTGGAATCTTTTAAACCTCGGCTTTATGATCACGTAGCTGGAGCGATCTTGGCGCGCTGGCCGGGCGGTTCATCAGAGAATCCGGCCGGTTGCCGTAAACGTCAGTGGACGGTGCAGGCACGGGAGAAGACTTGATCGCATCGCCTATGACCGCATATGGGTGCAATATATGAGGTACTTCTACAGGCTCACTGCCGTAAGAGTAAGGGGCAGCATCAGGTGTTCGAGCTGAATCGGTGCTGGCGGCTGTTGAGTCTTATTCCTTGAGTCGAATCGATGCTTCGAGAACTGATTGCCGAGTACGGTTTGCCACTGGTATTTCTGAACGTACTGATTGAGTCGCTCGGTTTGCCAGTGCCTGCGATGCCAACACTTTTACTCACCGGCGTAATTACCTCATTGGTAGGCGGCCATGAGAACGCTTGGTCGATGAGGCTTTCCCTGTTCACTGTTGTTCTCGTCGCAACGAGTTCTGCTCTCGTAGGCGACTTGTTGTGGTTCTGGCTGGGACGACGTTATGGAAGTCGGGTCTTGGGATTCCTATGCAGCATGTCGATGTCGCGGGACAGTTGTGTGAGCAAAAGCGGTGAGCTCTTCGGCAAGTTCGGCGTTCGTGCACTTGTCGTTACCAAGTTTATTCCGGGCCTCTCTACGCTGGCGGTCCCGGTGGCTGGTGCGATGGGCGTACCGCTCATCAATTTTCTCTTTTACGATGCCGTCGGGGCTGCAATATGGGCGACCGTCGGAGTAGCTCTCGGCTCGGTGTTTGCTGAAACCGTAGAACCGATTCTTAAAGCCCTCGATTGGTTGGGTGTTGGGACTGCGATTATTGCCGCCTTCTCTCTGATTATCTATGTAGGCATCCGATGGCGACACCGAGCCACTCTGCGCCGGCGTTTGCGCATGCCACGGGTCGACGCTGGGCAGCTCGATGCACTACTGACACAAGAGCCTCCGCCTTGGATCATAGATGCGCGACGGAGAATGAAGCGACAGTGCGATCCAGTGCGGATCCCAGGCGCGATTGTGCTTGACCACGATGCATCGGTGGCGCAGCTCGACGGATTGGACAGAAGCAGGAAATTTGTCGTCTACTGCGATTGTCCAAACGAAGTGAGTGCGGCATTGGTTGCGGAGCAAATGAAGGCGGAAGGGTACAGCGACGTCTTTCCGCTCGCCGGAGGACTTAAGGCGTGGCGGGCTGCCGGCTTCGCTCTTGAACCGCTTTTGCTTGATGAGGCGACGCGAGAAGCGGTGGGCAAGATTCATCCGCGATCCGCATCATGAGAGGGCGGCCCGGGTTTGCAACTGTAACTGTTGAACGTGCACAAACCTCATCGTTACGTTTAAAGACGATTGCTTTATGAGATATCGCGGAGGGATATCTCATGCGACTGTTATCGATTGGGGAAACGGCAGCACAGCTGGGTGTTGCGGTCGGCACGCTGCGACGTTGGCATCGGCAGGGACTATTGTCGCCGTCCTGCCGAACCATGGGTGGGCACCGCCGATATCAGCATGACACGGTGCAGGCTGCGGGTGATGCTGCCCCTGCTGTAGCGGGCAAGACGGTTTGTTACACGCGCGTTTCATCGCACGACCAGGCTGAGTCAGCTAAAGACACAGGCCTCGCGGTTGCAGAAGCATTGTGTCGCAGCAGGCTTCGTAGATATCGAGATCATTTCGGACCTGGGCAGCGGTCTGAATTATCGCAAAAAGGGACTGCAGCGGTTGCTGGAGGAAATCCTTCGTGGACGCGTCGCGCGGCTTGTGCTGGTGACGAAAGACCGGCTGTTGCGCTTTGGTAGTGAACTGCTGTCCGTATCTGCGAGTTTTTCCGCGTCGAAGTCGTAGTTCTGGATGCTACCCCCGAATGCCAGCCGCGAGCAGCGACTCACCGAAGACCTTGTTGAAATACTGACGGTCTTTTCGCCGCGCTGACGTCGGTCGGAACTCGTGGACGCCGACGGGTTAAACAGCGATCTTGTTCAAGGAGAAACGCTGCGTGAACGCGGCGGGAGACAGATAGTCAAGCCGCGCCTATGTCCGCTGCCGGTTATAAAATATCTCGATGTATTCCGTGATCTCTTGCTGCGCCTGCTGCCGAGTGGCGAACCGCCGATGATAGACCAGCTCGCTCTTCAGCGTACCCCAAAATGATTCGATCGGAGCATTATCAAAACAGTTGCCTCGTCTGCTCATCGATGCTTGCATGCCGAACTGGCTGACAAGATTCTGGTACGCGTGCGCACAATATTGGCTGCCGCGGTCTGTGTGGTGAATCGGGCCAGGCGGCGGTCGGTGCGACGCGACCGCCCGAAACAGCGCCTGCATCACCAGATGCTTGGTCATACGCTCGCTCATCGCATAGCCGACCAGCGCTCCGCTGAACAGGTCCTTGAGCCCCGCCAGGTACAGCCAGCCCTCGTCGATTGCGATGTACGTAATGTCTCCACACCACGCCTGGTTCGGCGCGCTCACCGTGAAGTTCTGATTCAGTTGGTTCGGCGCGACTGGCAGGTCGTGCTTCGAATTGGTTGTCGTCTTGAACTTGCGCTTCTGCTTGCAACGCAATCCAAGCTTCTTGCGCAATCGCTTGATGCGATGCACACCCACCTGCACACCGTGTTCCGTCAAATCTTTCTGCAGTCGTTCAGCGCCGAATGTCTCGCGCGTGCGCTGGTGCGCGGCGAGGATTTCTGCTTCCAGACGGGGGTCCTGTTGCGAACGGGACGAGGGTGGGCGTTTTGAGCCACGCATAGTAGCCACTGGTCGTCACACCCAGCAGCCGACACATCGGCGGCACCGGGTAGTTCCGTCGCATCTGCTCGATCACGCCGTACTTCACCGCGACTCCTTCGCAAAGTAGGCCGCAAACTTCCTGAGAAACTCGAACCATCAGGCTGGTTTGGTCTGCAGCACGTAGCCCAGCGATTCGGCCCGTCGGGTGAGATTGTTCAGGACCCGCTGGCGGTACCGTTCCTCATAGTATTCGGCGCCGGGATCGACGTATTTCATCCCGTAACGCAACGTGTTGTAGAACAGCACCGCGACCTTGCGGGCCGTAGCGGTGAGGGCCTTCGCCTTGCCGATCCGTACCGACAGACGTCGGTAGAATCCGCCCAGTGCCGTGTCTGTCTTGCCGATGGTGACGGCGGCAAGACGGAGCGCAGCAGCAGCCTTGCTGGACGAGCGCCGCGTTTTGGACGACAGGACCTTCCCGCCAGATATCTTGTTGCCGGACGCCAGACACAGCCACGATGTAAAGTGCTTCACCGTCGGCCATGCGACATGTCTGTGCCGCATTCAGCGACCAGCTTCAGCGCAAGGTAAGGTCCGAATCGGTGGATCTGTGTGAGGTCGACACCGAGCATGCTGTAGAGCTCCGCACGTACGTCGAACGAGAAGTCGTTCAACTGCCTGCTCCGACGACGCGCGGCAGGCAACGGAGTGCTCACAGGCGTCGCATTTGCATGTAATTGTCGGAGCACGACTTCGATACGTTCGTCGCACTGCGCCACCTGCGTTTGATAAAAATCATAGAGTGCGAGCGCCTGGGTGGGTTCGAACACATGTTCGTCCTGGTAATTGCCAACCAGCGCATCGCGAATCGTTTCGCTCGACGCCTTGCAGCGGACGTCACGACGCCGGGCCAGTTCTTCCGGATTGCGTTCGCCGGCAACGATCGAGCGGATGATCTTCATGCCGGTAGCGCCGGTGACGTCCTGCACGACATGATGCAGTTGCAGGTTGATCTGCATCAGCGCCTCCTGCATGTGCTGGATATGTGCTGCGGCATACTCGAGTAGTCGTTCGCGTTGACGCAGATAGGCGCGTAACGTCGCGATATCATGCCGGGGACGGAAGCTGGCCCGCAGCAGGCCGTGCGCGTGTAACGTCTGCAGCCACTGCGCGTCGCTGACGTCAGTCTTGCGGCCCGGCACGTTCCTCGCATCCCGTGCGTTGACCAGCACCACCTCGAAGCCGTACGCTTCCAGCACTTCGAAAGCGGGAATCCAGTAAACACCGGTCGATTCCATCGCGATCGTCGCGATCCCGATCTGCTTCAGCCACTGCGCGAGTTGATGAAGCTCCTGCGTAAAGCTGCCAAATGACCGGACCGGTTCCGGTCCAACCGCGACGACGTGAAACTTCGCGCCGATGTCGATGGCTGCAGCATAAGGATGCACTACCGTAAACGATGCGCCGCTGGTGGCGCCCTGGGACTTCGTCGTCTTCATGTCTGCCTCCGCCTGGCGATCGTCAGAGAGCGGGACAGCGGAGTAGATCACCTTCCTGAACGGGATCGCCTGACGGCGTCACCAATGCTGGGTCCGCATCAGTCCCTGGACCATGTTTTTTAACGGGATGAATCACCAATAATTCAACGGCCGCTCTCCCTGATGCGCACCAGTGTACTTGTGCCGCGGAGTTTCTGCCCTTCGGGCAGGGGCGCGTCCCTTGAGATGTTTTTTTAACAGATCGCGCTCCATCTTCACTTCCGCCAGTTCCCGTTTGACACGGTTCAGTTCCATCTCCAGGTCAGTCAGTGGTTTTTGCCCTTGCCCAACCGTCTTGAGCTTGCCCGCTTTCGCGGCGCGCACCCAGTTCGCCAGCGACTTCATCGGGATCGACAACCGGCGTGCCGCCTCCGACACGCCGACGCCTTCCGTCTGCGCGAGCTTGACTGCCTCTTCGCGAAATTCCTTCGTATAGACCGCTTTCGGGATCCGATTCATCAATGCCTCCGTTCCTCTATTTTACGAAACGTTGGCCTCCACTTTTTTCAGCCGGCCTCAGGCCTTCGTGTTGCTTCGTGAAGATGCCACGTCGGGCCAGCGTGAGGCGGTGCTCTCCGAGGCGCTGTCGGCGGCAGTTGCGTGGGCGAAGCACGAATTGAAACCCGTCGTTGCAGAGAATCTTGATTTCGCAGCAAAGAAGAAAGCGATGGCGCAGCTCAGCCCGAGAGGAGTACGCATGCTCTCGGGGCTGCTCTATGCAAAATACCGACAGCTGCTCGAAGCGAAGTGCTTTCGGGGCGGGTGTCGAGCTGATTCTGGTTGATCCGGCCTATACGTCGATCATCGGTGCGGTGAAGTACGCAGCGCGACGAGGCTGGAGTGTGCATGCTGCCGCAGCGGGCGTGATTGCCCGTCGTGGACAGAAGTTGACTGAACGTCTGCCGCGCACTGGCACGGTTGTCCGTGTGCCGGTACGGGGTGGTCATCAGGCCCTCGAGCTACCTGCAAGGAGAAGCGGCGATTCGCGTGTGGCCGCCTGGCGCAGCGTTCATGCAGCGTACAGAGGTGTGATACACGAGCGCTGGCTCGGCACCCGGGGCGGCTTGCTGCGTCGGAGTGCGACAGGCATCACTGGTCACGGTAGCAACGCCGTGCCCCTTAGCAGGGACCACCGTTACCCCCGCGACCCAAATCTGCATGTGCAGATTTGTGCACCATTAAGTTAGCGGTCATAGCTGGGAGACCAGTGTCGCAATGACGACCGCGAAAAGAAACAGCGACAATGCTCGACTTGCGCAGATCATCTTTGGTTTCCGAAAGCCTGGTGGTAGATATTGTATTCCCGTTGTCATTGGTCGAATCAGATCTTGTCGCTTCACGATCCGATACAGTGTAATAACTGCTATGTGGATAGCGACAAACGTCATCAAGATTGTGAACAGTAACCCGTGCGCAGATACCAAAATATTTGAGGTGTCACCGGAGAACATACCGAAAAGCGGTCCTACCCGAGCCACGTCGTTGTACGCATATAATCCGGTCAATACCTGCATCGACAGTACCAAAATGAGCACAATCACCATCCATCCCCCGGCGGGTGTGTGTCCGACGTACTTCGTCTCAGCGTGGGAAAAGAAGCGACGTGTATAGATCAACGCGCTTGAGGGGCGCACGAGAAATCGCCTGAAGCGCGCGGTTTCGCTGCCCCAAAAACCCAACAGAATCCGGAAGATCAATAGGGTAAGGGTTATTTGCCCAAGACGAACGTGCCACGTCATCCAATTGAACCGAGACGTCACATAGGCCCCGATGACGAGACCCACGATCGACCAGTGAAAGATTCTGACTGATTGGTCCCAAACCCGTACAGGCAGGCGTTCTATTTCGGGGGAAGGTGACTCTGATGTCGTATCCAAGGTTTACTATTTTCGGCCTATACATTCGCGGGAGTTTATGCTGCGAGTGTACGTCGCGGGAGCCGCCTTTCACAAATATGCGATGCAGATATTTGGTATCGATGTTTTATACCAACGTATTGCACCGCATCTGCTGTTCTCGATGCCGTCAAAATTGTCTTTTGGAGTAAACGATGTCTTCCGTCACAACGATGACACAAAATCACATGAACCTCCTTCGTTTTTCTAGCAACAATACGTAAGGAGCTTAAGACGGGATTGGAAGTCGAATATACCGATGGATGCAGTGACGATACGCAACGAATATTGTAGCGTAGCCTCTACATGGCTAACATTGCCTCCCAGTCCCGTCAGGCCGGTAATCAATCACGGATTGCTTAGTTTGGACCGCACGCGGGGCGTAAATATCACGGTCACGCTTGCCTCTCAGAAGAGGCACAACGCTCGCGTAGCCGTGATGAGAAAGTTCCCTAATGGTGATGTCGACAAACGAAGAAGGTGTCAAATGACTCTAGAAGCTCGCGAAGACATTATTGAGAGAGCGTTGCTTTGCCTTTTGGCGCCGGCTCCGGCACCGGCTGCAGCAGCGCTTGTAAAAAAGAAGAAACTTCGTCTAACTAAGACCTTGCTTTCTGAGGCGGCAAAGGAAAAGCCGCGGAAGGAGCTGATGCCGGCAAGGATTTCGATTATTGAGTGGCTTTCATCCGTCACGCTCAGTGTTTGCTGGAGCGACTCGACTACGGGGTATTTTGGCGATCAGGTCTGGAGGATGGGTCTCGCACACGGCCGATCATTCTGCGCACTCAGTGGTATGCCGATCAAGATCGGGGATTCAGTTTTTCGACCATGGGTGAGCGAGACTCGGGCGCCCGCAAATAGTCATCGAATGATTCTTGCGTCGTGCGTGCGCGTACCGAGCGCACGACGATGATGGCGAGGCACTGATCAAACTGAGAGCGCGTCTTTTGACAGTCAGAGAGGGAACTGCGTTCGTTTTGGACAAGATGGTCGTATCTGCTTCGCGGCCATTACACGAGTCAGTAACGAAGCCGCGGTGCGGCCTTCCAAGGTCTTGGTACACTGGAGCTAACATGTCGGCCACTCGTTCGAGCAGACTAGAGAAACGACTTGAAAATGTAATCAGTCGAATGAATTCTTTCCGGGAGAAAGAGGAAGGATTCCTGGCTAGTCTGTTGCACGTAATCCCGAGAACCGCGCGGTGCGCGCTTCCGCTTTCTGTTGCAGTGTGGTCGATACTGGAATTACCAATCGAGCTCATACTCGCTCGATCATCGCCGGAGCGTCTCGCTTCTGTGCTGGGGAGATTGATATGGGTCGCGTTAGCCGTCGGCACTGTAGTCAAGATGCGGTTTGCCAAGGCTATTTTTCTTTTCCTCTGTGCCGTCAGCTCAATCGTTATCGCGGAAGCGCTATCGATGGCATATGAATCGTCTCCGCTGGTGTTTAGTGTGCTGGTGGTTGATCTTTTTCTTAAGGTAGCGGCACTTGGGATATTACTGTTGCTTCCTCTTGTCACCCGACATTTCCGCTGAGCTGCTCTGCAAGACCGTCGTCATTTCTCTTAGTTCAGGCCTGAAGTTTTTTGCTGTACTTTGAGCGCGGAGGAGCGCTGTCCATTCGCGAGACTAGGACATAAATCCGTGAGAGGGTGCATCGCTTCGGTGCTGTCGCGGTGCTGATTGGCTGCTCGATTTCTAAAAGTTGTGTTTTCCGGCGTACATATCCCCACGCACTGCCCGTCCACCGCCGAATTTCCATCAATTGTTAGCCTCGGTTTGAGACCCGCTGATTGATCAGAATGGATTTGCGGTGTGCGCAAACGCGTTAAGCTGAAGTGAGCACACTTTTCTTGGACCTTTCGCTTTTGTGATTCCGCTTGAATTGCGTTTCATTGAGGAACATATTGAAAAAAAGACCCGCCAATAAGGCGGGCAAATTTCCTTTCAAGTCTGACAACAGGGGTGTCGTCAAGGTAAGCTTATCACCGACGTAAACCTACCACGTGATGTTTCGTTACACGGTAGCGGCGGGGTGAGAAGTGCGGTTCGGTTTTACTTGCCGATCTCAACGAAGCACACGCCGCGTAATAGCTTGTATATTGCGGCGCGAAGCGGGGTTTCACGCGGGGTAGATTGTCTCGCCTCGTCTATGGCTTTCGTTTGGCGAATGCGGTTCATAGTCAAAGAAAGAGGCGGCCTTAGCAGGTTGCGGAAATACCTCGCGCGGAAGTCATCGTGACGGATAGTAAAATCCTTGATGTGAGAAGCTCACTTGTCCCTCGGGAGATCATGCGCGGCGCCGACACGTTCACCGAAAGTCTGTTTTGCGTACGGAAGCTGGACGATTTCGTTCCAGGCCCACATCCGCTGCGCTCGATTCGCCTCATGGCGAATGAGGCGCTGGCGAAGATGGACGGGTTATTCCCGGAATGTATGAGTTGACATCAAGGGCGGGCGCCCGAGTATCCCGCCGGAGAAACTGCTGCAGGCCATGCTGCTGCAAGTGCTTTACAGGATCCGGTCCGAACGCCAACTCATGGAGCAAACGCAATACACCCTGCTTTTTCGGTGGTTTATCGGTCTATCGATGGACGATTCGGTGTGGGTGCTGACGGTGTTCACGAAGAACCGCGAGCGTCTGATCCGCCACGATGCGGTGGTCGAATTCGTCAATGAAGTGCTGTCCATCGCGCAGAAGAAGAACTGGTTGTCGGGCGAGCACTTCAGCGTGGACGGCACGCTGATCCAGGCGTGGGCGGGACACAAGAGCTTTGTGCGCAAGGACGGTAACGACAGGGATAACGACGCTGGTCGCGGCGGGGGCGACTTTAAGGGCAGCAAGCGGAGTAACGAGATGCACGGGTCGACGACCGATCCCGACGCTCGGCTTTACCGCAAGGGCCAGACGGCCAGCGAACGTTTCATGGGCCACACGCTGACCGACAACCGCCATGGGCTAGTGGTCAACGCCAGCGTGAGTTGTGCTGACGGACATGCCGAATGTGAAGCGGTCAAGGGCATGATCAACGATGCGCGGCAAGCAGCGAAGCACGCGGCTGCGTAAATCACGCTGGGCGCGGACAAGGGTTACGACGCACAGGAATTCATCGAAGCCTGCCAGCGGACGAAGGTCACGCCGCACGTGGCACAGAACACCTCGGGTCGTCGTTCAGCTGTGCCCGATGCCATCGTGCACACCGTGGGCTATGCGATATCGCAGCAAAAGCGCAAGCTGATCGAACAAGGCTTCGGGTGGGCGAAGACCGTGGGGCGCATGCGGCAGGTGATGGTGCGCGGGTTGAAGAAAGTCGACCAGATGGTCGTGTTGAACATGGCCGCCTACACCTCGTGCGCATGCGCTCTTTGGGGCAGGTCCGCCCGCGGTATCGGAAATCGCGATAACGGGGCGAAAAATGTTCCTCAGGGCGTCGAAAAAAGAGTTGAATTGGCGTTGGAATTTCGCAATGCAGAAAATCTGCGGCGGCAACCGCTCGGCGATATGGACGTTGCTTCTGGTGGGGTGTATTTCCGCAGCCTGTTATGCAGGTTCAGGGCGCGCGCGAGTAACCCCGGACTCGTATGCGGCAGTATATAAGCCCGATACCCACGGGACATTGCGGCTGAATGCACATCGCCATACCATCAATTGCTAGGGCGACATGCTGTCCTGTCAGCCGATACGATACGCTCCGGCGGGCAGCACCAGTGAATACGTTGTCCAGGCTGTTCCAGATTTTCATCTCATGAAAGTCTCTTGAATAGCCAATATTGCCCAACAAGCCAATGAGGAGGTTGAAATGAAGTCGTGTCGTCGTGAGTTCATCGTACGAAGCGCTGTGGGGTTAGTTTCGAGCGCTTTCTTTCCGCTCGTCGGTCATGCAGCGGAGGAACTTTCTGAGGCAGATCCGAGCGCAGTGGCACTCGGGTACCGGGTGGACGCGAGCAAGGTGGACAAAGCAAAGTTTCCGAGGTACGCGGCCGGGCAGAACTGTGCAAACTGTCAATTTTACCAAGGCAAAGCATCCTCAAAGACTGCTGCTTGCCCCTTATTCACCGGCAAGACTGTCGAAGGGGCTGGCTGGTGTAATGGGTACGCGCAGAGAGGGTAACTCAATGGTTGCCGCCCGCGCGAGTCGGGAGTTCTGCGACGAATCGTGCGTTCGAATTACCATTCTCCGACGGCGTCGAGTCAAACAAGGGGGGCTCTTAGCCTCCCCCAGGACGTCGCCTGCCCGAGCGCCTGTCTCCGATGCACACCACTTCACGGATGAACGGCCTATGAGGCATATTTTCCAAGATCGAGGTCGAAAATGGACATGACGTCAGATGCTCCGCATCTCCCACCATCGCGCGACAAGAAGGTGGAAATCGCGCCCTCTTCACGCGTTACGGTCTGGCAGCCGAGAATCCCCCCGAAAACGTTGCTTCTTGATGTGCTATTCGCGGTGACCTTGGTCGGCGGGGCAGTGTTCGCGTTGGCCAAGTATCACTCGCACATGAATTTTTACGACAGATTGGTGCTGGTATGCGCGATTCCTGCTCTTACCACGCTGGGATGGCGTTGGAAGCCGGCGCGCATGCTAATGCTCGGTATCGCTGGTTTATCCCTATTTGCGATTAACCTGTACGGCAACGTTCTCGATCGAGCCGATCACGCCTTTTTCTTGAAGTACCTTCTATCGAGTCAATCCGCAATTCTTTGGATGAGCGCGCTGTTCGTCCTGGCAACACTGTTCTACTGGATTGCCATGATAGCCCGCTCGGCGTCGGCGGGTGGGATCGCATCGAAACTCACATGGAGCGCTGTTCTGATGGGTTTCGTCGGGATGATGGTGCGCTGGTACGAATCTTATCTGATCGGACCTGACATCGGGCACATTCCCATCTCGAACCTGTATGAAGTCTTTGTACTGTTCAACCTTATCACGGCGCTTTTCTATCTCTATTACGAGGGACACTACAATACACATGCGCTCGGAGCCTTCGTGCTGCTCGTGGTTAGCGCGGCGGTGGTTTTTATGATGTGGTATTCGATATCGCGGGATGCACAACAAATTCAACCGCTTGTCCCGGCGCTCCAGAGCTGGTGGATGAAAATACACGTACCGGCGAACTTTATCGGGTACGGCACTTTTGCTCTATCTGCGATGGTAGCCGTTGCCTACCTGATGAAAGAGAAGGGGGTCCTGGATGATCGCCTCCCGGCGCTTGAAGTACTAGACGATGTGATGTACAAGTCAATTTCTGTCGGATTCACTTTTTTTACCATCGCAACGATTCTAGGTGCGCTATGGGCGGCGGAAGCGTGGGGCGGTTATTGGAGTTGGGATCCAAAGGAGACCTGGGCGCTGATAGTATGGCTGAACTATGCTGCATGGTTGCATATGCGTCTGCTCAAGGGCCTTCGCGGCAGACCTGCAGCGTGGTGGGCGTTGACGGGGTTAGTAGTCACGACATTCGCGTTCATCGGCGTCAATATGTTTCTTTCTGGTCTGCATAGCTACGGCAAACTCTGAAAGTGGTGTGCGCCTTCTTGAGGACCGGCGGTCTACGGGCCGTTCGCTAGTCAGGCGGCGTGTGTTAAGAGGATCATGCGCTGCCGCCCGAAGTGGGCGGCATGCGCCGGCTAACTTTAGCTACGTTGGTCGGTCCTTCGGGTTTCCAGCAGATCATGATCACTTCGCACAGGGGCGCGCAGATCGAGCCTTTTTCATTGTGTTCGTTCCAATGAAGGACGGGCTCTTTATCGCGAGTCGCGGCACAACGCGATGTTCTTGACAGCCGGCCATTGCTCAGACTGCATGTAGCGTGAGCCGCTGTTGCACGCTGACGGGACTTGGAGTCTGACGCTATCAAACCGTGAAGCTCTGTAGACAGGAGCGCTTACTGAAGAGGTACCGTTTGAGCGCCCGAAAGCTCCCAATGCGTCGGATTGAAATATCGTACGCCATTCCCATTCGCCTCTGTGAAACCGCGAACTCAATGCGGCGCCGACCGACACGGCCCTTCGTTGCATGATGGTCAACCCCTACCGGCACACGGATAGCCGTGAGCGTCGCAGGACTTTGAGTCAACGTCGTCCGCAGCGGGCGATGACGCCCGCTGCGGTAACATGCCCGGTCCGGCCCTCGTCGCGGTGCGTATCCGATCGCATCGACCACTGCGAATATCTTCGTGGCGACGTTGTCCGCTTCGATTGCGACCCCGAGATACTCGTTCGATCTCCCTGCAACGCACGCGCGAAATGCCATACCCCGTGAAACGGGGCGCTTAGGAAGTGCGAGGGCCATTGGCGACGCCGCAGGCGCCCGACGCTAAGACCGGTAGACAGATAGGCGGCTTCGGCGGCGCCCGCCATCTTGATCACCAATGCGCAGGCTCCGTCATTGTTGCAGCGGTGGATAGTCGCACGGCAGGACGTCGCCAGCTCGCGGATGATATTCTGGTCAATAGGCTATGGATAGCTCCGGCACTCCGAGGTTAGGGAGGAAGGTCTACGGGCGATTAAAGAGCGTAAATAACGCCTGCAAAGATTAATCCGAACAGCAACCACTTAATTGCATAGTAGGTGGGCCGATGCCAAGCCTTCATCCGCTTTCCCAATCTACGGATTGCGTAAATATACTTGAATACACGATTCAGGAAGCCGATACGGTCTCCGGTTTCGTTTGGAGAGGTTGCCGCGCGGAGCACTACGTTCGAGAAAGCCCTGTTGAATGAAACAACCCACCGATAACGCATCGGACGTTCGATATCGCAAAAGAGGACGATGCGCGAAATTGCGGTTTCGTTTTTTGCGTAATGGATATAGGTTTCGTCGAACATGACCTCCTCACCGTCGCGCCAATAATATTTCTCCCCATCCACCTCAATAAAGCAACTGGGACTGGAGGCCGTAACGAGTCCGAGATGGTAACGGATGGATCCGGCGTATGGGTCGCGATGTCTAACGAGGCTCGCGCCAGGCGGTAACTGGGCAAACATCGCCGCTCTTATGGATGGAATTTCCTGTAGCAAACGTGTCGTTACTGGACAAAGCGCCGTTGCGGACGGATGAGGTTGGTCGTACCACTTTAGATAGAACCGGCGCCAGCCGGTCTTGAAGAATGAATTAAACCCAATGTCGCCATAGTCTTGTGCAGCCGCAATTTTCTGTGCTGCGTCGACTGCCATGGCCTCATCGCGGATAGTCTTCCAGTTGGCTTTTAACGACATGAGTTCAGGAAAGCTGGACACGTCGATATACGCGCCTCGTTTCAGAGTTGAGAACATATAGAAGACGGCATTAATCGGCGCTAGAAACGTCGAATGGTCCGATAATTGCCGCCAAAATGGGAAGCGTAGCCTACCTCGCATTGCCACGTAGGACGCGCTAGCAACAAACCAAAACAAGAAGAACACGCGCACCGAATACTCCTAAATATCGTCAAGGTAAAACTTGATCGGCAAAAGTTTGCTTCCGGCGCCACGTGGTATGTGCGACCGTACGCAGGTTCGGACTTAATGAGGCGGTTGATGCCGGACTGCTGCGCCGTCTTTGCGTGCCCCCGAGTGAGAGCGACGAGAAATACCCCGGCTAAAACCAAAGGGCACAGTCTGTAGATGGAGCGCAACCGGCGCGTCACGAAAGGTTGCCGCGTATTAACCGGCGAACAATATATCAGTGTCTTCTTTCGTTTGTCTCGATGACTAGCCCGGTGCGCGCTGGCCACACGCAAGCGCTTCGACGCAAATCACGAGTTTCCGTCATTTTAAATGATGTGAAAACGGAAGCGCTGCATCCTTCGGTATACGCTGTTGATACGTGTGCATCTTTGACGTGGTCGCGCGGGTCAGTGCAGGGCCAGGGCGTTCCCACCCGTGACGCCGATGTATCGCCAGTGCAAAGCCGGCGGCATGACGTAAAGCCTGGTGCTGCGTCGACGTCTGGTTGAAAACGATGCTCACAGTCCGAGTAGTTCGCTTTGCGGCCAGAAAGGTGAACCCGGCAGTGCTACAGGGGTTTGCGGAGCAACGCTGGGGATGACGCCAATCGAAACCTTGGAGAGCCGGCGATCTGCGTTTCACGGTCAGACGATTGTTACTCCCGGTGAAGAGTGTTTGCTGTGCGTGGCAGCCATGTTCCATGGTGAGCCGAATTTTCTGAGGCATCTCATGGTCCTGCGCCATGTATGTGTGAGCCCGGAGGCATACTCACGCATATTCCTTGCATACTCAAGCGCCGTTGCACCTCTAGTCTTCCGGCAGCAAACTATACGTGTTCATCAACACAAGGAGCAGTGCCATGAGAATAGCCGGTGTCTTGTGCGTCGCCCTGGCAGGATTGTCCGTGACGGTAGCTGTTAGCGCCTACGGGCAGTCGGAGACGCGCTTACCGTACAAGGGGACGACCGCGGCCGTTGTCGACGGCAAGGGGAATATGCACGTGCCGGTCGATTACCGGACCAGTTATCAGATGCTGGGCAGTTGGGCTGTTGCCGCAGACAGTGGCCCGGGCTCAAAGCAATTGCACGTGGTCTATGCGTCACCGGGAACCATCGCCGCATATCGCAAGACCGGACATTTTCCAGATGGCGCTGTTCTGGTGAAGGAAGTGTACAAGGCGAACACAAATCCAATGACGACAGGTACGGTAAGCAGTGCGGGCACCCTTTCAGGCTGGTTCGTGATGGTTAGAGATGACGTCGGTCGCTTTCCGGAAAACAAGCTTTGGGGCGACGGATGGGGCTGGTCCTGGTTTGATGCAGGCGATCCAAAGAAAACTACATCCACGGACTATAAGAAAGACTGCCAGGGATGTCACATACCGGCGCAAGCTTCAGACTGGATATATACGACGGGTTATCCGCCTCTCGGTCGCTAAGGTGGACACGGTCTCGGCTGTTGTCGAGCCGCTGCGCTAGCTTCAGCATCTTGGAAAAGCGAGGATGACGGCGCCGTGCTGATTGTCCTTTGCTTTTGAAAGTTCCCCTGGCGTCTGATATGAGGCGTCGAACGGTTTTCGGCCGCTGCTGCGTTTCGGCGAAAAACCGAGGAGATAAATCACATGAAGGCAATCATTGTGATGGACCAGTCTGCCGGGACGACCGGCATGAAGCTCGCCGAGCGGCCGGCGCCGGAGGCAGGGATAAATGACGTAGTCGTTCAAGTCCATGCGTCGGGATTCACTTGGGATGAGTTGACGTGGCCGTCCACGTGGACTGATCGTCAGGGTCGTGACCGGACACCATCAATTCCCGGACAAGAGTTGGCAGGTGTAGTCACCGCCCTCGGCTATGGCACGAGGGGACTTTCGGTGGGGCAGCGCGTGTTCGGCCTTACGGACTCGTATCGCAGCGGCACCTTGGCCGAGTATGTGGCGATCGAGGCGCGCAACCTCGCGCCGCTGCCAGGCGACGTCGACTTCACGGTGGGCGCAAGCGTCGCAATGCCGGGCCTGACCGCGTGGCAGGGACTATTCGACCACGGTCGCCTTCAGGCAGGACAAAGCATCCTTGTGCACGGAGCGGCCGGTGCAGTCGGTTCGATGGTAACCCAGCTCGCGCGCGAGGTAGGCGCCCATGTCATTGGCACCGGACGCGCTAGACACCGGCAGACCGCGCTCGAATTCGGCGCGCAAGAATTTATCGATCTTGAGAACGACGACCTGGAAGATGTCGGTGCAGTGGATCTGGTCTTCGATGTGTTCGGTGGTGAAATCGGGAAGCAGTCCGCTCGTGTAACTCGAGCCGGAGGAACGCTGGTGACAATTGCCGGGCCGACCGAGGCGCGTCCTGTTGACGGCTTGGCGATCGACTTCGTTGTCGTATCTGAGCGCACCCAACTTAGCGAAATCGTCCGGCGAGTGCGTGAGGGTCGGTTACGTACGCATATCGGCAAGGTCTCTAACCTTGAGGACGCCGTTGTTGCGCTTAACCCGACCGAAAAGACCAACGGAAAAGCGATCATCCGAATTCGTCCGTGACCGATACCCCGACGTCACTGCGACGGTTCCAGTAAAGAAGCACGCAACATGGAGAGAATGCACATGAAGGCGATTGTAGCAACCGATCAGGCAGCGGGATTGGCAGGATTGAATCTTGTCGAGCGGCCCGAGCCGTCGGCGGGGATAAACGACGTTGTTGTTCGGATTCATGCATCTGGGTTCGTCCCTACCGAAATGGCGTGGCCCTCAACGTGGGCCGATCGCAGCGACCATGACCGAAGGCCGTCGATCCCTGGCCATGAACTGGCCGGTGTGGTCACCGCTCTCGGCTACGGAACGACGGGTCTGTCGGTAGGCCAGAGAGTGTTCGGACTCGCCGACTGGTACCGTGACGGAACCTTGGCGGAGTATGTCGCGATTGAGGCGCGGAACCTTGCACCGCTGCCCGGGGACGTCGACTTTGCAGAGGGCGCTAGCCTGCCGATCTCAGGGCTGACCGCTTGGCAAGGGCTGTTTCAACATGGGGGCCTCCGGGCAGGCCAGCGCGTGCTCGCTCACGGCGCCGCCGGGGCGGTCGGCACGATGGTGACGCAACTGGCGCGAGAGGCCGGCGCGTATGTCATTGGCACAGGGCGCGCCGCCGACCGTCAGAAGGCGCTCGACTTTGGCTCGCAAGAGTTTGTCGACCTCGATAGCGATACGCTGGAGGACGTCGGTGGTGTTGATCTCGTATTCGATGTCATCGGTGGCGACATCGGGAAACGATCCGCAGGTCTGGTTCGAGCCGGAGGGACACTGGTGTCCGTTGTCGGGCCGTCCGAGGCGTGTCCTTATAACGGGCGTGCGATAGATTTTGTTGTCGAGTCCGATCGCGCCCAATTGGCCGAGATTGTCCAGCGCGTGCGGGACGGACGACTACGGACGAACATTGGCGAGATCTCGACCCTCGACGATGCCGTCGCAGCCTTGAACCCGAGCAAACGACGTGAAGGAAAGACGATCATCCGCATTCGTCAGTGAGGAGTCGGTAAAGCGCGGTAACCGACACACATAAATATTTGCTTGCTCGCCCGAGCGCTTTGCTGCGGTCTGTCCGGCCAAAAAATGTAGTACATGTGCGATGCATGTAGCTCGACTGCCAACGGTAACGTGTTCCGCGACAGCAAGGCAACGGAGTCTCATGACTGCGGTTTCGATAGTCGAAGGACGCGTTCGCGTTCGAACGACTGCATATTCGCCCTATGTTGCCACGAGGACGGGAACGGACGGTGCTGTCTTCGGGGAAGAACATTCCTCGCCACACGACGGTTTTGTCTTGTCGCTCGAGATTGACACGGGCGAGTCGATCCATTCCGCGGCTAAAGCTATGTTCGGAGTGTTGTCCGCGAGTGTTCCGGTAGAGAGCTGCGCTACCAGTTTAGTGGCGCTCCACCGTTGGGTCTTCAAATAGCGACGGCACGCAGAGCGAGCGCCGTAATGATATTTTCCATCAGATCAGGGAGGTTTAACATGCATCAGCGTGCTGTACTTGCTGGAGGATGCTTTTGGGGGATGCAGGACCTAATCCGCAAGCTTCCCGGCGTTGTTTCGACTCGCGTCGGTTATACCGGGGGCGACATTTTGAACGCGACCTACCGAAATCACGGCACTCATGCCGAAGGAATCGAGATTGTGTTCGATGCAACGCAGACGAGCTACCGGCGCATTCTCGAGTATTTCTTTCAAATCCACGATCCGACGACACTGGACCGTCAAGGTAACGATGTCGGAACAAGCTACCGGTCGGCGATTTTCTATACGACCGACGAACAGAAAAAGGTGGCGCTGGAGACCATTGCCGACGTGGAAGCATCGGGCCTGTGGCCGGGCAGCGTTGTCACTGAACTCGAGCCGGTCGGAGACTTCTGGGAAGCTGAGCCGGAGCATCAAGACTATCTTGAGAAGCAGCCGGGAGGGTACACCTGTCACTTTCCTCGTCAAAACTGGGTCCTTCCGAAGCGCGAGACAGCAGACAATTCCGCGACGATTCGTACTCTTGCTGGCGCGAATACCCGGTCTTAGGTGCATTACGTCATGCAAGATCCTTGCGTCTGGCCAGATGGCAGTTTTCGCACTGCGCGCCGAGTGCTCGACGCGGTCCGTCTCGGTTGCGAACGAAACCAGCGTCGGTTGTTCGACGGCGTGAGCTTCGGCCTCGCGGCTGGTGACATGTTGCGCATCACAGGCCCCAATGGCAGCGGAAAAAGCAGCCTGCTGCGTCTGCTATGCGGGTTGGCTCAGCCTGCTGAGGGGCATGTCGAGCTGTTCGGTCACGCGCTCGCCCAGCAGCGCGGAGCCCTCGCTTCTCGGCTGCTATGGATAGGTCATGCCCCCGGTGTGAAGGCACTCTTGACCGTTGAGGAAAACTTGTCATGGCTAGGAGCATTGCATGGGCGCGATGCGATTGCCGCGATAGAGCGGGCGATTGTTGCGGTTGGCCTGCGTGGTTTTGAGGACACGCGTTGCCATGCCCTTTCAGCGGGCCAGCAGCGTCGCGTTGCATTGGCGCGCCTGTACCTGCCAAGTGCACCGATGCTATGGCTACTGGATGAACCGTTTACGGCGCTGGACAGGGCAGGCACAGAGCAACTTGAAGCGCATATGGCAATGCATTGTGAGCGCGGCGGTACGGTGGTGCTGACTACGCACCACGAACTGACCAAACGGGCGCGAGCTTACGCTGTCCTTGATCTTGGGCAGTACGCGACGTGACCATGGTCGTGATTTCCTTACTTAACCGCGAGTTGCGTCTGTTATGTCGCCAGCCAGGGGACGTTGTTAACCCCTTAGCGTTTTTCTCCGTTGTCGTCGCTCTGTTTCCGCTAGCGCTAGGGACGCAATCACGGTTTCTGCAACAGGCGGCGCCAGGGCTAGTGTGGGTCGCGGCGTTGCTGGCCGTGCTGCTTTCGCTAGACGGCCTGTTCCGCGCTGATTTCGAAGATGGCTCGCTGGAGCAATGGATGATTTCATCGCACTCGATGCTCCCGCTGGTACTGGTCAAAGTAACCGCGCACTGGATTTGCAGCGGTCTGGCAATGGTGGTGGTGGCACCTCTCCTTGCCTTGATGCTGGGCCTCCCGGTCCATTGCTTTGGCGCGCTGCTGTTTTCCCTATTGCTGGGGACGCCAGTGCTAATCCTGCTCGGTGCAGTCGGCGCCGCGCTCACGGTTGGTTTGCGTCGAGGCGGGTTGTTACTGGGGCTGCTGATCCTGCCGCTGTACGTCCCGGTGCTGATCCTGGGTAGCGGTGCTCTGCAAGCCGCGTTGCAGGGCCTGCCTGTTGCGGGATACCTGCTGTGGTTGTCGTGCCTTACCGCGCTGGCAATGACTTTAGCGCCGTTTGCGATTGCCGCGGCGCTTTCCATCAGTGTTGCCGAATGACGCGCCACCCGTGGTGCCGACCCGACGACCGCTCAAGAGCAACTCGAATGAACTGGACCTGGCTACACAAATGGGGCTCGCCAAAGCTGTTCTACTCCATGAGTGGCAGGTGTCTGCCATGGCTCGGATCTGCGAGCGCGCTTTTGCTCGTGATCGGCCTGTCATGGGCACTGGCATTTGCGCCCGCAGACTACCAGCAGGGCGACAGCTTTCGCATTATGTACATCCACGTGCCGGCTGCTCTGCTTGCTCAATCGATATATGTCATGTTGGCGACTGCCGGGGTCATCGGGACGATCTGGAAAATAAAGCTGGCGGACGTCGCGCTACAGCAGGCGGCCCCCATCGGTGCCTGGATGACATTCATCGCGCTGAGCACGGGGGCGATATGGGGCAAGCCCACGTGGGGCACTTACTGGGTATGGGACGCGCGCCTGACCTCCATGCTGATCCTGCTGTTCCTGTATCTAGGTGTCATCGCGTTGGGCCAGGCGATCACCAATCGCGATAATGCCGCGCGCGCTTGTGCGGTGCTATCGGTGGTTGGCGTTGTCAACATTCCCATCATCAAGTATTCGGTCGAATGGTGGAACACTCTGCATCAGCCCTCCAGCTTCTCGCTTACGCATGCGCCGGCCATGCCGGCGCAGATGTGGATGCCATTGTTATTAACCGTGCTGGGATTCTATGGCTTCTTCGGAGCGGTCTTGTTCGCGCGCATGCGCCTGGCAGTGCTGCAGCGCGAGACTGGCAGCCGTTGGGCCGATGCTGAGGTTGCCCGGCTTCTGGAGCGTCGGACATGATCGCATTCGCGTCGTTCGCTGATTTTCTCGCCATGGGTGGACACGGCGCCTACGTCTGGAGCGGCTATGGTTTGTGCGTTGCTCTATTGGCATTGAACGTGATACTGCCTTTGCTGGCACGCCGTCGGTATCTGAACAAACTCTCGCGCAGCCGCCGCCGTGAGGTATCACAATGACTCCCGCACGCAAAAAGCGACTGTATTGGATGCTGGCGCTGCTCTGTAGCGCGAGCGCGGCCGCGGCATTGGCAATGGCGGCGTTGCGGCAAAACATCAATCTGTTTTACACGCCAACTCAGATCGCGGCTGGTGAGGCACCGCGCGACGCACGCATTCGCGCGGGCGGGCTGGTACAGGCCGGTTCGTTGAAACGCTCGCCGGGTTCACTGGCACTGCGATTTGTCGTGACGGACGGAGAGAGCAGCATCCTCGTACGCTACGAGGGCATCCTGCCTGACCTTTTCCGCGAGGGCCAAGGCATAGTCGCCATGGGTCACATAGAGCCCGACGGCGCACTGCACGCTGATGAAGTCCTTGCCAAGCATGATGAGAAATACATGCCGCCTGAAGCGCTGGGTGCGCTGAAGAAAATCGGTGCGGGAGGCCAGGTTCCGCGCGGCAAACAGGAGTCGTATAGATGATCCCGGAACTCGGACTATTAGCCCTAATCCTGGCGCTGTGTCTCGCACTGGTTCAAGCAAGCGTCCCATTAGTTGGCGCCTGGCGGGGCAGTCAACGCTGGATGGCGCTGGCGAAGCCGGCCGCGTGGGGACAGCTCACGTTCTTGATGTTCAGCTTCGCCTGCCTGGTGCACGCATTCCTAACGGACGATTTCTCGGTTGCTTATGTTGCGGAAAACTCAAACAGTGCGCTGCCCTGGTATTACAAGGTCAGTGGAGTCTGGGGTGCGCACGAAGGCTCGTTGCTACTATGGGCTTTGATACTGGCCGGATGGACAACTGCAGTCTCGTTCGGCGCGCGCCAACTACCGGAGGCGATGCAGGCGCGAGTACTGGCCGTGATGGGCATGATAAGCACTGGCTTTCTGCTGTTTCTGATCGGCACCTCCAACCCGTTTGCGCGCTTGCTACCTAATGTCCCAGTCGATGGCCGTGACCTCAATCCTGTGTTGCAGGACGTCGGCCTGATCGTCCATCCGCCCATACTGTACATGGGCTATGTTGGCTTCTCGGTCGCCTTCGCATTCGCCATCGCTGCCTTGCTGGATGGCAAGCTCGACGCCGCATGGGCACGCTGGTCTCGTCCCTGGACAAACGTAGCGTGGGCGTTTCTCGGCGTTGGCATCGCCGTCGGGTCATGGTGGGCTTACTCTGAGCTCGGGTGGGGCGGTTGGTGGTTCTGGGATCCCGTCGAAAACGCGTCGTTGATGCCCTGGCTAATGGGCGCGGCCCTGATTCACTCTCTGGCAGCAACTGAGAAACGTGGCGCATTCAAGAGTTGGACTGTGCTACTTGCGATCGCCGCTTTCTCGCTCAGCTTGCTAGGCACATTCCTGGTCCGGTCGGGCGTGTTGACCTCCGTGCACGCCTTCGCCACCGACCCGGCACGCGGCGTCTTCGTGCTCGCGTTTCTCCTGGGCGTGGTGGGCGGGTCGCTTGCGCTGTTTGCTTTTCGCGCGCCAGTGGTCAAGAGCCATGCAAGCTTTGGAATCTGGTCACGTGAGACGCTGCTGCTGGTCAACAATCTGTTGCTGTCAGTGGCGGCGGCCGCGATCCTACTCGGGACGCTCTACCCGATGGTTCTGGACGCGCTTACCGGCACGAAGCTGTCGGTGGGGGCGCCCTACTTCAATGCCATGTTCGTGCCGCTGATGGCGCTGCTGATGGCGACGGCTGCGGTCGGCATGTTCACGCGGTGGAAAGCCACGCCAGTGCGCTGGCTCGCGCGAATGCTCATTCCTGTGCTGGCGGCGAGTCTGACGCTCGCAATGGTCGCGGCTACCTTGCAGACCCGGTCGCGTTGGGCAGTGGCTGCAAGCTGCTTCCTGGCTGCGTGGATCGTATTCGCAGGCATACGTGACGTGTTCTACAAAACGCGCAACAAAGGATTGCTCACGGGCCTGCCCACTCTCGGCCGTAAGTATTGGGCAATGCAACTGGCCCACCTAGGCTTCGCAGTGTGCGCCTTGGGCGCCGTGCTGACAAGTGTCTGCAGCGTTGACCGGGATTTGCGCATGACGTCAGGAAAAGCCATCCAGGTCGGGGGCTATGATTTTATTTTCGAAGGTACGACGCGGATTCAGGGGCCGAATTATGTCGCCGATCGCGGCAGTGTACGGGTCCGTCGAGATGGGCGCGAGGTGGCAATTCTGCATCCGGAAAAACGCGTCTACCAGGTCCAAAGGACTCCGATGACCGAGGCCGCTATCGAGGCGGGTTTCACCAGAGATCTGTTCGTAGCCATGGGTGAACCGCTGGCCGACGGCGCTTGGGCGGTGCGGGTACAGATCAAACCTTTCGTTCGCTGGATCTGGGTGGGTGTGCTGCTGATGGCGTTGGGCGGTTCCCTCGCGGCGACAGACCGGCGCTATCGCGCCAAGTCTACCAGGTTGGCCCGGGAGAGACCCATTCGCGGAGCGCGAACATGAAGCGGTTGCCGTTGCTGTTGCCGTTGGCGGTGTTTCTACTCATCGCGGGTCTGCTGTATCGCGGTTTATTCCTCGATCCGAGCAACGTGCCATCCGCGCTAATCGGAAGAAATTTTCCCGTTTTCGCCCTGTCGGCTCTCGACCGGCCGTCGCGCACCCTGACACGCAAGGACATTGTAGGAAGACCGGCGTTGGTTAACATCTGGGCCTCATGGTGCTCATCCTGCCGACTGGAGCACCCGTTCTTGATACAACTGGCCTCTCGAGGCGTAGTCATCTACGGTGTCAATTACAAGGACGACCGATCCACGGCGCTCCGCTGGCTGGGTAAGTCGGACAATCCGTACCTGCTGGACGTTGAGGATAGCGTCGGATCTTTAGGTGTGGACCTTGGCGTTTATGGTGCACCTGAGACGTTTGTCATCGACGCTCAAGGGGTCATCCGCGACAAGTATGTCGGAATCCTCGACGAGGATGTTTGGCGGAATGAACTTGCCCCGGTTTATACCAAGCTGTTGCAGGAGGCCGGACCATGAAGCGTGTTTTCGCTCTGATCGCGCTAGCGCTCGGCGTGATCAGTGCCTGCTACGCCGCCATCGATCCCCGTGACTTTGATACCGACAGCCAGCGCGAACGCTATCACGAGCTGGCCGTCGAGCTGCGTTGCCCCAAGTGTCGGAACCAGAACATCGCGGAATCGGATGCACCGATCGCCAACGATCTGCGTGGTCTGATTCATCGCATGTTGCTCGAAGGCCAAAGCGACGACCAAATCATTGACTTCATGGTCGCGCGCTACGGAGATTTCGTGTCGTACGACCCGCCTCTTTCCAGCCGCACGGCGCTGCTATGGCTTGGCCCTGCAGGAATTTTACTCGCTGGAGGTGCGATCATCGCCGTTATCGTCGCAAGCCGGCGTCGAACACACCATCCGACAGCAAGTCCATTGTCGGACGACGAGCAGCGTCGCTTAGCGGGCCTGCTTGGAGCCGCGGACACATCCATTGGACGAGATATATGATCAGTTTCTGGGTCTACGCAGGACTGTTGTTCGCAGCAGCGCTAGGCTTCATCCTGGTGCCCCAGTTGGGCCTCTCGCGCAAGCACGATGATGCCGATCGCACCCGTATGAATGTCGACCTCTACCGCGAACGTCTGCACGAATTGCAAGAGCAGCACCGCGTCGGCGCGCTCGACGCCGCCCAGTTCGATCTCGGGCGCGTCGAGGCTGCACGTGAACTGCTGGACGATGCCCGGCATGCGGAGAATGCCGTTGATTTTCCCCTAGGCAGAACTATTCCGGTTGCAGCCGCGCTATCAACGCCGTTTCTGGCGCTGGCGCTGTACCTGCACTGGGGCTCGCTTGACCAGCTTAAGCTCTTCCACCAACGCTCCGTAGCACAAAATGTCGAGAAAATCGTTATGCACCAGGAAGCAGTATCTTTAGCTGCTACGTCCGACTCGGCCGATGGCTGGTCGTCGTTGGGCCGCGCCTACATGGCACAAGGACGCATGTCCGAAGCGGCCCGGGCGTACGAGCGCGCGGCGACGCTTGCAGGGCGGCCGCCGGAACTGCTGGGTCACTGGGCAGAGGCCGAATATTTCGCGGGTGATCGTAAATGGACTCCCAAGTTGCAAGCACTCACCGACGAGGCTCTCGCCCGCAACCCGCAAGAGGCAGTGAGCCTAAAGTTAGTAGGCATGGCCGCGTTTCAAGCCGGTCAATACAGTAACGCGGTTAGTTACTGGGAACGACTTATGGCCGCACTGCCTGAGGGAGACGCAAGCCGCGCCTCGATTGCCAAAGACGTCGCTCGCGCCCGCGATTTGACGAAGTAGCGATGCTTCATATAAAGCTTGACCAGATCGGTACGGACTGACATTGACGTTTATTCACGCTAAGCCTGAAGACCTCGGCCTTCAAGGGGATGAAAGGCTCTTGTAGACAACGCGGTAACAATGTGCTGATGTTTTCGGAGGAATTGAAGGCACGCCTATACGGCCAGGAACAACTGCGAGGATGCGCGCGCCTATGGTATATCGAATTCTCCGAAAAATCCGAAGGCCGAACCCGCAGGGGGCTGCAAGACCGTAGGTATCGATCTCGGTCTGAAGGACCTAACGGCCACAAGCGACGCGAATGTTATTACGCTTGACCGGCGCAGAGCTCAGCGAGGCGCAACGCGCGCGGAAGAAGGCGGGCGTAGGTGCGCTCCTATGCAAAGATCCGGAATCGCGGAAAGATCGATTGCATAAGTTTTCCACGGCGCTCGACAAGGAGTACGGCGCCATCTTTGTCGGCGGGAACGTGAACGCTTCGGCGCTGGTCAGGACATGGACGGCCAAATCCGTGCTCGACGCGGGCTGGAGCCTGTTCGCCTGTTCCAGAGCATGCTGCAGTACAAGCGCGGTCACACCGGCGTGTGGTTCGATGAGCTCGATGAAAGTCACTCAACCGTGACCCGCGGCTGCTGTAACAGGGCGCATTGGCCTGAAGCGCCGGGAAGGTCTCGGTAGGAGAACGGACCTGCGCCGAATGTGCCGCGTATCGTCACCGCGGCACCAGCGCGGCAATCAACATTCTCGCAGCGGGACGTCTCCGTCTTGCAGAAAAAATCCCGGTCCCACCCGCGCCAGTCGAAGGCAGGTAGGACGTCAATTCCTCGTTCGCGCCCGATGCAAAAGTCAGGCTTTGCGCGGCACTGGCGCCTTCATGCCGAAAGCGACGAGGAGCCAGCATAGGACAAGAAACGAGCACGCGTAAAACACTGCGCTCGCGCCGGAGTGTTTGAGCAACCATCCGCCCACCACACCGCCGAGCGCAAGACCGATCGACTGCGTGGTGTTGTAGACGCCCGTTGCTGCCCCTTTGCGGTTGCCCGGCGCGAGCTTCGATACCAACGATGGCTGCACGGCTTCGAGGATATTGAAACCAAGGAAATACACGAACAACAGGATTGTCGCGACTACTATAGTATGCGCGAGCAAGCCAAGCATAAACTGGCCAATGAGGACGAGTCCAATAGCTGAGACGACCACCGACTTCATCATGTGTCGCTTTTCAGCGGCAATGATAGCAGGCACCATGAGAAAAAACGAAAGGCCCATAGCCGGCAGATAGGTCTGCCAGTGTGACGCGACGGGGAGTCCCGAGTCCACGAGCAGGCGTGGGACGACCAGAAAGAGCGCGGTCTGAGTGGCATGCAGCACGAGTACGCCGAAGTTAAGACGCAGCAACTCTTTATTGCGCAGTACTTCCGCGAACGGCGCCCGCACATGCACAGGCATGGGCGCATCTGGCACGATCCATAGCACGACGGCTACCGCAAGAATTGAAAATGTGCCGACGAGCGCGAAGAGGCCGCCCATACCTAGCCAGTGGAACACGATGGGCGCGCCGACGATCGCCATGGCAAATGACATGCCGATCGAGCCGCCCACCATAGCCATGGCCTTGGTGCGGTGTGCCTCGGAGGTTAGGTCGGCGATGAACGCTAGCACTGCGGAGGAAATCGCACCCATGCCCTGGATTATCCGGCCAGCGATGATCCATGTGATGTCGTGCGCGAAGCTCGCCACGAAGCTGCCGATTGCAAAGATCACGAGGCCTGTGATGATCACTGGCTTTCGTCCCAACTTGTCAGAAAGCCAGCCATAGAAAATATACAGCAGCGACTGTGTGACGCCGTAGGCGCCGAGAGCGATGCCTACTAGCAGTGCATTGTCGCCACCTGCGATGCTTTTCGCGTATATCGAAAACACCGGCATGATCATGAACAGGCCCAACATGCGCAGGGAAAAGATTGCGGCGAGCGAGAGCGTCGCGCGCAATTCCGGTGCACTCATTCGCGAATGGGAAATCGAAGATGTGGAGGAGGCGTGCATGTGGATCAATCAAAAAAGGGCGCGGTCGCGCCGGCTGGGATGTTGCACTCGTTGAGAAGTGGGCCATTTTGTCGGTGCGCGCAGAGCACAACGGTATTCGTAACCGAGTGCGGTCTCACCGACTTTGGTTAGCGGCGCATATCATCCTTTCATATCCGTTCTGCATTCTCGAGGACCATCGAGGAATACGTGGCCGAAGTGACTTTTGACTGCTGCTCACGAGCATGTCGTGCGATTGCCTCAGGTTTCTTCTTATAGCAGTTCATAGTGACAAGCCACGCATTTCTCGCGGTTACATTTCAGACGTCAATCGCTTCTGCACTACTCTAAAACGTTCCAGAAGGAAATGAAAACATACTTAGGTATTGAAGCGATATCCCTGTGATTGCGCTACTTGAACTTCGGGATTGCGCATTTCGAGCGTCGATGCGTTATGGACGGCTGACGAGAGCCCGACGTTATATATTCCGGCATGAAGCGGTGTAGTATTCGACCTCGATGCCATTTTAAACCATGCTTTATTCATGTGATGACTAGGATGACTGCATTTGAAAGAACCGCCCAGGCGGCGCGGGTGCGCCGGAGTAAGGCGGCGTTGTTACCTATAGCTCGTGCCGAAGCGGACCGTGTCAGCTTGCAGGTGCACGTCGCACTCGATGCCATGCGACGAAAAAGGGGCAATGCCGATGCCGCGCGTACGCTATGCCAAGTCATGATCGTGACTGGCCTGCTCATCGAAGCGGGTTATGGCGACGCTACGTTCGACCAAATGAAGCAGGCCGAAAGCATTCTTTTCGCGGCATTCAATCGAGGTCGACATTCCGACTTGTGGATGCTTGAGGAGGAAGAATTCCAGCATTTCGCTACCATTGTCACCACATACGATTATCAAATGCGTCGCGCGCCACTCGCGGCAATCATCGAAGCCGGTCACCGTTTGGAGCGGTTTCGCGCCGGAGAATCGTTTGATCGGATGGGATACAGGCGCGCTTGACCTCCTCCCGAGCCTTGAACGGTAGCTCGGGAAATTTCGTTGGCTCATGGTGTCGATTGTTCGGTCGTCGCCGAGATGGATGCATTTCAAAACAGTTTGGAATGGACGGTCTGCCAGCTATGATTGACTTCGTGACTAACCACGTAAAACGTAGCCCAGTGACAGACTCCTCTCGACTAATTTCTCACAATGCCAGGTCGATCCCGCGAACCAACGAGTGGTTGAGGCAGTAAAAGCTCGGCTGCGCAGGGGCGGAAACGTCCCCGTAGCGACTCTCAAGCATCAACTCGCTCTCGTTGATCAGTTGTCCAGGTTCGAATTTGGAAGGTTCCTGCTGGCCAACCGCGGGCTCGATGCCTATTGGACGCATCGACTTGTAACTCACGAGACGGACTCCTTGCGGCGAAGCGAGTGTCCAGCGCGAATACCTCATTTTTGAGAGACTTCCGGCGGTACTCGCCACTCGCGAACGCTTCAAGATTTTTCGTCAGGAATTGCAGGCGAGGATAGAACCGGGATTCGCGCTTGCGTCTGTGCCTTGCGGATGGATGGGTGACTTGTTGCTGCTCGATTATGAGCGTAGTTCTGACGTGAGGTTGTTGGGCCTTGATCTCGATCAAAACGCGCTCGACGGAGCACAAAAATTTGCGAATCAACGCGGCCTCGCTCGACAGATAGAGCTGCGCCGTGCCGACGCGTGGGAGATGGACCTGAACGCTGAAGTGGATATACTGACAAGCAATGGTCTGAATATATACGAATCCGATAACGAACGCGTGGTCAGCCTATATCTTAAGTTCTTCAACGCACTGAGGCCCGGCGGTCAGCTTGTTACGAGTTTTTTGACGCCGCCGCCTGGGCTGTCGGATGAATCGCCATGGGACGTGAATGCGGTCGCACACGATGCGCTTGCGCTCCAACACTTACTATTTGTACAGATAGTAGAGGTCAAATGGAGCTCGTTCCGCACTCATTCGGAAACACGTGCTCAGCTTGAGCGCGTTGGTTTCCGAGATGTGACTTTTCTGAACGACCGAGCGCGTATGTTTCCTACGGTTATAGCTAGAAAGCCATCTTGAAATTCCCTGACCATCCCCGACGGCGACAGTGAGGGAGCATTCCTTTTGCAGCGTGGCGACATTTCACCGCGAAAATGTCCGGTCGCTTAGGGCGTCGCTATGATGGGTCGTCAACGCTTAGCGGTGGGCAATTCAGCGCTAAGCGACCGCTGCTGTGTCCAGACCGCGAGGGCTAAGCTTGCCGATCTTCCGATCACGCTTCGCGAACTTCAGGCCTGGTTGTATCCGACGTGTCGTAGGTTGGGTCTCTGATTTTCGATATGAATGTCGATCGTCGCCAGTGGCCGATGGGTTCGGCTACAAAGCCGATAGAAGCGCTAAGACGGAGAGTGTGAACTACGCGTAAGAGACATATTGGGTCGTGGGCATGACTGCACTATAAGCGTCCATTGGACGTCCTTCGCAGCGAAATATTCACTGTTTCGGCGAGAACTCCAAAACGTCTTTCGCTGCGATAATTTCCACATCAACTAACCTGCTCGACGGATCAAGATGGGGGACTACCAAGAGTGTGGAAGCAGGAGTTGCACCTTGAAGATATTTTTCTCGAATCGCTGAATATAAGGGTATATGTTCTTCGAGTTTGAGATATTGTGTCACTTTAACGATATCATGCACTGTCATTCCTGATCTCTCAAGTGCGTCAACCGTGCTTCTCCATATGCTCTCGGTCTGCTCTTCTATGCTTGTAGAGATTTGCTTCGAGGATAAAAGATCCGCGTTGCCTGACATCATCAACCATCGAAGCTTAGGTTGGGTGGGAGGGGCGTTGTCACCCGACTTCGTTTTCGATGAGGTGGGAGACCCGAGTGCAGAACAACGCATAGATTTCTCCATGATTTAACGGAGTTGAAGGTTTTCGTCAGCTCGAACGTCGATAAGCTCACGGAAATTGAATCAGCGCAAGCGTGTCGGCAATTTTCGAGCTGGCGCTAGAAATTGTTCGCCACGAGAATCGTTCTTTTGCGATGTAGAGCAGGCTGTTGCGGCAGGGCGCGGTCGCGCGCGTCAGATGCAGCGAACCTCTCGTCGACGTGCTTGACGTCTTCTATGTACGCAATTGCGGACGATACCAACATGGTCGGATTTAACTGCCAGATCAGTTGCCGTAACTCGCGACGACAACGGCGTGACACGGTCGAGAAGCTTGGTTTGCGCCAACGCACCGCGCCGTCATTTTCAGATCAAGGCTTGGCTATCGGCGCCGAGCAGATTCACCGTTCGGATTGAACCGAAAGATGTTTGATGCCGGATCGAAAGGAAATCGAGAGAGCGATTGCCGGTGATCTTTTGGAGTAGTGGCAGTCAATGCGAAATTACTTAATGGATGCCCTTCAACATATGAGAAGTAAATCCTTTCGTCTGGCTGCATCGCTAGTCCCAGTCAGGTAACAATTAAGGTTCAGGAAATATAGTGACAATTTTTCCGGAACTGCTATTAAATGTTCAAATCGTAATATATTCAACCGGAACGAAGTATCGAAAGCGATACATCCGTATATGCATTGCTGAACATCTCGCCGAGAGACGATGCAAGCTGCCGGGGGAGTTTGCGATGGAATGGTTGGCCCCCACAACCTGACCATGCGTTTAGAAGCTGTTACCGCATGAGATATCCACAGGAGATGTCCCATGCGAGCTATTATCTTGTGGTGAGACGGCGGTAAAGGAGGGCGTCATACGCTTACATCAGCTGCGGAGCGTCAGATGGCTTTATCGAAAGATGGCGCTTCATAGGAAGCCCTGGCCTTGAGGGCGAGATCGCTCACAAAGGCCGGACCGGGTAAAGTAGCACATCCAGTAATAACACCTTGCTTTGTGCCACGATGAGAGAGTTGGTCGTTGGGAATGTCGGCTGATCTTGCTCGCCGCTAAGAGGCGTTTGCGCCAGCAGATGATGCAGCGGGCGATTTTCATGAAGGCTTCGTGGGTAAATGCAAGGCGTTCGAAGCGGATGCGTAGTCGGCGGAAGTTATGGAGCCATGAAATGGTGCGCTCGACAACCCAGCGTGTTTTTCCGAGTCCGCTGCCATTAGGCTCGCCACGTCGTGCGATTTCAGTGACGATGCCGGCTGCGTGTAACGGGCTGCGGTATTTGTCGTGATCATAGTCCCGGTCGACCTGAACGATGCGCGGCTTGGAAAGCGGCCGGCCGCGCTTGCCAGCAATGGGTGGAATAACGTCGACCAGTGGGTGAAGCTGGGTGACATCGTTGCGGTTGGCGCCAGTGAGGATTATCGCGAGCGGGGTGCCCTGCGCTTCGGTGATGAGGTGGTGCTTTGAACCGGGTCGCGCACGGTCCGTGGGATTCGGTCCCGTTTTTGACCAGCACCCACTGCGCGGATCGAGGAGGAATCGACGATGACACGGGACCAGTCAATCTGGTCAGCCGCGCGTAGCTTTGCGAGCAGGACTTCATGCAGTCGGTCCCAGACGCCGGCGGCCTGCCAGTCCCGAAGACGGCGACAGCAGCTTATGCCGCTGCCGCAGCCCATCTCGCGCGGCTGCAGGTCCCAGCGCAAGCCCGTCTGCAGGATGAACAGGATTCCCGTGAGCACCGCACGATCATCGAGCGGCTTAGGTCCCGGGTGGCGCGAACGGCGAGTTTTGGGCGGGGGCAGCAAAGGTGCGATGAGCTGCCACAACTCGTCATCAAGTATCGGTTTGGCCATATCCTTTTCGTCACCGAAACAATGATGAGGTTAATGGGATGGTCACTCCCTCCCGCGCAGCGGGTGTACGCTGCCGGGAATTTCCTAGGGGGATCACTGCCATGCAAAACGTCACGCTGATCGGAATGGATCTGGGCAAGCATGCATTTCACCTTCATGGTCAGGACAAGGCAGGCAAAGCCGTGTTTCGCAGAAAGGTATCCCGCAAGCAGCTCTTCGAATTCTTCGCCGCCTTCCAGCAATGTACCGTCGTCATGGAAGCCTGCGTAGGGGCTCACTACATGGCACGTAAACTCATGGCATTCGGGCACGAGATAAAGCTGATTTCTCCGCAGTTCGTACGTCCGTTCGTGAAGAGCAACAAGAATGGTTTTGTCGACGCAGAGGCAATCTGCGAAGCCGCTTCCCGACCGTCGATGCGCTTCGTTACGCCGAAGACTGAATCGCCGCAGACGTTGTTGGCGTTGCATCGGTGTACGCGACGCACTGGTGAGGGACAAGGTGCGCACCACCAACCAGATGCATGGGTTCCTGCTCGAGTTCGGCGTGACACTCCCTGTTGGCAATGCGGTTGTCAGGCGCTTGCCAGCACTGCTCGCGGAGCATTCCTTGCCGCCGCGTATCGTTGCGATCCTCGAGCGCCTGCATGCACATTTCAAATACCTTGTTGAGCAGATTGGCGAGATCGGAAAGGAACTCAACCGACAGCTTGCAGAAGACTCCATAGGTCAGCGACTGCTGACGATTCCCGGAGTCGGGCCGATTACGGCAAGCCTGCTCAGCTCCGAACTCGGCGATGGCAAGCAATATCGATGCGGCCGCTACTTTGCCGCTGCTGTCGGGTTGGTGCCACGTCAGTACAGCACGGGAGGCCGATCGAACCTGCTCGGAATCTCCAAGCGGGAAGACACGAACATTCGCCGCCTGCTCGTCCAGTGTGCCCACGCCTTCATGTTGCATCTGCACAGTTACTCTGGCCCAGTCGCCGATTGGGTGCGCTCGATGCTTGCACGACGACACTCAAACATGGTGACCTGCGCTTTGGCCAACAAGTTGGCGCGAATCGCATGGGCGATCGCGAGCCGCGACGCTATATTCGAGCTGGGCACGTGAGCGCCGGTGCACAAGCGGCCAGCTTTTTTACTTACTTACCGTAGTCAACCCATCTGGTTTTGCGATTGCTGAAATATTGATGACGTGAACGGCAAGCCGGCCTGACGGAAATCCTGAGAGGTTAGCCAGCTTCCGAGGCTGCTTCTGTTATAAGGACCGCCAGGCGCGATTCTCATCGAGGCGCGACGATTCACTCTGCTCCGACGCCGGTTAGATTTGCGCAAGCCAACACACCAAAAAAATCATCATTGCAAAAGCGGGGGGCGCCATAGATTACAGCAGTCGTTGGAAGTAAACAGCCCCCGGCAATCATTTTGTTAAAGGTTCTAATAGCGTGGAAGTCGACGCGGGCGCGGTCGGCCCCGGTCGGAGTCCGTGCAGCTCGGGATCAGCGCCTATGCTTCCGTCGACGGATGGCACGCACATGGGCGTGTTTTCAGGACCGGACGGGAGGTTCGACCGTAGTGAAGGGGGCATACTGGGCGCGGTACCCGAGCGCGTACAAGGCGCGCCGGAGCACGGACCAGTTCTCAGCCTCGTATCTCAGGAGGCCAATGAAGGAGGTTGCGTTGCAACCTTACCGCGGCACACGTACGACGCATATGCGGCGCTAGCTAGAAACGGAATCGCCTGATGCAAAGAGTGGGTGTTGTGCGATTTCTTCCCGTGCTCGCTGGAGGGCGTCTGTTACAGCGTCGTCGCCACGCGTGAGTCCTTGCAGCAACACGAAATGAGTGCTCTGCAATCCGATGGACCGGAGCGCGTAACGTAGATATGGGGTGAGGAAATCTCCTTGCCAGGCCCGATCGCCGCTATGAAAACCACCGGAACCGACTATCACAAGGGAGGGCCGGTCGCGCATAAGACCGACCTTCCCCTCCGGCGTTACGGAGAAGGTGCGATGAACCCGCAGTACGTAGTCGATCCAGAGCTTCAGCGCGGCCGGAACCGTGAAGTTGTGCATCGGTGTATTGATGATGAGCGCGTCCGTCATTTCGATCTCACGAATGAGCTGGTCAGACACGTCGAACAGGCTTACATCGGGTTCACGTGACGTAATGGCTTTCGCATAGTCCTGCGTGATCGGCGGCAATGGTGTCGAAACGAGATCGCGCTCCACCAGCGTGCTATGCACATTCTCACCCAGCGAGCGAATCATCTCAACGGCGAGACGGTAGCCGTGGCTCGTTTGGCCATGCGGGCTGGCGTTCACGAAAAGAATTTTCATTGTTCGCAACCCGATCCGCAGGGCGCGAGTGGTTCCACGAAGTGCATACCTTTGGCGAGCAGGCCGTTGCGGAAGTAGAAACGTTGCGCGAGCGGCATGTGCAGCCCCGTGTCGAGCACGAAGTGCGCGCAGCACGCTTGACGCGCAATCTCGCGAACCTTGTTGAGCAGGTCCGCTCCTATGCCACTGCGTTGCAGTCGAGAAGTTACGACAAGGTCGTCGAGATAAATGAAGCGCCCATACAGTGTATTCGTTTGCGCGCGATACCCGGCTAGACCGAGGATTGTCCCTTCCGCGCTGCGCGCGGCGAGTAGACGATAGTTCTCTTCGTGCTGACGGCGCAATTGGTCACAGAAGGCTTTGGGGTTCGTCAGATGCGGCCGCAATTCCTTCATGACGTCGAAGGCGCGGATCCAATCATCGGGGGACTCAAGATGCTGGAACGTCACGTTCGTACCCATATCGTCTTCTCCTTGTTGCACCGCGCGAATTTTATCCAGTTAATGAAACGTGCCATAGGGACAAGAAATGATCGTCTGACTAGGTCATCTTCGATGGCTCCTGACGGGTCTGGCAATTCCGGCTGTTAGCGGGTGGTCCTGAAAGCATCATTGACCGTCGTCGTCATTGCCGCTCGAAAGGGACAGTTCATAACCCGCCTAGTGGCCGCGCAATGCGCAGCCGCGCTAGGTGGCGTGGATATGCTTTCGCGTCGCGCGTCGAATAGCAGAATCGATCGTTGTCGTAGACGACGTCCAAATCGACGGCCGCCACTGGAGCAGCAAGCGATGCCCCCGTTCCAGATGCAGTTTGTGTCATCGTTGCTTCATCAATGCAGCAGTGAAGATGCTCGGAGCCAGGACGGCCGACTTGCAGCAGAAATTACATTACGGCCCCGGCACGATCCTGACCGATCGTCGAACCACGAACGATAGCTTGGCCTGAGGCACGCGATCCGAATTTTGACTCGCGATTCATGATGCCCGGATATTTGCTGCCTGCTTGCCTTTTGGACCCACGCCGATCTCGAAGGAAACTTTTTGATTCTCCCGGAGAGACTTGTATCCGGTCGCTCGAATCTCCGAGAAATGTGCGAAGAGGTCTCCGCTCCCATCATCGGGTTTGATGAAACCAAAACCTTTTGCATCATTGAACCACTTCACAGTACCTGTAGCCATTTGCTTTTCCTTTGAATTCGGTTATCGAGATAGTGCGTCTGAATATGGGCTCTCCGCCGACCGAGAAAACGGCTGTCAACTAGCAACAAGATAGAAGCCTATCGGTGCCTGTCGATCGAACAGTGCAAGTCTTGTGCTCGCCCTGTATGCAGCGATCACCGTGCAATTTTATAAGGCGTCCAGCCAATAATCAACGAGCCTCTGGTATCCATGGATAGACCCGCGTATAAAGTCGCGAATGCCCAGATGCGGAACAGGTTCACGCCCAAAGCTAGCATTGACAATCCGTCTTACGCGCTGCCTGCAATCATCCTGAATCCTTGCCCATCTCCTGAGCGTTGCGGGCCGTTGGCGGGAAGCGGGGCACAATGTGACGGTTCTTGAACCACTTGTCAGGGCCTACGGCAGCGCGATCTGTGGTTGTACTTCAACAGGAATCTAGAACAGAAGGCTTTGAGAGCGCGATTTCGCCAAGTGTGCGCTTATAGTAGGCAAAGATAGCGATGAGTGTTGTCCCCGCGTACCTGCGCAACCTGCATGTTCATGGTCGCATGATGCCGTGACTGGCTCTTATGTCTGTCTGGTCACGCGGGGACCGCCTAGGTGTATTTAGGTATTAAATATTTATACCTTTGGAGCATTGAATTATGTTCTGATGTTGCGTTCAATTGAACGCTGGTAGCTTTGAGACTATTGAGCCCGTCATCTGAACCAGGATTCACAGGTCTCATCATGGAGCTTCCCATCCGACGTTACAAGCGATATAAGGTCAATCTCAATGTCAGTCTCCGGCTGGTTTATTCTCACCTTG
Source organism: Paraburkholderia hospita (assembly GCF_002902965.1). Taxonomy (GTDB): domain Bacteria; phylum Pseudomonadota; class Gammaproteobacteria; order Burkholderiales; family Burkholderiaceae; genus Paraburkholderia; species Paraburkholderia hospita. Next base: position 807,698 of record NZ_CP026108.1, on the reverse strand, counting down.
GCCGTATCGTTGGCCAATTTTCCTTTTACCACACGCAGGTTCTTTGGTGTTATCACCCTTCGAAATGGCAAGACATCCTTGGTTTATATAGTGGAGTTTGTATTGATGTACATGATTTTGGCCTCAGCGGCATATTCGTTGGAGGCACGGGAGGGTAGGGTGTTTGACCAAGGATGGCAATTCTATGTAATCACCGTATCACTATTGATGGTGTTTTCGTTTCCAGGATTCGTCTTTCGGTTTCTGCTCCCACGGACATTGCTTCGTCGCTGATGTCATCGAGCGCCGGTCTTTGATACGTCATGTGCCAGCCGGACTTGTTGCCCGGCTGGTGGGGACCTCAGCGTGTCTGAGCGCTTTTCGTGTCCAGTGCGATGTGTACCGCGTCGCGCGTACGTACAAACTCCCTCTCGAAGTCAAGCGTACGTCGAGCGGTGGACATCGCCATCAAGACTTCTGCGCCACCTTCTTTTGAACTCTTGATCCAGAACCAGAGGCGCCGCTCGCGCACATAGAACATCGAGAAGATGCCGATCACCAGCAAAAGGCTACCGATATATACGAAGCGCTTACCTGGTGCCCGAGTCAACTGGAATGCCGACGCCTGAACTTGCGTGAACGAGTCAAGTTGGAGGAAGATCGGCGCGCCGTAGTAGAAGCTGTCTGACAGTGCATCGACCGAAGCCCGGATAAAGGACATATGTGACGGATCTTGTTTCGTCTCAGGCTCGCCATGCTTAATGCGAGATAGCTGCCATAGATCCCACATAACACCGTTGAGCGTGCGTAGGAGGGCCATCACCGCCTTCTCCTGTTGCGCCGCAGGCATGGAGTGGTCGATCAAGCCAGCAATCGCCATGAAGCCGCCGGCTGATGCCGGGACTGTCATTGGGCTCTTAGTTCCCTCGGCCCCAGCGAAGTGGTCTAGCAGCCGAGATACGTCGGATGCAGCAACTTTCTGAGCGTCAGTATCTGCATCCGAATACGAACGCCGTACGAATCGGGATACGGCCTGGCTCCGCATGCTCGGAGACTGCAGGGCGGCTCGAAGATTCATCCAGTCCCTTACTGAATTATAATCGTCTGCGGGGATCCTGAGAAAGCGGAATGAATCGTTGACCCCCAGCCTTACGCCGCTCATAAACACCTGCTGGCCGGAGATATTTACTGGAAGCATGAAGGTTTGATATTCGTGGGCCTGCCCGTTGATATCGCGAACCTTGTACTGCATCGAGGGCCCTAGATTTCGTAATCTCGTAGGTAGATTACTTTTCGCGCCCGATCCGAGTCGTGCGTCAATCTCCTTCTCGAGAGAATGTTCCTTCAGAGCGCCTCGCGCACTACGGACATCGTCCGCGTTATGAGTGTCTTCGACGTTGATCGAACGAAAGTCGGTCAGCTCCACGATCTCTCTATTTTCTCCGGCGGCCGGAAGGTGAATCTGCGTAACGCCCCCGATTACGCCTTGAAGCTGCTCCGTGAATTCTCCTGTGCCGGCCATCGGCCACACGGTCATCGCGACCTTGGATCCGCCGTCCTGAAAGCTGGATTGATAAATTGAAATGCCGTCGTAGGTGAACGGCTTGTTCACTTGGACGCGTGCCTGAACGCGTTGCCCAGTCTTATGGTCCGTGACCACGATATCACTGGCGAAAAGTTTGGGCATGCCGGTTGAATAATAATCAACCACGAACTTTTTCAGCTGAATTGAAAACGGCAGGTCTTGGATCAAGGAACCGTCCCGGCGACTAAGTACGACCGTGCTAGTTTGCCGCCCTTCGGGTACAAGAGAGAACCCGCGGAAAGTCGGGTTTGAAGGGGGTAGTCGGTGATCCGGAGAAACTGCGTCTACCTCCGTATCCAACTCGGTCGCAGTCTTCCCAGAGAACCACATCTGCAGCTGAATAGGCAGATTGCTGTCCAGCAGGCCGCCAATGCAGATGACCACGATCGCCAAATGGGCCGAAATGTAGCCTAGCTTTGTAAGAGCACCACGTTTACCTGCAATCAGGATCTCTCCGGTATCGGTATTACGGGTGACTAGCCTATAGCCCAGCTGACGTCCGAGGCGCATCAGCAGTTCGGCCGTATCGACGCCACCTAGCGCAGTAGCGCGGAACTCACTCTTGTGGCGGAATGCGCGCAGGCTTCCTTCGCGCACGCGATCCTTCCAGCCGCGCGCGTCCCGGATCATCTTCGGGGCATTGTCAATCAAACAGAGTGAGACCGAGATCACAAGAAAGACCAGGATCAGCATGAACCACCAGGATCCGTAGACGTCGTATAAATCGAGCCCGCGGAAAATGTCAGCCCAAAATGGACCGAACTGGTTCACGTAATTGACGTAGGTATCCTCCTGTGTGAGGACAGTGCCCACGACGCTTGCAATCGCCAGTATCACCAGCAAAGCGATGGCAAAACGCATCGACCTGAGAAGATCAATGGCGTGCTTGAGCTCGTATGCATTTCCGCGAACTCTATAGCAAATCTGGCCTTCGGCCGTCGGACGCTCGCTCAAGGGCACTCCAGATAATGGTAGGTGGGACGGTGTAAAGGATTGGTATCATCGTCACTCCGACTGTCGGCGTGCTTTGGACAATTAAAACAATCCTCAATTCTGATTTCTACACGAGTTTGTGGTGAGAACAAAGAGTGGCTGACTATACATGCGTATATCGAACGGGACGGCGTCATCAGCTCGTCCCGCCGGCGATGTCTCCCATTGGGCGGGCAGCTGACAGAGCGTCATGATACGCTGGAGTACGGCATCAACGTGGCGCAACCATAAGGGCATGATTCATATACCTGTGGATCGTTGAATGATGAGCCTCAAAAGTATTTAATTCCGTAGCCAATACAGGCTACGGACTGGGACGTCGCAAAGCGTACTAGATTCCGGTTATCTCGTTCACGTATAGGAGAATCCGCATGTTGAAGCGACTCTCAGTCATTAGTGCAGTATTGATCGCGTGCGCATCATTTAGCACCGGCGCTTGGGCTGACTCGGATGGACAAGACCTTCCCACGGTAAAGCGGCAACTGCCGCAATACACCGCAGATGGCCAGCTTCTGCTTCCAAAGAACTTCCACCAATGGATCTACGTCGGAAGTCCGTTGACGCCGAACGCCCTTAACGGAGGGAAGGCAAACTTCCCCGAGTACCACAACGTCTACATTGAGCCGGGTTCGTACGCAATCTACAAGAAAACCGGCGAATTCCCTGAAGGGACCATCTTTGTCAAAGAACTTCAGCTGACGACGCCGCAGCAGTTTCCTGATGGTTCAAGAAATGAGCCGTCCGGTCGAGGCCTGTTCCCTGGGAAGTTCAACGGCGCTGATGTCACGGTGAAAGATTCAAAGCGTTTCGCCGCGACAGACGGTTGGGGATACTTCAACTTCAATCACTTCGAGCCGAAGGCAAAGATGGCGAAAGTCAAGGCGAAAGAGGAATGCGCATACTGCCACATTGCTAGTGCAAAGAAGGATGACGTCTGGACGCAGTTCTATCGACTGCTTGACGATGATGGGCACCTGAACCCGAACTACAAGCCCGAAGCCCAATAAGGTTGTGCGCCGCGGTTATACCGGCTAGGTAGATCCTTCGGCGCATATGCTGACACCGCGCTGGTCATCAGGTGCCCTCCGTCTTGATCAGCGCGGTGAGGCAGGTGCCGGTGTGTTGTGCTCCCTGGAAAATGCGATGTCTGCTTATGCAGAGACTACTTAGCGTTTGGTAACTCGGCGCCGCATGATAGAAAGTTGAAGCGCGGTGTACGGTTCTTGCAATAGTCTGCCGTCGCTCGGCTGATCGGCAATGGCGCTGCGCGATTGCTGTTTGTCAACGCGAACCTTGTCATTGTCGGAGCGACGAGCCAGAGTCGCGCTGTAAGTAAAGCTACCGCAGCTTCACCTGTCGGTTCAGCGTGTTCGCGATGGCGCGGAAGCGCGGACTCTAGCCCGTATGGGATTTTCGTGCGTGTCCGATCCGGATTCCGTGTCGACCAGCGTCCCGGATCCGTTTAAAGCTTTGCATGCTGGACATGTTCAACCTGTCCTGAATTGCCATGGGAAAACCAAGTGAAGCCGAAAGAAGACGAGGATCAAACGCTTGAACGCATCGTTCTCGATGGGCCGAAAGGCGCGATTGTTCTAGCAGGTACTGCGACGGCAATCGTGATCCTCATATGGATCGTATTTTATGTACTTGTTTTCCTTCCGCGTGGCGTAATCCAATGAGCGACAATATCAGGGAAAATCCGTCAATCAGTATCGTCCACAAAATCGAACGAAGGTGGGCGATTATGATGTCGGCAATCATGCTCATTCTGATGCTCACAGTCGTCTTCACGGGATTGCATTGGGCGATGATGCCGCCGTCCAGAGTGGAAACCATACGGATTGCATCCTTGGAAACCAATAGCGAGTTTTCAGAAAGTAATTTGGGGAGTGCCGCATCAAAAGACGGATCCGTTATCGTCCGGGTACTGGCGCAGCAGTATTCGTTCACACCTCAATGTATCCTTCTTCCAGCTAACACGCCCATCACTTTCAGAGCGACCAGCGCTGATGCGATCCACGGCATGCTTGTAACGGGGACTAACATCAATTCGATGATCGAACCAGGCTACATATCAACTTTTAAAACGGTGTTTCCGCAGCCAGCCGAGCATTTGATGCCGTGTCACGAATACTGCGGGACTGGTCATCAAGCGATGTGGGCGCGCGTCAAAGTCATAGAGCGTGCCGCCTTTTTTGAGATGCTTAAACGAAAAGGGGCAAACGGGAGGCTGAACTGTGTTAATTAACAAGCGGCTTGTTCTTCTTCATTTCTGGCTTGCGTTTGCGAGTTTCGCTGTAGCATTGGCATTGGGCGCCTGGCAGATGTACGTGAGAAGTCCGCTACATCCGTGGATAAAGGATCCAGAGATTTACTATCGTTCCGTGTCAGCGCACGGCTCGACTATGGCATACGTCTTCCCGACTCTCGTCGCGATGGCTCTCGGATACGCGGTCATAGAGCTTTCGCTTAAGCGCGCCATTGTCGGGGTGAAGCTAGCGTGGGTAGGCTTTGGCGCCGTTGCCTTGGGTTTTATGCTGGCGGTTATCGCAATAGGGAGGGGTACAGCTTCAGTTCTCTACACGTTCTACCCGCCGATGATCGGCAGCTCGATCTACTATATAGGGGTCGTCCTGATCGTTGTGGGGTCATGGGTATGGGTCGCGCTGATGGGCGTGAACCTCGCGATATGGAAGCGCGATAATCCGGGGGTTCCCGTTCCGCTTCCTATGTTTGCCTGTGTCGCGAGCGCGTACCTCTGGGGATGGACGGCCGTCGGTGCTGCAATCGAAATAATTTTTCAGATTATTCCGGTTTCGTTGGGATGGAAACATAACATTGATGCGGGTCTCGCACGCGTTTTCTATTCTTGGACTCTGCATGCTATTGTGTACTTCTGGCTGATGCCCGCCTACATTGCGTATTACACAATCGTTCCGCGCGCTATCGGCGGGAGACTTTATAGCGATTTGATGGCGCGGGTATCGTTCGTAATGTTTCTGGTTGTGTCAATGCCGATCGGCATACACCACCTGTTCGCTGATCCACAAGTTGGATCGGGCTTCAAATTCATGCACTCGGTCTTTACGGCATTAGTCGCAATTCCTACTTTGCTAACGGTGTTCACAATCTGTGCCTCGGTTGAGATTGCGGGGCGGCTACGGGGCGGGAAGGGTGTCATGGGTTGGTTAAAAGCCCTTCCATGGGGTAACCCCATGATGCTCGCCATCACTTTTTCGTTTGTGATGTTGGGTTTTGGAGGAGCAGGCGGACTTATCAACATGAGTTACCAGTTAGATTCGACTATACATAACACTCAATGGGTGACTGGACACTTTCACCTCATTTTCGCCGGGGCGGTTGTGATCATGTACTTTGTGATCGCTTACGACCTGTGGCCGCAGATCACTGGTCGCGCGATCACAGACATGCGACTGATCCGTATCCAGCTATGGCTCTGGTTCATCGGAATCATGGTATTAACAATCCCCTGGCATTTGGTGGGCATCATGGGTATGCCGCGAAGAATGGCATACTTCGACTACACGAATGGTGAAATTTCGTCTCAGGCGCTGCCTGTGATCATATCGGTCATTGGCGGAGTCATCTGTCTGGTTGCCGGTCTTCTCTTTATTTTCATTTTGGTTCGCGCGCATCGCTCGACGGTCGATCTTGTTGACGACTACACCTTTAGTGTGCCGATTCATCGGACAGAGAGTGTGCCATCTGCGCTGAACGGCTTTCGACTTTGGCTCGCCTTGATGATCGGTCTGACATTGTTTAACTACGGATATCCGATTGCGTCGCTGATTGCCCGCCCAGACACCTCCGTGCCTGGAATCCCGATCGGCCAAGGGCACTGACATGGACGCGAAGCCAGTGTTTTCGCTGACGAACCGATGGCTGGTAGGCAGCGTGTGCGGTACCCTCGCCGTCGCGGCCGCTGCTGCTGCGATAGGGTTTGTCCTTCTGCCGTCCGTGCAGAGCGGTCCTCAGTTTCGAGGCATATGGAATGCGATCTGCAGCGCGGCAGGGGTATCCCGCCACTGGGCGGAGAACGAATCAATCGTCTATCCCGCTGACGGCGCGGTAAGTGCGGTTACCATAACGTCGCAGACACTTGCTCATGACGACCCCGACGCGGTGCAGCGCGGCGAGGTGCTCGCAGCACGATGCGCTGCCTGCCACAACGCATCGCAGGCCGTTGCGCCGCTTCTGGCCGGGCAAGACGCTGCATTCGTCTATAAGCAGCTTTCAGATTTTCAAAGTGGTGCGCGAACCAATGTAATAATGACCTCGATGGTCAAAGGACTATCCGAGAGAGATATGCGTGACCTCGCACACTACTTTGCTTCATCAGGGCATTTGACGGGCGGCGTTGCGACGGTCCTAGTGCCGCCGATCGTCGCGCGTGGAAACCCTACAAAGAATGTCGTTTCCTGTGCTGTCTGTCACGGAGGCATTGATCACAAGGCTGGAGCACCATTTCTGCAGGGTCTTTCGGCATCCTACCTAGGTGCTCAGCTAAATGCCTTTGCAGCAGGTCAACGACATAATGATTCCGGCGAGCAAATGCGAAATATCGCTCGGAATCTGACCGAAACAGAGATAAAGGATGCGGCGGCATACTATAGCGGGTTCACGGATTCGGAAGGACGAATATCCCAGCCCTGACACTATCAGCGCGGGCGCTGACGTTGTTATTGTGGTCAGGCAGAACGAAATCAGTTCCCCAAGAATACCGGACAGGCGGCAAACATTTGGGCATCCGTGACTGTATAGCGTTTCGACTTGAGTGTATGACGCGGTGTTGAGAAGTTGTGACGTTAGCACCGTGCGGGGACATGCGTGCCTCGCCTAATGAACAGGAGATCGGACATGACCGACGCAATCGATTCTAATGGCAAAGAGTCTGCGTATCACGGAGTTCCAGCAGAGGACGGCTATGGGTACGCACAGGCGATCAAAATTGGAAACATGATCTTTGTGTCTGGCCAGCTCAGCCATGACGAAAAAGGTGTCTTGATCGCGCCTGCTACGCTCGATGAGACAGGCAAACCAACCGACTACTCGATGATGGCGGAGCAGATGCGGGTGACGTATGAAAACGCCGCGAAGGTCCTCGCGCAGTTCGGCGCGAGCCTAGATCACGTCGTGGAAGAGACGCTCTATGTCCTTGATGTCGACGAGGCGTTTGCTGTCGCCGGCAAGGTGCGTAAAGAGGCATACGCGACCGAACGACCTCAGGTCGCGAGCAATTTGATCGGCGTATCGAGGCTGGCATTTCGTGAGCAGCTCATCGAAATCGTCTTCAAGGCAGTGCTGCCCTCGGCATGAACAGCTTACGCTGATTCCTGTGGTGATGTCGAAGCGCATGACGATCGTGTCAGAGTTTCGTCCGTTCGTCGAGGAGTAGCGCACATTGAACGTCCGGATCAATATGAACAAAGCCGCTTCTCAAGATGTCTGTCGCACTAATATACTCGCCGGGTTTCTTGCGAAGCATGCTGGTGCGTGTGTAGGAATAGGCAAGTAGTCGCCCAGGTCGAACAGCGAATCCGGGTGACTATTGAATCGATGTTGAAACGCTTCGCGGTCTGACGACGCGGAACAGTTTGGCGACGTTGTGATCCACTCCGATACGCTGTGATGCGTAACGCCGGCGCGCATTATATTCGCTGTCGCCCGTGTCAGGCTGCGCGTAATGGACTACGGACCTATGGCTTGCGCAAACATATACGCCGACGTGCGCGATAAAATAATGGTGTTGTCCAAGGACTACATTCGGGCCAGAGTGGTCGAACTGAAGAAGAGCTTCCGAGTCGACCTTGTCTACATAGGATGTACGGCCCGATTACGTTGGGTCCTGGTCGATCGAAGAACACGCGGAATCTGTCTGCATTATCACTATGCCAGTGATCGGCGCGGTGTACGCCGTTCTCGCAATTCCAGTGTCGCCGGATTGCACGTTCGCGGTCTTTTTGCTTTTTGCGGGACCATCAATGATCTTCCCTTGTTCAGAATAGTAGTGGAACTCGGGGTCGTCGTCGTCGAGAATGTCGAGCGGCATATGGTGCTCGGCATGTTGCCGACGAAAAACGAACATTTCACGCGGCCGACTACTTATAGTTACCCTTACAAATACTTTCAGACCACGGAGCGGGACAAATATGCATGGTCTCCGCAAACATCTGGGGGGTCATAAGCGGCTAAATAAGGTTAAAGAAACACCAGCGTCGTCATGCCGTGAATGTATTGAAGAGCGTGTCCTCAAGTTGATGGACTTAATGCACGGGATCAGCAAGAGGGGCGACACCTACCTGCGCACGCTACTGGCTGCGGAGCTTCGAGCTCGAGCAATGAGGTGTGAGTCAGCGGATTTCATCGGGGCCCGCAGCGGTGGTATCGGCTGCGACAAGGCCGGATATACAGCTGCAACCCATCCTGCCGATGTCGGAACACACGAAACACTTGCGCAAACGGGACGCGTTCATATACAGCCAGTGCAACTGTTCGGCCAAGAGATCGGCACGGAAGCGCGCTCAGGAGCGTATCACGGAGCTCGTGTCTTCTAGCGGGAGTGCCACACCGTCCAGCCGATGGCGCTTATGCTTGTCGGGCCGTGTCCGGCAAGCGCGGCAAGCGGGCGCGACGCGCCGCTGAACCGCCGTCTAGATCGCCCTGACGTCTGCATCGGCTGGATGAATGGTCTATGAACCGGTTGCAGCTCTCCATATGGCCTTCATGCAGCCGGTACTGCCGCTGCGGCCCTTAAAAATCCGCTGACTCACTCCACATTCAGGCAACGAGCTCGAATCCTCAGCGCTTCGAGCGATCGCAGCCATTCACCGAATGCGAAGGCCGGCGATGCGATACCCGGCGGTGCGCAATGCGAGGCCGGCTTACGCTGAAAAAGCCGGATGTACCGCCACCGTGAACTGAAAAATCGCGCCGCACGGTACGTTTGCGCTCGCCCACAATTTGCCGCCGTGTGCTTCGATGATCGAGAGGCAGATTGACAACCCCATGCCCATCCCGCTAGCCTTTGTCGTGTAAAACGGTTCAAAGAGCCGCTCGGTGTGCTCGGGAGCGATACCCGGCCCGGAATCGCAGACCGTCACCAGGACGGCACTCGGCTCATTGGTGGCGGTGTAGATCGTCAACTCCCGCGGCCCGACTTCCACGGTGCTCATCGCATCAATGGCGTTAATAATGAGGTTCAGCATCACCTGTTGAAGTTGCACGCGGTCGCCTTTGATCAGCGGCAACTCCTCCGCAAGGTGCTGCCGCAAAGCGATGCTCTTTTCGTGGGCTTCACTCGACGTGAGCGCCATGACGTCGCGAATCACCTCGTTGAGCTGCAGGATCTCGTTGCACGTCGAGGCCTTCCTTACGAGCCCATGAATGCGCTTGATCACCTCGCCTCCACGCTCGGCGTCACGGACGATGCGGTCGAACGCTTGGCGGGCCCCCCCCAAATTTGCGGGGGTGTGACTAAGCCACCGAAGTCCCGCTGACGCGTTGATGGCCGTCGCGGTGAGCGGTTGCTTTATTTCGTGGCTGATTGAGGCCACGAGCTGCCCAAGCGCCGTGACGCGGTTGGCATGCGCGAGCTCGAGTTGCATGTGGCGTGCCTCCGCTTCTGCCCGTTTGCGCTCGCTCAGATCGAGCACGAACGCGATGCCCTGAGTCCCGCTTTCGTCCAGCAATGCGACGCCGATCAGTACCGGCACGCGGCTGCCGTCCTTCTTGAAGTATTCTTTTTCAAAGGGCTCCAGTGTCCCCGTGGCCTTCAGCCTCGGCATCCACTCTTTTGTGCTTTGCTCCAGCCACTCCGGTGGCGTCAGGTCAGTCCAGTGCAGGCGTCCCGCCAGGAGATCGTTACGGTCGTAGTCCACAATACGAAGAAACGCGTCATTAGCTTCGAGTATCCGGCCTTCGCGTTGACATATGAAGATTCCAACGATGTTGGCGTCGACGAGGCGTCGGATTTTCGCTTCGCGTTGCGCGAGGTCGCGGTACAGTCGGGCATTCTCCAGCGTCATCGCGGCCAGTGAAGCCAATACCTTGAGGACCGCAATCCTTCCCGGGGTAAATGCACCGGCGGCGAGGTGGTTTTCCAGATAAAGCAGGGCAATCAGCCTTCCCTGTTTGACGAACGGCAGGCAGAGGACCGATCGTGCCTGCACGCGAACGATGTACTCGTCGTTGGAGAAGATGCCCCGAGCTGAGGCGTCGTCGAGGATGACGCTCTCCTGGGTACGCGCGCAATATTGGACAAGCGACTCCGGGAGTACGGCGCCGGAGATCGGTGCCGCGTTGAGCACGACCGTGACTGAGCCACTGTCAGTATCAGCCTGCGCCTCGATCCATAACCCGGCCTCCCGCGGGAGTACGAGTAGGCCGCGTTGCGCACCAGCGTGTTCTACTGCGGTGCGCATCAGCGCCTCGATAAGATTCTCAAGCACGATTTCGCCCGACACGATCCGTGAGACATTAAGGACGGTAGCGAGATCCAGCTGCTCGATTAGCGTGCCGGGGGTGGCCGTATGGCGCGGACGGTCCGCATCGTGCCAGAGGGTGGGGTAGCATTGTTTGAGCTGGCACGCCTTGCCACCTGCGCCCCAACGCAGATAGGCGTCATGGGCATCCTGCAGGTAGCCGCGCGCTGCTTTCTCAGAACCGCGCGTCAGAAAGAAACGCGCAGCCAGTTCATTGGCAAGCGCCTCGTTGTGCACTAAGCCATTTGCCTGGGCCGACCGGATCGCCTGATCGTAATGGGTCATAGCATCGAGCGCGCGGCCTTCGATTCGGGCGATCTCCGCTCTCACGAGGGCCGCGCGGTTCTCGAAATTCTCCGGACAAGCACCCGCCCATATCTCGAGTTGTCTCTGATGCTCTGCAACCGCCCCCAGGTGAGTCTGTCGCTCCTCAGCCGTTGCCGTATCGAATGAGGCTGCGCGAGACAACGCGCCGAAAAAGTGATATTCGGCCAGTTCGAAGGTTGGTGACACCCAAAGAAGCCGTCGCGCCCGCGAGGCCGCATCGAGCGCCGCACCATAGTCGCCGGCGAAGAACCGCGCCTGCAGTTTACGGATCCAATACCAGCACTCGGCCATGGCCAGATCCGGATTCTCCGCAAAGCGACGCTCCAGCCTAAGCTCATCAAAATTCCCATCGTCGAATCGGCCAAACGTCGGCGTGAGCCCCCTCAGCGTCCGCACGAGGCCCAGCTGGGCGCTAATGCGGTCAATGACCGCACCGAATCGCAACTTCTGCGCAAACGCGAGACCTCGTTCAGCTTGGCCTTGCACCTCTTCTAGCGGATCGCCGGCGGCAAGCAGGTTCGTGTTCAGCTGGTTACAGCTGTGCGCCGCGAAATTCAGGTCCCCGCTTCGATTGGCCGCCTCGAACGCACGACACAGCAGTTCACGGCCAATCCGGAAAGGTCGCTTCCATGGCAGGATCATACCGCCAAAAGCCATATAGGTCCTTGCATCGTAGCGCTTCAGCCCGCGCTGCTCGACCAGCTCGTAGCCGAGCTGGCCGAATCGATAGCCGGTCTCGTAGTCGCCGAAGCGCGGCCCGGCGATCAAGCCGAGTGACGCATAGGCGAAAGAGGACGCGTCGGCGTTGCCGCGCTCGAGACTCAGATTGACCATGCGACAGATGACCAGGCAAAGCAGGTTCCGATTCGTATGAAAGGCAGGCACCGTCAGTTTGGCCAGCACATCGACAGTTGCGAGGGATGCCGCGTCACTCATCAAGGGTAAGTCGACCAGTACCTCAAGCGGGCGGTCGCGGAGAGTGACTCCGATGCGCTGGTACTCCCGGCGGGCTTTCCCGTCCGTCGGCTGCGGCGACCACTCTATACCCAGACGCCTGAGGCATTCGAGCCCGACGGCGACCGCGCGGCTGCTCTGATCGCGCGTGACGTGCACATCCATGTGCAGACACGCGACGCGCGCGGCTTCCACCGCATCTTTCGTGCGTGCGGCCTGTGCTGCCAGACGCTCGTCTGCCGACGCCAGCGCGCCGGTCAGAAATTCGCATTCGGCCCGGTCCAACTCCAGCGCGAAGGCGAGTGTCCGCACGCGAGCCCAACCATCGTCGCCCACGAGCGCCACGCCCGTAACCAGATAGTTGAGCGCCGAGGCGTAGGCGGTGGAAGCCTTGGCGCGCCGCCCGGCAATCAAGTTGAACTCGGCGAGCTGGTCCCGCTCCGCGCGTGACCCGATTAGCGGAATCGCGCGGTTCAGGTGATTGACGATTTCGAAGATCGCCTCGTCGCGCTTGCCAGCTGGTGTGTGCTCTGCCAGCAGTCGGCCGATTCGAAGGTGCACCTCGCGTCGCCGCGCTTCGGCGATCAGCGAATACGCGGCTTCCTGAACGCGATCGTGTGCGAACCGGTAGCCAGCCGCGTTGTGCTCGATCAGTTCCAGTCGGACGGCGGGCCAAAGCGCCGCACGGACGTTTTCCTCAGAAATCCCGAGGAGCAGTGCGAGCGTCGACGTCTCGGCGCTGTTGCCAAGACACGCCAGTTGCTGCAACGCCTGCTGCGTTTCGGTCGGTAGGCGCGTGAGCTTCCCGACCATGAGGTCGGCGACGTTATCGGTATAGCCCTTGGCTTGGATGCCCTCCAAATCCCAGGACCAGCGGCCGGCATGGTGTTCGAAGGCGAGCATGCCCTCGTCGGCAAGCGACGACAAGAACTGAATGGCGAAAAACGGATTGCCGCCGGTTTTCTGGTAGACCAGTTGCGCGAGCGGTGCGGCGCGAGCGGGCACGCAGCGAAGCGCGTCCGCGAGCAACTGCCGCAGATGCGCTTGCGCAAGCGGCGCCAGCGCAATCTCCGTCACCTTGCCGCCGACGGCCTTCACGGCTTCGAGCTTGCGCCTCAGCGGATGGTCGGGGCCCACCTCGTTGTCGCGATAGGCACCGATCAGAATGAGGTGCTGCAGATCGGACCGGGTCAACAGATACTCGAGCAAATCGAGCGTCGCCGCGTCTAGCCATTGCAAGTCGTCGAGAAAGAGCGCCAGCGGATGGTCGGCCCGGGCGAAGACGCCTATGAAGCGCTGGAACACCAGCTCAAAGCGCCGTTGCGCGTCCTGTGGCGCAAGCTCGGGTACCGGGGGCGGTTCACCGATGATGAGCTTGAGCTCGGGCACGAGGTCGACGGTGAGCCGTGCGTTCGGCCCGAGCGCATCGAGAAAGGCGTCGCGCCAGCAGGCGAGCTCGGCGTCGCACTTGCCGAGCAGCGGTCGCACGAGGCTCTTAAACGCCTCAGCGAGCGTCGCATAAGGGATGTCGCGCTTGTACTGGTCGAACTTGCCCGCGGCGAAGAGCCCGCGCGTCGGTACCAGCACCCTGTGCAATTCGTTGACGACTGCGGATTTGCCGATGCCCGAATAGCCGGAGACCAGCACCAGCTCAGGGGCGCCGTTTTTGACGATGCGATCGAAGGAGGCCAGCAAGGTGTCCACCTCGCCCTCGCGCCCATAGAGCCTTTCCGGGATGAGCAGCCGATCGGGCGTGTCCTCTTGACCGAGCGCAAAGTCGTCGATGTCACCTTGGGCCTCCCACTCGTCGAGGCAGCGTGTAAGATCGCGCTCGACGCCGCCCGCGGTCTGGTAGCGCTCCTCGGCCGTCTTGGCGAGCAGCTTCATGACAATGCGACAAACCATGATCGGGACAGTGCGTAACCGCTCGCTCGGGGGTACCGGCTTGCGCGCGATATGACAGTGCACCCACTCCATCGGATCGGCCGCGGTGAACGGCAGCGAACCGGTGAACATCTGGTAGAACGTGACGCCGAGGGCGTATAGATCGCTGCGGGTGTCGATCGAGCGGTTCATGCGCCCGGTCTGTTCGGGAGCCACATAGGCAAGCGTACCGGCGAGGGTCTCGGGCGGCTCGGGCGCTGCTCGCTCGCGTTGCAGCTGCGAGGCAATGCCAAACCCCATCAGTCGCGGCTGACCGTCCGTGCAGTTCACGAGGATATGGGCGGGCTTTACGTCCTTATGGACGAGGCCGCGCTGGTGAAGCTTGCCCAGTGCTTTAGCGATGCCTACGGCGAGGCGCACCGCACGGTCCAATGCCATAGGCGCGCTGAGCAGCCGCTCGAGCGGCTCACCGCCCGGATCCTCCAGCACCAGCAGCGTCCTACCGCCTTCGAGCACCAGTCCGAGCGGCCGCGCTGCCCACGCGCCATCAAGTTCGTCCTTCAACTCGAATTCGCGAGCGAGCCGGCCGAGGATGGCCGGTGAGGGCGGCTCGCCTGCGGGCCGCACAAGGAGGCGCGTCTCGTCACCGCCATCGGCCGGCCGTCGGGTTCGACTTAAGACGCGCTCGCCATCGTCCCACAAGGTTTCGAGGCCGTTCCTGAAATTCATGAGTTATGAGTCGATCAAAGGTCAGTGCGGAGTGAATCAAGGAATTCTCTGCAGTTGGCCAAACGGACTATTGGAAGAAAATCGATGTTTCTTTGCAGATTCTTCAGGGTTACGGTGACACCGATCGACGATTCGGGTCGCTTCTTAGCGAAACTCTTCGAGTTCCGCAACCATACCTGACTGAAAAACGTCCGTTCAGGCAGGGAAACCTCCGATAACGAACTGCTTGTCTCCGGCGACACGCTATTTTATACGGGATGTTTCGCGATAGAGCCCACGAGTTCGGGCCGATACATCCGGTGAAGATTGCTTATTTAAGAAACGATTAGAATTATTTAGCAACGTTTCGTGGCCTGTCATAGCATTACATCCGCTCTTTACGGCGCATGTGCATGACCTCGACTCCCCGACAGGATGATACGAGCACACCGGAAGTCCTTGAAGCACACCATCGGCCGGACAATCTGCTCGATTGCGCGGTGGTCATGCTCCACTATGTTGTTTGCATATTTGTTCCGTCGGATTTGTATGAGTGGTTCCCGTTGCGAGTTCGGCGCCTCAAGAGCGGCCAGGGTCGCGCCGCGATTATCGATGATGGCGGTTCTAGGCATGGTGTTTGGCGCGAGCGCCTGCTCGCAGTAGCACTTTGCCGCAAGCGTGTCGCGGCGGGCGCGCAGCAGGAAGTCAACGGTGCGCCGGAGTTGATGAGAAGGCGGAGCTTGGCACAAGGATCAGCATATTCGAGCCGACTGTTACTGCGTAACCAATCAAGCGACCGGAGAAAATGCAATCTCTCATCGCTTAATGTGTCAGTTCAGGCCCGATCTTCGGACTGTTTTCTTTGTTTTCAAGTCTGCGGCGTCATGCCAAGAACCTCGCCGGGTTAGAGGTTCAGTGTTCCGAGCCTGAAATAATTACAAGATCTATGAAGCGTAGGGGACCGACGAACAAATACTAGAATCAGCGCGTCGACCCCGGCGCACAGGAGTGGCACCATGCGCAAAGATTCGGCATCCATCGCAAATAACACTCAGGCAATTGTGCTTGCGGTCTCATTTGAGGTTGCGGCGGCCAAATGGACGTTCGCGCTGCCCGACGGGCAACGCGAACGTCCAGCCGTGCATACTGTTGCCCAGCCAGGGCGCCGCCGCTAGCTTGCAGGCCACGCTGGATCTGATTGAGCAGTAAAAGCTGGAATGGGCGTTAGCGGCAGAGGCGCGTAGTCGTCGGCTACGAGGCCGGTCCCGATGCGTTCTGGATCTATCACGCACTGGGAGCTCCCAAAATCGAGTGCCATGTCGTTGACTTGAACGACCGATGATCGCTGCCATCGATTTGGATCAGCTCGCCCAGACACGCGCGCCGCGCGCGGCTGGGTAAGGGACCAGGATTCAGCTCACGAAGTAACAAGCGACGTTTCAGGCTGTCGGACCCGCTAGCATTTCGGTTAATGCGTCGTCGAGGCCCTGCAGGGCTGCTTCGACCCCCAGACCTGAAAGTGGCGACCTGCGTCAACTTCGGCACGGGCTGCTCCCTGGGATGAAACCACCGTCCTCGGCTTTCGCAACCCAGACTGCATCCCGGGATACCAGCGTTCCCTTGGCGTCTTTGAAGTTCACCCAGGAACTGCTAGCACAGATAAAAGGAAGATGATGCTGCGGGGAAGTTCAAAGGTATTACGCGCGTTTGTTGCATTTTGCCTGGTGGCGGATCGTTACTCGGTAACGAAAGAAGAAGTTGATCGAAAGGCTGGCTTTAGGGAGCGCGGGGCGGAGATGTCGCGGTTATCCAGTAGCAATCAGTTGGCCAAGCAATCGAGCGGAAGCTATGTTCGATGGACGAGGCGCTTCCAGGTGGTACGCGTTTGGTGAAAAATGGACAGCGGAGGCGGGGAAAAGTGGCCGGCGCATTGCGTCGCCGGCCAAAGGGATCCTGGAATTCCGAGGCCCATTGGTCCAGGAACCTGAGGATGCGCAGTATGCCACGGCCCATATTAAGAGAATCTTAAGTTTGTTGTTAACGATCATCGATTCGTCGCAAAGGCTAAACAACCTTCCGGATTAGAGTTGTGCTGTCTCACCTGCGGAAGAAATTGATGCCGCCAGCCGTTGTGCTGTCGCCGGCCGTTGATATAGATATCCTTGCGCGTAGGGAACTCCGACAGACTTCAGGCCGTCGTGCTGTGATTGGGTCTCCACACCTTCAGCGATGACCTTGAGGTCGAAATGTCGAGCGAGCGCAACGATCGCGGCTATCAGGTCGGCCCCACCGGTATCAACCTGACTGACGAACTGCCGGTCGATCTTGATGTAGTCGAAGGGAAAGCGATTAAGCAGGTCGAGATTGCTGTGCTCGGTACCGAAATCGTCAATCGCGAACCTGACGCCCTCGGCTCTAAGTGCGGAGAACGCGGCCGATGTTCGAGCGCTTTCTGAGAGCAAAAATCGCTCGGTGAGTTCGAGCACCAAGGTGGTATTCGGCGGCAAGCTCCTGACCGCAGCTACAACTTCTGCAACGAAACCCTTGCGCTCCAAATCACGCGGCGCAATATTGACAGCGATTCTCAAGGGTAAGGCCGGGGCCATGGCGCTCATTTCCGCGAGTGCCGTTTGAAGAACGAAGCGAGTCGCTTCTTCTAGTAAGTCGCTAGACTCGACTTCTTCCATGAAGACTGCCGGACTGATTGGTCCCCATTTCGCGTGATGCCAGCGAAGGAGGGCCTCTACCCCTACAACGCTGCGGTCAGTCATAGCTACGATAGGTTGATAAACAAGATAGAATTCATTGCGTTTCAGTCCTTGTCGAACCGCCGCCAGCAGTAACCGACGTGGCGCAAAGGCCAACAAATACATGGCCGCGATAAGACCCGCTATGAGTAATCCTACGGCACCTGAAGCCACTGCGAAGCCCCAGCGCTTCCGCGCCATCAGGTCGGGCGACGATGCGACGACGATTGCGAATGGCCACGCGCGGGATGTAACACGTGTTGAGTAATAAGCGTCGGCATCGACTGCTGAATAGAAGCGCCCCTTCTCATCAAGCAATCCGTTTCCTGAAATCGCGAAAGCCGCACGCTCAGCTCCGTATCTGACACCGTGCACTAGCACGTCGGCGAGATAATCGGCCTCGATGACGTATAGCACGCCGCTGTTGCTCGTAGTCGAATTGAAAACGACGAGCACTGGTACGCCCGGTTGGAACGGCGTTTCCGCGAGAAGCGCGATGCCTCTTGCGCGTCGCCGAGCCCGCACGTATGCGGACAGGGGCACATCTACTCGTCCTAATGCGGAAGAGCAGTACACCCTGCCATTCTCGACGAGTGCGACCGCGCGTACGTAGCGCAGATGTGTTTCCAGTTCTGCCAGCTTGCGCTCGACCTCGATGCAAGGCGATCCGGAAAGCGCCTCCACATTTGCGCGGCTGCTGCTGCTCGCGCTGTCAAGGACCCTGTCGACCGATGCGGCCAGATCATTCCCGATCAGCCGCTCGTTTTCCCGGAGTGCGAGCGTTGCGAGATGTTCACCCACGCAGATGGCAATGAACATGAGGACCGCACCACCGGCGATTGCTGCGCACAGCGTTCCTCTCGGCGAGAGACGCCGAAAAGAAGATGAGATCTTAGGGAGTTCGGCTTTTCTTGCAGTCTTCTTATTGGAATCGGACATCTTGTGGGGCGAGGAGGGACACCTCTACATTGATTAACGACTGCAGCGGACTATATCGTAAGAACATACCTCAGATCGAGTCCGAGGCCAACCATGACGGCGCTGGACGCTAAAGAGTTGCAGTTGGCACATAATTTCGGACTCTCGGACATATCTTTCGGATTTACCGGTCTAAAAGATATGCGAGAGTAGAGCGCTCGCGTCAGCCGGCGCGAATCATCGTTTATGAAAGGAGTTGCGCGATGCTTTTCCCTCGTCAGACGGCACCTGAACTTGTCATCGATACCTTGGACCACGGCTCGTTCGATCTCACCTCTGAAGTGCCTGAGCGAATGACGCTGATTTGTTTTTATCGCGGACTGCATTGTCCAACCTGTGCAATGTATCTAAAAGAGCTGGAAAGACTCACGCCAGAATTCGCTGAGCGAGGAATTACGACGATCGCCATAAGTTCCGATAGCGAATCGCGCGCGAGAGAGATGCAGAAAAAGGTTGGAGCGAACAGCTTGCGTTTTGGTTATGGATTGTCGCTATCGGAAGCCCGGAAATGGGGACTTTATATTTCCACATCGCGTGGCAAATCATCCATCGGGGTCGAGGAGCCTGAAATGTTCTCGGAACCTGGCTTGTTCCTGCTGCGTCCAGATCGGACCATTTACTATCTTTCGGTCCAGTCTATGCCGTTTGTGCGTCCCAATTTTAAGGAGCTACTCCAAGCTCTTGATTTTGCGATTCAGCATGACTACCCGGCCCGTGGCGAGTACACCGGCGAATTATGACCTTCGAGGCCGGTTCGTGATGCTTTGAGCGCTCACCATCAGGGGGCGCACGCTTACAGCGGAGCTAAAGCGCAGCGAGAACCTCACGCGGCCGGGAGGCACCCTTGGCAACGGCGGGAACACCGGGATCCGTCCACGGGACCACTGTTCCCCCTCGAACAAACGCACCATCGAACTAGCGCGGACTGTATGGTCTTGGTGACAGGTTCATGCTGTATGGATGCACCAAAACGCCAATTTCGGCGCCAACCGCCCCGTGTATCCTCGTCGGCGCCGTTCATTGTTCGTATGCTGCGATCGTCACTGCGCGAAGCGGCGTGTTCTATGAGCGGCTCGGAATATTGATAGCTTTCACGACGGCTGGGCGCGCGAGGAACGCCTGGAATGCACGCGTTACATGGGGGAAATCGGTGATACCGACCAGTTCGCCAGCCTCGTAGAAGCCGATGAGATTTCGTACCCACGGAAAAGTGGCCATGTCGGCAATCGTATACGCGTCACCCATGATCCAGGAGCGCTCGGCAAGGCGGCCATTGAGCACGTTTAGCAAGCGCCGCGATTCGGCAACGTATCGGTCGCGCGGGCGTTTGTCCTCATAATCCTTCCCGGCAAATTTGTTGAAGAATCCGATTTGACCGAACATCGGGCCGATGCCGCCCATCTGGAACATCAGCCATTGAATCGTTTCATAACGGCCTGCCGGGTCATCAGGGATGAACTGTCCGGCCTTGTCGGCGAGGTAGATCAAGATGGCGCCTGATTCGAAGAGGGCGAGCGGCTTGCCATCCGGCCCTACCGGATCGAGGATTGCCGGAATCTTGTTGTTGGGGTTCAGCGAGAGAAATTCGGGCGACATCTGATCATTAGTATCGAAGCGCACCAGATGCGGTTCGTACGGTAGACCGGTTTCCTCGAACATCACCGAGACCTTCACACCGTTTGGCGTAGGAAGCGAATACAGTTGGATGCGCTCAGGATTCTGTGCGGGCCATTTGCGTGTGATAGGAAAGGCGGAAAGATCGTTCATCGGCGGACTCGCTCAAAAGAGCAGTGTTTATCGAGGATGGACCGCCATGTGTGCGGTCTAATGGTCGGCGGCGTACCGCGCTTTGCAAGCCATTCCTGGGGATAGACGGCTACGCGGTTTTCATCTTGCAGGTCGATGGCTCGGAAGCACAGAGTCAAAAATTGCTTCATTTTATAGGCCATCAAAGCACTCACATGAGTTTCAGTATGCGCCGTCCGAGTTTTTCGGCAGTGATCTCGGAGTCGATATTTGTGAATCCGAGTAGCAGGGCCGGTTCTACTTGTTTGCCGATGCTCCAGTCGCTCAGCGCTTGCGCATACATGCCGTGACTGCGTATGCGCTCGGCGAGAGAACGATCAGAACCGCCGCGCCGCATGCGAAGTACCAGGTGCATTCCTCCTGGCTGCGGTTCGATGCGCATGTGCGCGCCTAGGATATGCTCCAGGCCGGTCGCCGCCGCTTGCCTGCGCTCGCCGTACAGCTTGCGCATTCGCTGGATGTGCCGGGAAAAATGGCCTTCGATCAAGAAGTCGGTAACTATAGCCTGTGTCAGCTGCGGGCCGCCGCCTGAAAAGACTTGGCTGACTCGCTCGAAACGTTCAATTTCTGCTTCGGGTACGACAAGATATGCCAGTCGAATGCCCGGAAACAGAACCTTACTGAACGTGCCTGCATAGAGCACACGCCCGTGTCGATCGAGGCTTTTGAGAGCGGGTAGCGGACGGCCGACGTATCGGTATTCGCCGTCGTAATCGTCTTCCACGATCCATGCGTTGTTTTTTGACGCCCATTCGAGCAATGACAGGCGGCGCGGTAGAGACAACGACATGCAAAGGGGACTCTGATGTGCAGGCGTAACAATGGCAGCACGCGCACGTGATGCAGTGGCAATTCCGTGCGAGACCATCATCCCGTCCTCATCGACCGGGACGGGGCTGACCGAAATGTTTGTGTGTTGCAACAACAATTGAGTAGGGGGGAAGCCGGGATCCTCGACCCATACATGATCGCCCGGCTTGAGGAGCGTATGGACGATCAACTCTAATGTGTTGCGATATCCTGACGTGATGAAAATTTGCGAGGGCGAGCATTCGATGCCGCGTGCAAGCTGAAGGTACGTTGCGATCGCACCGCGCAACGCCGCCAGACCATGCGTGGCTGGATAGACCAAGTCGGAGGTCTGTGCGGCCCGTACGCAACGCGCGGCAAGGCGGGTCCAAAGCCTTCGGGGAAAGGCGTCTAACGCCGGTAGTCCCATCTGCAGCGGCATAATTGAAGCTGGGCGCATGTTCACCGTACAGCCGGCGTAAGCAGAGGGCGCCTCTGGAGCTGCTCGCGAGAACACCGGCGGCTTCAGGCCAGACGCAACAAAGGTGCCCGCCTGGCCGCGAGGCTGGAAGTATCCCTCCGCTATTAAGATCGAGTAGGCCGTCTCAATGGTTCCCCTGGACAAGCCCAACTCTGTGGCCAACGCACGAGCCGACGGCACCCGGTCGCCCGGAGCAAGGCGGCCATCGGCGATTGCGTTGCGAAATCGGACATAGACCTGCCGGTAGAAGGGCTCCCTAGAAACCGGATCGAGTGGAGATAGAGTATCTATTTGTGTGCGAATCATGGCCTGGTGAGCGCGTCAAGTCTTGGCTCTATACGATATGCCATCGAATTCATAGTATAACCCTTGGTGGCAATCCGCCGCTGGTATTTAGGAGCCTATGATGCCGATTCTTAACGCCGACATGCTCGACGTAATCCAGCGCACGATTCTTTCGTTCGTCGCGACTGTAAACGAAGATGGATCGCCGAATCTTTCGCCGAAAGCGTCGCTTATCGCACGCAATGACGCATTGTTTTTCGCGGATATCGCCTCGCCTCGAACCATAAAAAATCTCCGACGTAACCCGGAGATTTCGATCAACGTAGTCGACGTCTTCGCCCGCCGGGGGTACCGCTTCAACGGAATGGCGAGTGTCCTCGCTGCTGGGGATGTTGATCGGGAGTATGTCACTGAGTGGGTTCGGCGTACGAACGGCTCGGATTATCCGGTTAATCATGTTGTCCGCGTCGACGTTCGTGAAGCGCTACCGCTTCTTTCCCCTGCCTACCTCTTTGGAGAGAAAGCATCGGAAGACACGCTTCGTGAAGTGTATATGACGAAATACGGTGTCCGGAAACGGGATTAAAGTGCGCAGTACGTAGTAGGTGAGACCGTTCCGAACGACTATGAGGCACCGTCGGCGACACGCCGGGCATCCGGTCCGGCCGCTGACATCGGTGACCAGGAACGAATCGGCGTTGATGTTCCTACTGAGACAGTGGAGACGAACATCATTTACACTCTGGAGCTCGGAAAAGTCATTCACAGCGTGAGATGCAAAGAACTTATCCCTATAAAGGTTTTGAAGTAGCCGTAGACCTTGAACCCGTGTGGGAAGCTCCGGGCGGCGCGATGCCGTCGCTGCCCATCGGCTTCGTCGCAAACGTGAGCATTTCGGGTAAGGGCAGGCCAAACTCGCTCGCTTTTCCTTTCCGCGTGACAAACGACAATACAAAGCCGTTCGGAACCGAAGCGGCTGCGCTCATGGCGGGGTTCAGCACTGCCCAACGATTGATTGACCATACGTGCTTGTCGGATGGGTTGTAGTTGACGCTGTCGCCAAGGGCTCGCTCTGTTGGCGAGCGCTCGAAGGATCATCAACGACGAGGATTCGTTCCGCTCGTGTTGGTGACCCTTGACACATGCGGCGTGTGTGACTCCTGTGAGCGGCGGCACTACAGGTATCGGCAACGACCGAACATGCAGATGATCACCAGGAAATACGGAAGGTTCGCCTGAGTAAGCTCTGCATGATGTGATGAGACAAATGAGCATTGTTTTGCTTCAGGGCAGACTGGTGAGAGGCATCAACTGAGCATATAGTGAAGACTCCTGACGACGCGCAAACGTGCTACGTCGAAATATGCGAAAGGTGGTGAGTATGATGAAGATCTCGTCTCGTTATAGTCACTTCGTTTTTGGCGTTCTTCAATCGGGGCTGACTAGTGGCATTGCTGCCGCGATTGCGAGCATCTCGTTTCTCAAAGGCGGCATGTTTGTGCCGCATTGGCTAACGTCATGGGGTATTTCATGGCTGACGATGCTTCCTGTTGTCGTGACTGCGGCCCCGTTCATTCGCAAGCTTGCGGACCGAATCGCGAGTTAACTTCCTCCCGACCCCAGCTTTGGCCTGCCGCGATATGCCCAGTAATGAGGGATCTCTTTTGGAAGACGGCGACGTCCGTCCGCGCGAATTGGCGTTGAGCCGAGTCGGGCTTCGCGGTATGTACGCTGCGACGTTGGTATCGGCACCGACTGCTGATGTCGTCTTCCTGGACTACCGGCGGGCATCGGCGTCACGAGCGCGGCACACTCCAGTCCGTGGTCAGGGCCAGGCCTGCTGGAATCGGCAAACCAGGCTGAATAGCTGAAGGGCAGAGCGTTCAATTAACTTGTGTCCACAGCGGGGATGACGCCCGCTGCCGCAGCATAGAACGCTGCGCCAGGGCGCGATACGCGAATCTCCGTCTCATGCAGCGTACAGAGGGGTAGTGCGCGAGTGTTGGCTCGCCACCCTCGCGCGGCTTGCCGTGCCGGAATGCAAAAAGTCACCACTCGCAACGGTGGTAACTGCGTGTCTCTTAGCAGGACCACCGTTACTCCTGCGCCCGGAATCTCTATGGGCAGATTTGAACACGATTAAGCTGCCGGAGTGCGATTGTCTCGACGCAATGATGGTGGGAGAGACGCAACTGACAGGAAGTCAGACCGAGCTGCTCGCAAGACACCAATCAATTCTCACGAGCAGCAGCCTGGTTTCTACGGTTTTTTCTGCGAAAGATTCCAGCGAGCCGCCGGCGGTCGCAACATCTCCGATTGGTTCTTCGCCGGATGAAAGGTTCGTTCTCGCAGGCGGCCCCGTGGGAACAAGTTTAGATGCGAACGCCGAGCATCCCTGCCACGATGATTACAGTCCACAGGGAGCTAGCGCCGATAAGAGTCCAGCAGATTCGATTTGCTTTTTGGATACTTACACCGTGCGCCAACATTACAGTCCGAAGTCCACAGGCGATATGCGAAAGAATAAACAACACGCCGAGTGAATAATGAGGAATCAGGCGTTCCGACCACGCGTCGCGAATCAGACCTGTGGGTTCATAAGTTGCCCACGCATAGTCTGTATCTGTACCGAAGTAACGGGCGAGGATGAATACAGAATTAATATGCGAGGCAATGAAAATGACAAGATACGCCCCTGTTGCCGTCTGGACTGCTCCGAGAAAGTCTTGCTTGAGGGTAAGCTTCGGCGCCAAGAGTACGAGTCCGCTTACGATTTGAAAGAAAAAAAGTGCGATCAAAATAGGTTCAAGCCATCCTGCCCGGTATACGTGGCGCAACACAAGCATGACGGACTTATGGACGTCAGTGCCGAAGATGCCGACAGCGTGGTTACCCAGATGAGGAAACAGGTACACTGCGATGATGGCGACGGATGCTACGCCATGAAGCACACGGACACGACTCGTGTTCACGGTCGGTCGCGAGAGGACGGTATCACTCCGCTCAGTGGAAAGTGTCAATACGGTGCCGACAATCACGGCAGACCACAAACCGAGCCAGACCTTCCCGTCTGCGCCGTTTATTTTCATGAGGTACAGCAGAACGCCCAGGATGACATACAGCGGCGGTGAGGCGAATGTCAGGTGTGCAAGACGACGCAAAATGACCGCGTGCCTTCCACTTACGTCGAGCCGGGCGAGCGTCAATAGGCTGACAAACGCGCTGGCAGGCACCGCGTATACCAATGCCATAGCGAACAACGCCCCGACGGTGCTATGGTTGGTTGCTTCGTAGAATTTCGTGAGATACCACGGGTAGCCCAGCGCCAGCACGGTCGGTGCGAAGTGCCAATAGAGTGAGGATGTCCGATCAGCTCGAGCAATCGTAGAGTTCATAGTCGTGGTTCCGAGTGTTTCACCGCGAGCAGGCGCGGAGATATGCCGCGTAGATGACGCTTAACGATTCTAAGATTTTGCAATTGTGGATGTGGGCCGAAGTTGCCCGCGTGAATTGGGCCGTAGAAAGACCTTCGTCTGGGAAAACGAGCGGTCGACGGAAATGTGAAATTCAGAGGGAGGCCGCGTGGACGACCTTTTAATCAGGCTAGACGGAGTGGGTCCGATCCAGCAGCAAGTGTACGAAGGTATCTACTCAGCCTTGACAGACGGGCGACTGGAAGCGGGCCAGCGTCTGCCTGCATCCCGAACCTGGGCGATCCAGCTCGGGGTGTCCCGCAACACGATAAGGGAGGCTACCGCTGCATTGATAGCGGAGGGCTGGCTGGAGGCACGCGTCGGCGCGGGTTTGTACGTACGTACCAGTCCACAACAGAGTAGTTCTCCGGTTATAAGTTCCGGTTCAAGATTGCGTCTGGCTGAATGGTCCGAGCGACTTCCATTGAAGACATTCGTGCTCCAGGACAAGGACGTTGATGTAGATTTTCGGCCCGGAAAAGTTTCTGAGGAAGCTGAACAGGTTTTCCGGCGCAGGCGCTTAGGTCGATGGCCGTTAGATATGCAGCCGGGGCGCCTTTCGGAATATGGCCCGCCAGAAGGCGATGCACGCCTACGCGAGCGGATTGCGGCCTACTTGCGGCAATCGCGATCGGTTCGTTGTACCGGCGCCGATATCGTCATTACCACCGGGACTCACCAATCTCTTGATCTTCTGTCGAGACTATTACTGGGACCGCGGACGTCGTTTGGCGTGGAAGATCCCGGTTTTCCTGTGGTCTCCGAGATCGTGCGCCTATCCGGAAGCGAACCTATCCCGCTTCAAGTGGATGAGCAGGGAGTCAAGGTCGAGGAGATTCCTGGCGGAATAGTCGGACTTTACTGCACGCCCAATCACCAGTTTCCGTTGGGCGTTACCTTGACGCCGGCGCGGCGGAGAGCGCTGCTTGAGCGTGCAGCCAAAGACGATTTTGTGATTCTCGAAGACGACTATGACTGCGAGTTTTATCACGGCAAAATGCCATCCCCGTGCCTTCAGTCAGCCGATCGGGAACAACGCGTAGTTTACCTGGGTTCGCTGTCAAAGACCTTGGCGCCGGCCTACCGGCTTGGCTTCATTGTCGCTCCTCCCTGGCTGCTCGATAGCCTTAGAAGGGCGAAATGGATAGTAGACAGGCAAACGTCGATGCTCGTTCAGAATTCCTTGTTGCAGTTCATGTTAAGCGGCGATTTCGCTGTCCATCTGGCCGGCATGCGTGTGGAATACAAGCGGCGGCGCGCGATTCTGCTCGATGCGATCCGAGCCCGTCTCTCCACGTGGCTCACGCCCTTGGACTCGACCTGCGGACTGCACATTTCCGCCCGAGTGAATGACGGTTACGACGTCGACTCTCTGTGCCGCGTAGCGGATGAAGAAGGTGTTGGCATATACAGGGGAGCCACATTTTCCAGCGCGGGGCGTGCGTCTGATATGCTGGTGTTCGGTTTCGGCGGAACACCAGTACAAGAAATCACGAAAGGTATCAGCCTGCTTGCCGCGGGTTGGCAGAGCCAAATCACTGGCTCCGTCTACGCTCCTAGCGAATGAACGCCGTGACACACTGCCGTCGCACTTCCAAGGAAGACCATCGGCCGCCAGTCAGTCACCGGTCAATATTGCGCTGCCGGGACACTATTGCGCCCGCTTCCCGGACCATGATCATTGAAGGACTTCAAGTTGGGCGGGACCATGTTAATGTCCCAGTCGAATATTCGATTTTTGTACCTATCGAGCGGTAGCCATTCTTCTAAAATGGCGAGTTGATAACAAATTCATCGCCGACATACGCGAACCGCGATCAAATCTCGACGATGAGGAGGTCGGCGCTGACGGTTCCGGCTTTAGAGAAGGCGGGCTGGGCGGTCATCGGCTCGCCGCATGGTCGGGACAGCGGCTCAGCGCAATCAGTGGGTTCTCGATTGCAGGGAGTTCCTGCGACCGATACACCGAAACGCAGTTGGCGGACATCTCGCCAGCGATCGCGTTGTCCATCTTCACCATACACTTAACCGTATCAGCGATACCGCCGACGATTTTCTGTCGGTGAAGGAGACGTTACGTAATCATGGCAACCGGACATTCACTGCTTGAGTCAACGCCCGTTCGCGCGTCCAGCGCAATACGCCCGATTGGTGACCTTGGCGTGGGCATAGGTCTTCGCCATGACCATTATCCCGACTTCCTCGCCGGAAAGCAGTCGGTCGATTGGCTAGAGGTTCACACAGAAAACTACATGGGCGATGGTGGCTACGATCTGCATGTTCTGGAGCGCGTCCGGAGAGATTATCCGTTGAGTTTTCATGGAGTAGGGCTCAGTCTCGGTTCGGCGGGACCGCTAGACCCTGAGCACCTTAATCGAGTGGCATCGCTGGTTAATAGATTTCAGCCAGCATTGGTATCCGAGCATCTATGCTGGTCGACTGTATTGACTCGTCATCTGCACGACTTGCTGCCTTTGCCCTTTACATTGGAGTCCCTTGATGTGGTGACACGGCACGTTGCCCAGATGCAGGACGTGTTGAAGCGGAACATCTTGATCGAAAACGTCTCGAGCCACGTTCGCTTTCGGGAGGACGAGATGACGGAAAGTGACTTCCTCCGGGAGCTCGTACGCCGTACAGGGTGCGCGATTCTCCTCGATATCAACGACCTTTATGTGAACCAGTGCAATCACGGTGAAAATGCATTCGATGCGCTCGGGCGTATCCCACCGTCTGCTGTCGAGGAGATCCATCTGGGAGGACATTTCTCCACAGAGCACTTTGTCGTAAATCACCATGGCGCCAGGATATCAACCGATGTATGGCAGCTTTACGGTTACGCCGTCGAGCTTTTCGGGTCTGTGCCAACGCTCATCGAGTGGGATACCGACGTGCCTCCGATTCGTGTTCTTCTTGACGAAGCGTCGACAGCCAAAAGGGTTGCTGAAGCATTCGACAGGGGAGGAAGAGATGGACAAAACTCTTGAAGATGTACAGCTCGACTTTTCGACTGCCCTGCTGAACGTCAACGCCGAGCAGCGCTTGTTGCAGGCCCTCGTCGGCGATGAAGCGAAAAACAGAAAGAGGGTCGCTTTCTATCGGGACAATCTACGGCAGATGTGGCACAGGGTTCTTGCATCCGCTTATCCCGTGCTTCGCGAACTGTTGGGCGACGACTTCTTTTTAACGCTTTCACGCGAGTACGGCGCTGCGGATCCGGCCTGGTCCGGCGACGTCAACCGTTTCGGAAGCCGGATGGCGGAACTGCTTGAGGCCTGGCCTCCAACCGCCACCTATCGCTACCTGGCGGACGTGGCTCGTCTCGAGTGGCTTGTGCATCGAGCGTATTTTGCAGCCGACGCTGTAACGCTGACAGCGGACGGACAGGTGCGGTGCACGCGAGAGACACTGGAAAATTCTTCCCTCCGGCTTCATCCAGCCGTTGAGCTGTTGCATACTACGACGAGCGCGGCGGATCTGTGGCTTTCGGCTCGCGACTCTGCGCGTTACCTTGCTCCGCGCAACTGCGAAGTGCCACAGTGGATGGTTGTCGTCCGACCTCACTGGATACCGGACGTGATGGTAGTATCGCCGACTGCATTCGCGATGCTACGTGATCTGCGCGACGGGGCCGCGGTGGGCGATGCCCGCGACGCTGCGCTGGCGCGCGACAGCAATTTTGACTTCGAGCGAAACTGGCAAGCATGGATCAATCACGGAATCGTTGTCTCCGGTTAAACTCTCTCCCGCCACCAGCCATCCAATACCGCGCACGGTAGGGAAAGGCCGCAGATTGCGTCCGTGAAAGCGCTGCGTCCCGAAGCGAATGAACTTCAGCGCATCATCTCGCGGCGATGGAACATGCGCATTCCCGCAACGCTCATACTGAAAAGGCGATTGTCCGTCTCAATGGTGTGGCCTTCGGGACATTCCTGACTTGAGTACGCCGGGTGCGTAGTATGCACTCGGATGCGCTGCTTCTCGCAGAGGGACTCGAGCCATGTTCTAGGCAAAAACAGCCGCAGCAGTCTGAGCAAACGACTGTATTTGAGCTTGTGCAGTTCGTGCCCGTAAAACAGTGTCCCTAACCTTCCGTCAGGTTGAAGACGCATATAGAAGGCGTCGTCCGTCTTCCAGGCAACTTGCTGGAAGACATGAAAGGCCAGTTCGGCGATCACTCCTGGCGCCTCGGCCAAAAGAGACTTGGCTACGTCTGCCCACCGCGTAAAGCTCGTAAGTGCGGCTCGAAGGCATCACTCCTTGAACAAGTGCGAAGAGTGCGTCACTGCTCCGCCGGCACGGATTGCCGCAGCAACGAGAGCCGCTTCGGCAAGCTGCTCGTTGGTTGCGCCAGCGTTCCGAGCGTCTTTGGTATGCAGCTCGATGCAGTAAGGACATTGCGTCGTCAACGCGACTGCAACCGCGATGAGCTGCTTTTGCTGGACGCTAAGAGCACCCTCGGCGAACGCCGCATCGTTGAACGCCCAGAATGTTTTGGCGGCTGCGGGTGCGTTTTCATCCAGTTTTTTTAGGCGGCTGAGGTTCTTCATGTCGATCATCATTCTCTCCATATTCAAGGGTTGGTGAGGGAATAATATCGAGTGCTCGGTTCTATTTGGTCTCGATTTGGTTCGAATTCGTCCAGTCCTGCCTAGCTTCCTCGTGGCGCGATTTCGCGTAGGGGGCTCAGAGCCTCAACACCCGACGTAGATCGGTCAAGCCGAAGCGGGCTGGCTTGGGTCGCCTAACGCACGTTCCATCCGCCAATCCTCTTGCCTGAAAATTCAGTTGCAGGCAAAGACCAGCTGGTCAGCTTTTGCTGGGCTGACCGGAAATAGCGTAACGCCCGTTTCAACATTAGAGACCGCCTCCGCGCCGCACATAGGCACCGCCCGGGCGCCTCGCGCGTGGCATCAAAAGTATATACATATAAGAAGACGGCGTAGTGTGTCACCCCTATACATTGTGGATCTCGTGAAAATCGTGTAAATGTATAGACATGAGTTTTTAACCTTGCTAGGCTTCGGTATTGACTGGCTGCTGATCGCGACGAGTGCGCTTTATCAGTTCCATATCTACGATCGGAGAACAACTAAATGCAATCTATTCATCTCACGTACCTCAACGGCCCCGACGTTGCACGTCTGGCGTTGACGGATCAGGAGATTCTCGATGCAGTCGAGAAGGGATTGGACGCGCAGGGCCGAGGGCAAACCGTCATTGAGCCGCGCGTGCACCTGATTCCGGAAAATTCCGAAAAAGGGCATTTCAACGTGCTGCGCGGCGTGATTCATCCTTTGGGCCTCGCGGGAGTCAAGACGGTCGGAGACTTCGTCGACAACTATAAGCACGACCTCCCGTCGGAACTGGCTCTTCTCAATCTGTTCGATCCACAAACGGGTGTCCCGAAAGCAATCCTGGACGCGACCTCGATCACTGACATGCGCACTGGCGCGACAACGGCGCTCGGCGCTAAGTATCTCGCGCGCAAGGACAGCAAGGTTCTCGCCCACATCGGGGCGCGCGGAACCTCATACTGGAATGTGCGGTTGCTCGACCACTTCTTCAATTTCGAGGAAATTCGCGTGCACTCGAAGCGTACCGAAAGCCGTTACGCGTTTGCTGCGAGGCTTTCGAACGATCTTCACAAGCCAGTACGGGTCGTCGATAACTGGGAAGCATGCGCACGAGATGCGGATATCGTTGTCGAAGCATCTCGTCTGCCGGCACCGGAACCGCTACTCAAGACAGAGTGGATCAAAAAGGGAGCCTTCGTGGTGCCGTATGGCACGATGAGTGCCGTGGAGTTCACTCTGACAGACATCATGGACAAGATGATTGTCGATGATTGGGGGCAATGCAGAAAAGGTCTCCCGTTTGGCGCGCTGCGCGCGCATGTCGACGCAGGCAAACTTGACGACAAGACCCTGCACGCCGAACTCGGCCAGATCGTTGCGGGCCTCAAGCCGGGACGTGAAAACAATGAAGAAACTATCCTTTTCTGGCATCGCGGTCTTAGTCTGAGCGATATCGCACTCGGGCACGCGTTACTGGAAAAAGCAAAGGGTTTGGGTATCGGGCAAACGCTGCGCTTTGCTTGATTGATCGATGTGCTTTTGACCTGAACCATTCTGGCAGGTCGCCCTGTCGGTGTCACCGTGAGACGCGCGTCGCTTCAATCACAAAAGAGAGTGCGAACCTTCCGTTGACGTTGTGGTCGGCGACCATAGACGCAAATAGGCGAAATGCGTCCAAGAGTACCGACTTTTGGACCGGTCAATCAGTTACGCGCTATCGGAGATTGACTGATTAGCCCATGGTTGCGTCCTTTGCTGCCAATGTTGCAAATAGCCGGACACGTCTGTTGAGCCGGGTCTGACTGAAGTGGCGCTAGGGTGGTGGCCGGACCCGCATTTTGTCTCAACCAGGAAGCGTAGGAATAACTGAATGCTACGGGCTTTTCTATACATGGTTGGCGTCAGTGCCGTTCTCGCATCGCTTTCTTGCCATGCGAGTGTCTTGCTCGACGGAAGAAGCGTCACGCCAGAAGCGATCGCGCGCGTGGCCGATGGTGAGATCGTTGATATCCCGGCGTCGGCTCGAGCACGCGTCGCAAAAGGACACGATATCGTGCTGGCTGCAGCTGCGGATGGTCAGCGCATCTACGGTCTCACCGTTGGTGTCGGTCTGAATAAGGATCGTCAGATGGTCGATGCGAAGGGCCAGCTGACACCTGAGGTCATCGACGCATCGACGCGCTTCAACGCCGCGTTGCTGCACGCGCACTCCGCGGGTGTCGGCACCGATGTGGATATACGGGACGCACGTGCTGCGATGGCCGTGCGTCTTAACCAGATACTGGTCGGCGCTGCAGGGGTGCAACCAGCGGTGGCGGATATGTATGCGCAACTGCTCAATCACGGCATTACGCCAGCGATACCGTCGAATGGTTCGATGGGCGAGGCGGATATCACCCTGTTGGCGCACGTCGGCCTGACGATGATGGGCGAGGGCGACGTATACTATCGCGGCGCAAAGACCGATGCGTCGAATGCGCTCTCGGCAGAAAATATCCAGCCGATCAAGCTGTGGGGAAAGGACGCGCTCGGCATTCTCAGTTCAAACGCCTATACGACTGGCATGGCGAGTCTCGCGCTTGTTGACATGACGCAGTTGAACAAAATAGCCCGGCTGGTCTACGCTGTTGCGCTGCAGGGGTTAAATGGGAGTGTTTCGCCGTTTCTAGAGGATTCGCTATCGTTGCATCCGTTTCCGCATGTGATGCATACCGGTGCGGCATTACGTTCACTCCTCGCTGGCAGCTCACTATGGGAACGTGACGATGCGCGGGCACTGCAGGACCCGCTTAGCTTTCGGGACGCACCGTACCTGCTGGCTGAACTTGACCGCAGCTCTGAGGAAGCGCGCAATCAAATCATGATTCAGCTGAACTCTTCGGACGACAATCCGGGCGTCTCGTTAGGCGTCAAGCCGACGTCGGATCTTTACCAGGCCAGGCGGAACTATGTGAGTCGAGACGGTGTCACGGGGGCAGTGCTGCCAACTGCGAACTTCGAACCACTGCCGTTCGTACTGACGTTCGAAGAAATGGGCATTGCAATCGCGCACAATTCCCTCGCATCCGCACAGCAGATAATCAAGCTCAACGACCCTCGATTCACGCATCTGAGCCGCTTTCTGGGCACTGACAACACGCTGCATGCGTTCGGTGCCATGGAAAAGCCTCCGGTCGTGCTCGCCATGGCGAACAAAGAGCTCGCGATGCCCGTCTCTCTCGACTATCTGCCGGTGGCGGGAGATATTGAAGACATCGCTACGAACGCACCGCAGGTAGTGCGCCGCGTGCGTACCGAAATCGACAATCATTTTCAGTTGCTTGGCATCGAATTAGTGTCTGCTGCCCAAGCGGTTGACTTGCGAAAGCAACAACCGGGCGGCTTCTCAGCATCGCCCCAGACTGAGATGTTCATGGGTGCGTTCCGACGCATAGTGAGTTTTCGGGACACTGACAGGCCATTTACGCCGGAATTTCAGAAGGCCGCCATTTTCCTGAAGCACTATCCCGACTGAATGCGATGCGCGGGAGACGTAACCTCGCGCTAAGCCAGAGGGCCTTGTTATTGAGGTCGGCGATGAACGGCTAGGCAGAGGAGCGCGGGACACGCAAAGCCCGGCGGCTGAAGGAGGCGGGCCGCGAGGGCATCGATGAAGGCGGCTAGACATATCGGTGAGAAAGACCGATTACAATGGCGCCAAAGATGATGGGGGCCAGGTCGTTCTGATGGCCAAATGCAACCTGTCAAAACACACGATTCTGTCGGGTCAGAGTTGTAGTTATCTGGAGCTATGTTATGCATGGAATCGATGACTCTCGCAAAGCATGGTTGATCGTCGTCATGGTCTTCCTGTTCATGCTAGTCAACTTTGCCGATAAGGCCGTCATCGGCTTGTCTAGCACGTCGATCATGAAGGAGCTGGGCCTGACGCACGCGCAGTTCGGCGCGCTCGGCAGTGCCTTTTTCATCCTGTTCTCGATTTCGGGCATAGTGGTTGGCTTTCTGTCGAACCGAGTCAGCACCAAGGCCATCATGCTCACAATGAGCATCGTCTGGGCTATCACGTTGTTACCGATGGCGGGCGCCGTTAATTTCAACGTATTGCTCGCCAGCCGCGTGGTGCTTGGCGCGGCCGAAGGACCTGCATTCCCGATCGCGATCCACGCGGTCTATAAATGGTTCGGCGATGCCAAACGCGCGGTGCCGAGTAGCGTGGTTGCATGTGGTGCGGCTTTTGGCACAGGCGTGGTCGCGCCACTGCTTACATGGATCATTGTGCATTTCGGCTGGCATGCTGCTTTCATGGTGCTGAGCGTGGCTGGCTTTTGCTGGGCCGTCGTGTGGTTTATGCTTGGGCAGGACGGACCGCTGGAACGCGGTGCGACAGACGGCATGAGTTCGACGCTGAATATTCCGTACATGCAGTTGCTGCTTAGCCGTACCGCACTAGGCGTGTTTATCGCGGGATTCGCCGCTTATTGGATCATCGCGCTGAATATCGTTTGGCTCGCGAACTATTTGATCCGGGGACTGCATTTGACGCCTTCATACGCAGCCTGGATCGTGTTGCTTCCGTCGGTGACACAGATGGTCCTTGCACCATTCTGCGCGTTTATCTCTCAGGGCATGACAAAAGCTGGTTATTCCAGCCGTTATTCACGCGGACTGTTCGGCTGCGCTTGCGTCATGACCGCAGGCGTCGCGATGGTGTGCCTGCCGCTGGTGCCGATGGGTCCGTTGAAAGTGGCGCTAATCGCTTTGAGCTTTTCGGTTGGTAGCGTAATTTTTACGCTTGGATCAACCTTGATCGGGGAAATCAGCCCGCCGTCGCAACGTGGCGCAATGCTCGGGATAACAAACTCGATTCACACTATCGCGGGCCTGATTGCACCCATTGCGATGGGCATTATTGTCGATGTTGGTGCTGACGCGGCCGACGGCTTCCGGACGGGTTATATTGACGCCGGGTTGCTGGTGGCCACACTGGGATTGATCGCCGCATGCCTCATCCATCCAGCCGCTGACTTGCGCCGGTTCCGGCGCCTCGGCTCCCAGCTAGATGAAGGGAACGCCGGACAGCGGAGACAGGTTGTTTAACGCATTCGCAATCTGGACGAGCGCCGGGCTGCCCATTTCGCGGTGATGCCGGCGCTCCATACGCTCTTCGTCATGTGGCGCCTGACGGAGAGTTCGGGCCCCGTGTGCAGGAGAAGTTCAACTCGATTAGCGTCCGAATCGGCTTTTCGGCGCCCGACGCGACAGAGGAGGGAGGGTGTATTGAGGTCGGAGACCGACCTTGTCACTCTCCCAACGCTCAATATCTACCGTTAAGTTTGTATCTGCTGGCCGGATGCCAAAGAGTGACATCACCTGCGATTTGTCGTTGGGCTTCTGTCCTTCGTCGCAGTACCAGACATGGTTCGCCTATTGGCATCATCAGAGCCTGCCTGACCATCGCATTGGTCTTACGTGCCGTTATCCAGTATTCCGCGCCTTGTGCGGGCGCAACGCGCATCATGTACTCATTTGGCGTCTCGGACTCGAAATCTTGGTCCAGATAGTCCGGGAATATGAGGCTATTGACGTAACGGTCCTCGAATTGTATCGGCACGTCGTTCTCGAAATGCACGATGTGTGAATGGAATGCTGTACCGTTTTGTGGTAATTCAAGGGTTTGCAGGGCGGCGGCGTTGTGAGTCGCTTCAAGGAGCAGAACCTTGCTGCGATGCGCGTCGCCCCGTGAGCGAATCTCCTCGGCAATACTGCGGATCTCGATTAAGGTCGATTGATAGCGACGATCGGTGATAAAGGTCCCGCGACCACGTACGCGTGTCAGGACATTCTCACTCACGAGTTCGCGCAGTGCGCGATTTACGGTCATTCGCGACAACGCAAATTCGGCGGCCAATGAGAGTTCCGTTGGAATCATGTCACCCAGGCGCCACTGCCCCGTTTCAATCATCTTCCGAACGTAGTCCTTCAGTTGCTGATAGGCTGGCGTCGCTGTCGTCCCATTCTTTTCCGCATTCATACGTGGACGTCTTCGGGGACTAAAGTGATAATTGTATAGGCATTTAGACAGCGTTTCGAGTCTCGGACAGGAATAGCGTCAAATTTGCCGAAATGAGCGCAGAGTCACCGATGTTGTGACGTATGGAAACCGTGGGGCTACGTTCAGCGAGAATCTCTCCCATCCTGTTGTGTCTCGTGATCAATGCGGCTCCATGGGTGAGGCCCCTAGGGCCTGCGCCCGTTGCGGCAACCGCAGGTTCGTGTTGAATCGCTTTCATCGTCGGAACGGAGGCGGCTTCGGGTTTTCGAACACCTCCGCCATAGATCGGCGAACGGATACGGTGTAACAGGCGACACGCGGCCGAATTTCAACTCCAGCGCAGTGAAAGATTTTCGGGGGCGCAGCAGTGGCGCCTATCCTGTTCGGCGTAGGAAAGGGGCAGCTCGGGGGCGATGCGCAAGGCAGCGACGGTCCCGACGTCCACGCCGCTTCCCTCTGCAGATTTGCAACCGTCGAACCGACCGCCAAGGTCAGAGTCGGGCGAAGTCCTTTGCTGCTAACTTGAGATGCGTAGCCGGACGGGCTCGAAACGCACGCTCAGCGACGGCTCTGATCCGCACAAAGCCGTTTTGGAACGTCCTGAGAACGTCGGTGTCGCTAGCCCGAGGTTCGAGCCAGAAATACGTTTCCAATGCTTTCAGGGCGATCACGCAGGTGACCTTGCCGCTCGGAAGCACGAGGCTGAACGTCACGCCGCGACGATTCGCAAGCACCTCAGGTTGGTTTCTAACAATTTCCATGCTTCGAACTCGTCGCGCGAGCGGGTCACCAAAAAAGAATGCCCGCGCGAAGCGGGCTAAATCCATATCTGGAAGTGATACGGTGGAGACGGCTTAAGTATAGGCCTATCGGGGGAAACCCGCACGAGAGGATGGTGTGTTGCTGCGGTGCAACGAAACGGGCTGCCACCGACTCAGCGATATGCTTCTGCTCGCGTGCCGGTCAGCTGGGCAACCACCCATTGAACGCAAAACTGCGGCCACGATGCCGCCCTCCGCGGCAGATAAGCACGAGGGCATCGCTTCAAGGCAATACCGCTCCTAAGAAAGGCTAAAATTGATCGCTACAAAT
The DNA here is from genome assembly GCF_002902965.1 of Paraburkholderia hospita. Lineage (GTDB taxonomy): Bacteria > Pseudomonadota > Gammaproteobacteria > Burkholderiales > Burkholderiaceae > Paraburkholderia > Paraburkholderia hospita. The sequence goes on along the minus strand of NZ_CP026108.1, from coordinate 770,487 downwards.
ATCAAAAAACTTTTCGAAGTCGAGAGTTCACACCGATATATTCGAGATTTCTTGGCGGGAAAACTGTTCGTCTCAGACGCGCCCGGCGTAGCGCCGGGCCGGGCGTCTCACGACGCCGTGTTTCCCAGCGCGCTGCGCCATACCGTCGGAGTTCAAGCGGTGCGTTTGGTCGGCGCAACGAGACGCACTTGCCGCTAAAGCGGCATTCGACCGGACCGGCAAGTCCGCTCAGCTATCGGAGCAGGTCCGGGCGAGGTGATGAAAGGCTACAAACACCGGCCGAGCGATTCCGACAAGCTATTGCACCCACTGATTGAATCGGCGGCAGAACGCGGATCTTCGTACGTCGACCGAGCCATTTCCGTCCTCGACTATACCGGTTACTCGCATCGTGCTTAGCATCCCGGCCGAAAAACTGCTTCGCGAAACAATTAACCAACTGACGCTACGGTCGCGCTGGGACAGCTCGTATTACTTTCGTCGTCGTCGATCTCTTCGCGCCGAACGTTGCGGACTCTTTTTGGCACCCGATCGTGTTCCGCGATGAACTCGCGCAGTTGCGGATAGATAATGTAGCGCCAGCGGCGGCCCGAGAAAATACCGTAGTGCCCGCACTTCTCGGCAGTGAAGTGACGACGGTCTTTCTCCGGAATGCCCGTGCACAGCTCATGCGCGGCGCGCGTCTGGCCGCTGCCGGAAATGTCGTCGAGTGCGCCTTCGATCGTGAAGAGCGCGGTCTTCCTGATGTCCTGCGGGCGCACGGGCTGGCCGTTCACTTCCCACGTGCCTTCCGCGAGGCTGAATTCCTGGAACACGATGCGGATGGTCTGCAGATAGTACTCGGCAGCCATGTCCAGCACCGCGTTGTATTCGTCGTAGAAGCGGCGATGCGCTTCCGCATCTTCTTCGTCGCCGCGCAGCATGCTCTGGTAGTAATCCCAGTGCGACGCTGCGTGACGCTCCGGATTCATCGCGACAAAGCCCGTGTGCTGCAAAAAGCCTGGATACACCTTGCGGCCGAAGCCCGGATAGTTCGACGGCACGTTGTAGATCACGTTGTTCTCGAACCATTCGATCGAGTGCTGCGTCGCCAGCGAGTTGACGGCCGTCGGGCTCTTACGCGCGTCGATCGGGCCGCCCATCATCGTCATCGTGCGCGGCGTGTCTTTACCGCGGCTCGCCATCAGCGAGATGGCGGCGAGCACGGGCACCGTCGGCTGACATACCGAGATCACGTGCAGGTTCTTCGCGCCGATGTGGCGGATGAATTCCTGGATGTACGCGATGTACGTGTCCAGATCGAACGAGCCGTCTTCGAGTGGCACCATGCGCGCGTCGATCCAGTCCGTGATGTACACCTTGTGGTCCTGCAACAGCGTGCGCACGGTGTCGCGCAGCAGCGTCGAGTGGTGGCCCGACAGCGGCGCGCACACCAGCACGACGGGCTCTTCCTTCAGTTGCGTGACGGCGTCGCTGTCGTCCGAGTAGCGCTTGAAGCGCAGCAGGCGGCAGAACGGCTTTTCGATGATCGTCTGCTCGACGATGGGAATGTTGCGCCCGTCCTTGACGATCTGGTGCAGGTTGAACTGGGGCTTCTCGTAATCCTTGCCGAGACGGTACAGCAGCTCGTAGCCAGCCGACAGACGCGTGGCGCCCGGCACATAGGCGAGCGGACTGGCCGGGTTCGCAAACGATTTCGAAGCGGCCTGAGCCCAGGCGGTGAGCGGGCTCAGAAGTGCTCGCTGGAATACATGGAATTGATAGAGCATGTTTTCCTATGGGTTAGTTGACTAAAAGGGGAAGACTCCCTCGTCGTGCAGTAGGACGGTTGAACTAGGCGCATGCGACGCCGAACCCGAGGTCTCGCACGCGGCGATTCTTTAAGTCAGCGACGGATGGGGTTGGAATCGCCGCTCCTGGAAGACCTTGTCGTTCGGGCTACCAGCCCGCGTTGTTCAAGAAACCAATCCTGCACGACTGACGGAATGGAACGCGCCATAACGGAGGATTGCAATCGCCTCAGCGTCCGGCTGGGACGCGGCCCGAGCGTAGGCGACTGCCCATCGGCCGCAGACGTCGCGATAACGGATCAGATAGGTGTGCATGGCAATCTCCCGTGGCATCACGGTCAATGAGTTCTTGATCGGTCGGTCGCCCGGACGATGGGCGCGCGAAGGTTCTGGTCAACGGTCTTCTTATGTATGGTGTAGAAGCCAACGGTCACCGATCGCTGATACAGGATCGTCTCGACGGAGTCGGACCGATCTCTTGCAATAACGGTAGACGAACGACCAACAGAAACCTATTGTACGAACGGTCACGGCAACACCCCGTGAGCATAAGGCGCGCACACCTGCGGATAGCTCTCTGACGTCCGGGCGAGTATATGTAAGCCGTGAGGCGCTCTGGTCGAGGTCGTCACAGTGAGTCCGTCATATGCAGGTATGAGAGAGCGATTCCTGTGACTCATGAATGTAGCGGTGGCAAGGCACTGTGAGCGCCCAGTGTTTGCCGTGCGACGATTCGTAGACGCAATGTTGCTGTACCATTGGTGGCCACCTTTCGACTTTGTGCGCGGTCCGACGAATGAAGCCTGTTCCGTGCTGTTTGCCGCCGAAAGTGCTCGAGGCGTGTGCTGTGAATGGCTGCGTGAATCAGCGTCCCGGACGATAGGAATCTTGGACGCGCGATTGTTTCTATGCAAAAATGCGAGACAAGATGCGAAAGAGTTGCAGTAGATGGACTCGTCAATAGTCAGGTTGACTACTGAATGTCCGCCTCGTGCCGGATCGGCTTAAGTGCCCGTCGGGCAATCATATGCAACGGTCGCTGGCAATCGAACGCCACGGTCGGTCCGGTTGGGCAGGCCCAAGCTATGCAGCGCCTGAACCTGCATATCAAGCTAGCGGTCGTGAACTAGAAGGGATGCACGCCGATCGAAGGCGACTGGGCAGATCATGCCACGCCATTGCGCACCGGCCCTCTATTTCCGGGCCGTAGCAAGCAAAACGCAATTTCCAGGAGGCCATACGCCTTCGTAGGCCACCATCACTGCCCAACCTCGCATTCATTTATTCGTTGCCTTGATGTGAACCCGACGTCGATGTCCCATCAGCAACGCCACCTTCCCCTGCAGCCGAGCTTTGCACGGCTGAATCTGACTTCGTAATCCCTCCGGTCTCGACAGTAGCGTTGCCGCGATGCGATGTGCCAACTAGCGCCGCATTGGATGCAAGAGTCGCGACGCTTTGGCCTCGTTGTGATGCCGGAGCACCCTGTGCCGGGTGGTAGAACGGTGCAGGTCCATAGCCACTGGCGAAGACCGGTGTGACGAAAGAAAATGAAGCGGCAACCAAAATCGAGGCAAGAGCCTTGTTATCCATTTTTTAACTCCTTGTGCGGTTAATGTTGAATGCCGTCACTTGATTACCCGAGCATCAATTCGGCGTTGACGACAGCATCATGGTGATACGCCTTATAACGCAACGTGTTCATCCAGTGGTTAGGAGCCTCCACTTTATGCCTGCCGCGTTCCGTTTTCGAGACTTCTCTGGCTCAATAAAGTGCTCAAAAGTATCGAAATGGTGACGCGATGCTTCCTACGTCGCGCCGTTGGTCCGTACTGCACAAGTCATCTCGTATTGGCTCGGATGCTTTCGGGTATCGACGAGCAGTCGTGAAGGCCTTTCCCGACGTAAGCTGGCTGCAACGACGCCACACCGACTCCGAAAGGCGTTCCCGGCGTGTGGGCGGTCCGCTGCTATGCCCCTTTCGACTTGATGCGCGCCTGAGAACGGGCGAACCGGCAAATTGCTAGCCTTATGATTGGAGAGACCGGGACGATCTTCTATGAGGCTCAAATGGGGACGGCGATTACCGCGTCGACGTCACGCTTAACGAAACAGGGCGGGAACGTCATGCGAGTCCAAATCACCTAGAATATCAACTGGGGCCGTCTGTCGGTGACTTGAACTGTCCGACGAAAAAACGGGACGCGACTGCGTCAGTTTGCCATTCTGGCGGAGCAGAGCGTTATCGGTGGCACGTCCCACGAGAAGTCGTTTCTCGAAGCGCACAGCGCCGTCGATTACGTTGAGCAAAGTTGTATGCAAGCATTGTCAATCGCGAGAGGGGAGGTGAGATGACTTCGGGTTCGCCTTCGATTTCGACCCAGAGTCCGCATGATCGCGAGGAACCGGTAGTCTATGTTGTCGACGACGACGAGTCGATGCGCGTCGCCCTCAGGAACTTACTCCGATCAGCCGGATTAAGGGTAGAGACTTTCGAATCTTCAAGGGACTTCGTCGTTTTTCGAAAGTATGACGCCCCCAGTTGCCTTATTCTCGATGTCAGGCTGCGCGGCGAAAGTGGCCTAGCATTCCAGGAACATATCGCAAAGAGCGAGGTGCACATGCCGATCGTATTCATGACCGGACATGGAGACATTCCGATGACAGTCCAGGCGATGAAAGCGGGTGCGGTCGATTTTCTCGCGAAGCCGTTTCGCGACCAGGACATGCTGGATGCTGTCGCTAATGCGTTGGCGATCGATACTGAGCGGCTTAACGCCGAGCAATCGATCGCCGCACTCTGTGTCGCGTATGACTCGCTGACACTGCGCGAACGAGAAGTTATGTCTTTCGTCGTGGCCGGCCTGATGAATAAGCAGATCGCCGCCGAAATGAATCTCAGTGTAATCACTGTAAAGATTCATCGTGGGCACCTTATGAGAAAGATGGCTGCAAGGTCCGTTGCCGATCTCGTCAGAAAATCGGAACTGCTGGGCGTCAAGGCCTGCTCACTGAAGTCGTTATGAGAGCACCGGTATCGGAAGTGGGCCATTCCGGCCCCTTGTCGATAGCCTAGGGCGAGTCAAGCGCAACGCTGAGCCAATGAGCGATGGCGTCGGGATCAACTGGCTTCTCGAGCACAGCCAGCGCGCCTTTTGCAACGGCATTAGCTTTCAGGTCGGCCGACGGGAATGCCGTAATGAAGATGGTCGGTGGCGCATACCCGAGTGCCATGATGCGGTCGTGCATCTCTAGTCCTGACATGCTGGGCATCATGACATCGGAGATGAGGCATGACGTTGACGCAAGTTGGTCCGATAACAGAAATTCCTCCGCTGACACGAAAAGGCGTGTGTGTCTGCCGAACGAGCGCACAAGATTCCCCGTCGCGAGTCGGGCTGCCTCATCGTCGTCAACAATCGAAACTACCTGCAAGATTAGCCTCGATCTACAGGAAAGGGAGCCAAGCAGCAAGACTGCACTGCATGCATCTGTCGGCGTGTACAACACCCAGCGTAATTGTCATATCAGCGGCCGGAAATTATACACAGGTATTAGTGCTCAGCCTCTGAATCGCTCAATCCAGTTCATCTCGTGTCTAGCTGGCCACCGCATGCACGTTCACTGATGTTGCGAACACATACCTAGGTATGCGTCGCGGCGTCCGTCCGCCCGACCGTATGAGCAGATCATTACATATCCGAACGGGAACGCATGCATGCGTGTCTCGCGCGCCAGCGAGTGTTGGTCATCGTCATGCTGCGGGAGCCAGTTCCACGATAACGTGCTGACGGATGGGGCCTCGCATGACAGTCCCCATCGCCATATGCCAGGACCACCCGCCTCTGTGACCGTCCGAATCAGACTTCGCCGCATATACCTAGGTATCGCCGTTCGACGCCTATGTAGGTGTATGCGACCCTTCCGTACAATGGTCTTTGGACGTCCGAGCGCATACTCTTGTGTCATGCCCGCAATCTCGCGAGCGTTGGCAACGCAGCGTGATGTGACTGTTGGTTTCGCGCAGTACCCTATGTTCGATGTACTGCACAACTGGATCGTAGTGGGTGCAAATGCATACGTCGAGTAGACATTCGTACGGCGGCTCAACCGAAACGTTTATCGTAGAACAATGGAGCTGAACCGTATTTGCTTGCTATAGCTGCCGTAACGTGAACCCTAGATGATCCAATCATAGACGTTTCGATAGCTGGAGCAGTCAATGATCACTTGGTAAATCCATGATTTGGCGTTGACGTCGGATCATCAAACGTCTGAAGGCCCGGTCTGTCAAAGTCAGGAGGAACTATGCGGAGCATCTTGTTCGTGCCGACGCGAGGGAAGTAGGCGTACTTAAAGCGAGGATCAAGAAGATATATCGGTGAGCATGCCTGTGTGCTTGTAGCGCGTCCTCTGGATTGAATGAGCACTCCCGTGAAGGACGGGTCTCAGGGGAACGATATTATTCCAATGTGCAGTATTTCCGACAGCATTCTCAGATGCGGCGCCCAGCGCACCATCAGTCGGAAGGAGGAGGTGAGATGAATCCAAGTTCACATTTGACTTCGGTCCGAAGCATACAACATCACAAAGAGCCGGTCGTCTACGTGGTCGACGACGAGGAGTCGATGCGGTTCGCACTCGGTAATTTGTTCCGGTCGGTCGGGCTACATGTCGAGACATTCGAATCCTCGGTGGACTTTCTCTGTTTCGGGAAGTACGACTCACCCAGCTGCTTGATCCTCGATGTCCGGTTGCGCGGTGAAAATGGCCTTGCCTTACAGGAACATGTTGCTAAGAGCGGTTTGCGCATGCCAATCGTGTTCATGACCGGTCATGGGGACATCCCGATGACCGTGCAGGCGATGAAAGCGGGGGCAGTCGATTTTTTTTCAAAACCGTTCCGCGACCAGGAGATGCTGGATGCCGTCTCCAATGCGTTGGCGCGCGACGGCGAGCGCCTTGCCGCCGAACAATCGGTTGCGGCGCTGCGTGTCGCTTACGACTCCCTCACACCGCGCGAACGGGAGGTCATGGGGTACGTCGTGGCTGGGCTAATGAACAAGCAGATTGCCTCCAAGGTAAATCTCTGTGAAATCACCGTGAAGATGCATCGGTCTCACCTGATGCGAAAGATGGCGGCGCGAACCCTTGCGGATCTCGTCAAAAAATCGGTAACGCTTGGCGTTAATGCCCAGTTGTAGAACGCCGTGAGCCAGTGCGCCATGGTTGCTTTCACGTCCGTCGGAACGACCTGGCGGACGGTCGCTGCGCATAACAATGTTAAATCTACCGAAAGGTGCGGGCCGCTTGCATGGTCGGCAAATATGCAACGTCAAAAGTACCTGAGATGTCGGTGATGCCTGGCGGCGTCCGTGGGCTTCACGATAGCGCGGGCTTTGGCCGGGCAACTTACTCGGAGTACTATCTATTGCATGGAATTCGCTGACGTGTATGCTGAGGTAGATCTTGCTGCCCTGTGAACGAATGTAGGGTCAAACGAAGAGGGTAGCGGCCTACGGCCCTGCGCAGATGACAAGCTACATTGATTCCGTTGCCGATGGGTAACACTCTCCAGATCCTGTGGGAAGATGGCGACCGCGTCGTCTGTCGAGGGCGGCGCGACGGGGAAGATGGCAGTCAAAACGTACTTTTGGTGCGACCCGCCGGGGAGCATCCGTTGCCTGCCGCCTTTGACCGCCTCGTTCATGCGTTTGGCCTGAAGGACGAACTCGATGGCTCGTGGGCGGTGCGGCCGCTGGAACTGGTGAGGGAAGGTGGCTGGACCCTGCTGGTGCTCGAGGACCCGGGCGGTGAGCCGCTTGCGCGTCTGCTGGGCGCTCCGATGGAGATGGGAGAATTTTTGCCGCTCGCTGTCGGCATCGCCGCAGCGCTAGGCAAGCTGCACCAGCGCGGTCTTGTCCATAAGGACCTGAAGCCCGCGCATATCCTCGTACATTGCACCGACGGACAGGTCCGGCTCACCGGGTTCGGTCTCGCCTCCCGGTTGCCGCGCGAGCGGCAGGCGCCGGAACCGCCCGAGACGATCGCCGGCACGCTCGCTTATATGGCACCCGAGCAGACCGGCCGCATGAACCGCTCGATCGATTCGCGCAGCGACCTCTATGCGTTGGGTATTACGCTTTATCAGATGCTGACGGGCGCATTGCCGTTTGCGGCGGTTGATCCCATGGAATGGGTGCACTGCCATATCGCCAGAAAGCCGGCGCCGCCGTGCGAGCTGATGGAGACCGTCCCTGCCGCGGTCTCCGACATCGTCATGAAGCTACTCGCCAAGACGGCCGAAGAGCGTTACCAGACGGCCGGCGGTGTTGAGCATGACCTGCAGCATTGCCTCGAGGTGTGGCGACACCAGCACCGAATCGATGCCTTCCCACTCGGCGAACACGACACGCCTGATCGCTTGCTGATACCGGAGAAGCTTTATGGGCGGGAGCGCGAGGTCGCTACCCTGGTCGCTACGTTCGATCGGATCGTAGGGAGTAGCCCGCCAGAGCTGGTACTGGTCTCCGGCTATTCGGGCATCGGCAAATCGTCGGTTGTCAATGAACTGCACAAGGTGCTGGTGCCGCCGCGGGGGCTCTTTGCGTCGGGCAAGTTCGACCAGTACAAGCGCGACATCCCCTACTCGACGCTGGTCCAGGCGTTCAAGAGCCTGGTGCGGCCGCTGCTCGGTAAGGCCGACACGGAACTGGCAATCTGGCGCGATGCCTTGCTGGAGGCGCTGGTGCCCAATGCGCGGCTCATGACCGACCTCATCCCCGAACTGAAGCTGATCATCGGTGAGCCGCCACCCGTCCCGGCTCTCGAGCCAAAACTGGCGCAGCGCCGTTTCATGCTCGTGTTCCGGCGTTTCATCAGTGTATTTGCCCGGGCAGAACATCCGCTCGCGCTCTTTCTCGACGATCTGCATTGGCTGGATGCCGCAACCCTCGACCTGCTTGAGGACCTGCTGACACACCCGGATATGCGGCACCTGATGCTGGTCGGCGCCTACCGTGACAATGAGATAGATGCCGCACATCCGCTGATGGGCAAGCTCCAGGCCATCAGGAACGCGGGCGTCACTATCAATGAGATCAAGCTGGCGCCGCTCGCTTGTGTACATGTCAGGCAGTTATTCGCGGAGGCGCTTCACTGCGCGCCGGCGCGCATCGCACCACTGGCGCAACTGGTCCATGACAAGACGGGCGGCAATCCGTTCTTTGTCATCCAGTTTCTGCACGCGCTTGTCGAAGAAGATTTGCTCACCTTTGATCATGATACGGGGCAGTGGTGCTGGGACCCGGGTCGCATCCATGCCAAGGGTTATACCGACAATGTCGTGGACCTGATGGTCGGCAAGCTGACCCGCCTGCCGGCTGGGACGCGGCACGCGCTGGAGCAGCTTGCCGTTCTCGGGAACGTCGCGGGTGTCGCGACGCTTTCGACGGTTCTCGGCATTCCGGTGCCACAGGTGCACGCGGCGTTGTGGGAGGCGATGCGTCAGGAACTGGTCGAGCGGCTGGAGGGCGCCTATAGGTTTGTTCACGACCGGGTACATGAGGCCGCCTATTCACTGATCCCCGAAGCCTCGCGCACCTCTACCCATCTGCGGATCGGGCGACTGCTCGCGGCGCGCACGCCTCGAAATAAGCGGGGGGAGGTGATTTTCGAGATCGTCGGTCAGCTCAATCGCGCCTCCGCGCTGATCACCGAAGAGGGCGAACGGGAGCGGCTGGCCGAATTCAACCTGCTCGCTGGCCAACGCGCCAAGGCGTCGACGGCCTATGCCTCAGCGCTCACCTATCTCATCGCCGGTACGGAACTATCGAGCGACGATTGCTGGGAACGTCGGCATGAATTGATATTTGCGCTTGAGCTGAACCGGGCCGAATGCGAATTTTTGACCGGACAGTTATCCGTTGCAGATGAGCGCCTGGCGGCGCTAGCGAATCGGGTCACGACAACGGTCGAACGAGCCAGCGTCGCGTGCCTGCACACAGACGTCTGCACGACTCTCGACCGGAGCGACCGTGCCGTCGCTGTCTGCCTCGCCTACCTCCGCCATGTCGGCATCCAGTGGTCAGCTCATCCGCACGACGAGGAGGTACGACGGGAATACGAGCGCATCGCAACCCAGCTTGGGGACCGGACCATCGAGGAACTCATCGATTTACCGGTGATGGAGGACGCAGCCTCGCTCGCGACCGTCGAGGTGCTGGGCAAGCTATTCGCCCCAGCCTTGTTTACGGATGCGAATCTGGTTGCGCTGACGACCTGCAAGGGAGTCAGTCTCAGCATCGAGCGTGGCAACTGTGATGCTTCATGCGTGCTTTATGCCAACGTCGGCAGGGTCGCCGGACCGCGTTTCGGTGACTACCGGGCCGGATTCCGGTTCGGCCAGCTCGGCTGCGACCTCGTCGAACGACGCGGGCTAAGACGGTTCGAGGCGAGTACGTATCTTTGCTTCGCGAATTTTGTCATGCGCTTGCTAAAGCCAGTACGGGAATGTCGTAATCTGCTGCGCCGTGCTTTCGAAGCGGCGAATCGAATTGGAGATCTCGCGTATGGCGCTTACACATGCACCAACCTCAACTCGGACCTGCTATTCGCTGGCGAGCCGCTGCACGAGGTGCAAGGCGAGGCCGAACGCGGTCTTGCATACGCCGGGAGGATGCGGTTCGGTCTTGTCATTGACTTCATCACCACACAACTCGCGCTTATACGGACGCTTCGCGGCGTGACGCCGACGTTCGGCTGCTTCGACGACGGGCAGTTCAATGAACTTCGCACCGAAGCCCATCTGTCCAGCAACCCCGCATTGGCAATAGCAGCGTCGTGGTACTGGATTAGGAAATTGCAGGCGCGCTATCTCGCTGGTGACTATGCGGCAGCCATGGATGCCGCGTCGAACGCGCGACGGCTGCTCTGGACCCCGACCTCGGTGGTTGAGCAAGCCGAATATCACTTATACGGCGCGCTGGCGAAGGCCGCCTGGTGGGGGTGCATGCCGGCCGGCGAGCGGCCACAGCATCTCGAAGCGCTCGCCGCGCATTACCGGCAGCTCGAGATCTGGGCGAAAAACTGTCCGGAGAGTTTCGCGGACCGCGCCGCGCTGGTCGGTGCCGAGATCGCCCGGATCGAAGGTCGCGTAGCGGATGCCATGGAGTTGTACGAGCAGGCCATCCGCTCGGCGCAGGACAGCGGCTTTGTCCACGGTGAAGCACTCGGCAATGAGCTCGCGTCGCGCTTTTACGCAGCTCAAGGTTTTGAAAAGATTGCACGTCTGTATTTGCGAGATGCCCGCTACAGCTATCTGCGTTGGGGCGCGAACGGGAAGGTGCGGCACCTCGAGGACCAATATTCATATCTGAGGGCGGAAGACTCCGCGCCCGGGCCCACGATCACGATATCAACTCCAGTCGAACACCTCGACCTTGCGACGGTGATCAAGGTATCGCAGGCTGCCTCGGGCGAGATCGTCCTGGACAAGCTGATCGAAATGGTCATGCGCACAGCGATTGAACAGGCGGGCGCCGAACGGGGCGTGCTGATTCTGTCGGACGGCGGCGAAGAACGGATAGCGGCGCAAGTGCTGACCACCGGTGACGCGCCCATGTTGCAGTTGCGCGATGTGCCGGTGAGCGCGGCGTTGCTGCCGGAGTCGATCCTCTATCATGTCCTGCGCACCCGGGAGAGCGTCTTTCTTGACGATGCCGCGGCTGAGTCCCCGTTCGCTGCCGATCCCTATGTACGTCAGCAGCGCTCCCGTTCAATTCTCTGCTTCCCGTTGATGAATCAGGCGAAGCTCACCGGCGCGCTCTACCTCGAAAACAGTCTGACTGCCCGCGTGTTCAGCCCATCCCGGATCGCCGTGCTGAAGCTGTTGGCCTCGCAGGCTGCCATCTCCTTGGAGAATGCCCGCTTGTACCGCGATCTTGGGGAGCGCGAAGGGAAGATCCGGCGCCTCGTCGAAGCCAACATCATCGGGATTGTCGTCTGGAATGCCGGTGGCGACATTCTTGAGGCCAATGACGAATTTCTTCGCATGGTGGGATACGAACGGGAGGACCTTGTCTCGGGTCGCGTGCGCTGGAAGGATCTGACGCCACCAGAATGGCTCGAGCGCAACGAACGGGCCCTGGCAGAGATCGGGGCGACGGGGCGTGCGCAGCCGTTCGAGAAGGAGTACATCAGGAAGGACGGCAATCGAGTGCCCGTCATGCTCGGTGCGACCGCTTTCGAAGCGAGCCGGAAGCAAGGTGTCGCTTTTGTGCTTGATCTGAGTGAGCGCAAGCAGGCGGAGGAAAAAGCGCGCGAGAGCGAGCAGCGCTATCGCGAGGTGCAGACGGAACTGGCTCACGCGAACCGTGTCGCGACCATGGGGCAGCTCACGGCTTCGATTGCACACGAAGTCAACCAGCCGATCGCCGCGACGGTGACGAATGCCCAGGCTGCGCTGCGTTGGCTGAATGCCCAGCCTCCGAACATTGACGAGGTAGGGCAGACGCTCAGGCAGATAGTCAAGGATGCGGGTCGAGCGGGAGACGTGCTAGGTCGGATCCGTAATCTGGTCAGGAAGGCGCCAACGCGCAAGGAGCCGGTGGACATCAACGACGCGGTCCACGAGATGATTGAACTCACGCGCGGCGAAGCCGCTAAGAGCGGTGCCTCCGTACAGACGCGACTGTCCGAGGGCTTGCCATTAATCGAAGCAGACCGTGTCGAGCTACAACAGGTGCTACTCAATCTGATCATGAACGCGCTAGAGGCGATGAGGGGCGTGAGCGATGGAGAGCGACAACTGGTTGTCAGTACAGAAGTCGAATCGAACTGTGTGCTCGTGACTGTGCGCGATTCTGGGCCTGGTTTTGGTCCTGGCGGCCCTGACGAGGCTTTTGCACCCTTCTACACCACGAAGTCCACCGGGTTGGGGATGGGGCTGTCGATCTGCCGTTCGATCATCGAAGGGCATCGGGGACGGTTATGGGCAAGCTCAAACGTGCCACGCGGCGCGGTCGTTCAATTCACCATGCCAGCCCATCCAACGGCTCTGTCAAGCTCGAGTCGGTAGGTGGTACGCCCAAACGGCGGGCAGTTCGACCATCGGGGACCTAACGCTAACCTTGCCCACGCTCCGTGCAAATCAACATCACTCTCTAAAGTAGTTGAAGCCTCGACCAAACCCGGAACGAGTCATCCCGCGAGAGCGGGCGGCGTCGCTTGAAGAAACGGCGGCCAGCATGGAAGAATTGACTCACCATGCGTCTGAGCACCGAGAACGTGCTGCAAGCCACCTCGCTCGCGAATTCAGCATCCAGGAATGCCGGAAAAGGTGGCAATGTGGACGTTGCGAAAAGCGAGCATCCGACCACGAAACAACGCACGCTCCCCCGGGCGACCACAGCCTGGTCGCATCGCTCCCTCCACCAGCCATCGTTGCCGGTGCTCCGGGCCCGTCAACACTTCCATCAGGGGCCGCCCCAATACCGGCTTGGCGGAGGCTCCACTCCGACAACCATATCATTAGGTCCATCAACTTGAGGAAACGCTCTTCAATAGATTCACGGCATGACGGCGCTGGCGTTTCTTTGGCCTTATATCGCCGCTTACCGTCCCACCCCAGATATTTGCGGAGACCGTGCATACTTGTCCCGTTTCGTTGTCAGAAAGTATTTGTAAGAGTGACAATAAGTAGTCGGCCGCCTGAGACAGAGGCCGATTGAAAATAACGCTAAAGCAGTAGAACACTAGTCGACCACTTTCACAGCATAGGGTACACACATCGATGTCATAGGCGCCGTGCTTTTACGCCGTAGCGACATCCGACATAATGGGTAGCGCGGCACACAGGCTGTTTGTCGACGATGGATCGAGTTCATTCGCAAGCTGGTTACCGTTTCCATCTTTCCATCACGGGGCTGCCTCGCTCTTAATAACAGATATCGCGCAGTCGCTTGCTCAAAAAAAGATGGGAGGATTCTCCTCATCGTGCGCGGTGCCGGGTTACCGATCAGGCGGAAGATGTCAGTTCTGCAATAGCGCCTCCGGAAATCAGTGAACGGAGAAGGGAGCTGCGAGAATGCTTAGGCTGGCTGCAGTCGCATTTCGATGTCCCAGATGAAGCCGGATAGTTCGCGGGCGATGGCTGCACACGTCTTGTTCTGGTGAAGACCTCGAGCTCGCAGCCGACGGAATCTGTGACAGAGCCGAAGCTGAGCTTTCCACGCAATGTCGAAGTCCGAACCACGATGGTCCCGACGGCTACAACCAGTCCAAACAACGAAAGGTCATCGATGGTCGCGCCAAAGAGCGAAAGGATCGCGAGTGTGCAAACCAATGACACCGGAATTGCGACAACCGGAATGATCGTGGCGCACCGGTTTTGTAGGAACAGATACACCGCGCCAACCATCAGCGGAATGGCAATGCCGATGATTTTCGAGCGCTCGTCACGGGCTCGAAACATATGGCGAGTACAAGTCCGTACCAAGATGAAACGTCCGCCTTAGAACGGTGGAGGATGAAAAAAGACGACAGGACCTAGTTCGCGGCTAACGTTGGGATAGGCTTCCATAGCCAAGCGGTTTTGCAAGGGAGGCCTTTGGTGAAACGGTATTGTTCCAGTTTGTCGACACAGATAGTGAAGAATTAGGTTGGGGGAAGGGAAGATGAATAATAGTTGGATTGAATATGGAGGCGGAAGATAGATGGACTCAAGTTCACTTTGCACTTCCGCCCAGAGCGGCCAGGACTGTGCCGAACCGGTGGTCTACGTGATCGACGACGAAGAGTCGATGCGCTTCGCATTACGCAATTTATTCCGGTCGGTCGCGCTACGTGTAGAGACGTTTGAATCGTCCTTGGATTTCCTCGACTTCCCGAAGTACGACTCGCCGAGTTGCTTGATCCTCGATGTCCGGTTGCGCGGCGAAAATGGCCTCTCCTTTCAGGAGCATGTTGCAAAAAGCGGTTTGTGCATGCCGGTCGTATTCATGACCGGTCATGGTGATATTCCGATGACGGTGCAGGCGATGAAAGCAGGGGCGGTCGATTTTTTTTCGAAACCGTTTCGTGATCAAGACATGCTGGATGCCGTCGTCGATGCTCTAAGACGCGATCGCGAGCGTCTTACCGCCGAACGATCGGTTGCGGCGCTCCGCCTCGCTTACGACTCCCTCACGCCGCGCGAGCGCGAGATAATGGGGTTCGTCGTAGCAGGGCTGATGAACAAGCAGATTGCCTCCAAGGTGAATCTGTGCGAAATCACAGTGAAGTTGCATCGATCTCGCCTGATGCGAAAGATGGCGGCGCCAACACTGGCGGATCTCGTCCGCAAATCGGTGTCGCTCGGTGTCAATCCCCAGCCTTAGGCACGGTGCCGGGGTGGCGAATTCGACAACCCGGTCCCAGGTTCGAGGCAATGCGCCGGTCGGGCATGCTAGCCGACGCGCGATGGGCGGGCCTTGCGTCACCAATCCAATTGCGCCTCCGCCGCAAAGCCCTCCTTCCGCGTCATCGCGAAGATGGTAGCGACACCGTGATGTCGCGGTAGCGGCGATGCTCCGCGGGGTGACTCTGCTGTCTGCGTAGCAGGGTTTCGTCCCGAGTATTTACTGGGAGTACTAGCTATTGCGCCGCGGTCACTGACGTGTATGCTGAGGTGACGCTAGTCGTGTAGGCGCGGAAGGACGCAACGCATGCGGCCGGGTGCGCGCCTGCGCCATATGACGTCGTAAATTTGGTTCGGCTGCCGATGGGTAACACTCTCCAGATCCTGTGGGAAGATGGCGACCGCGTCGTCTGTCGAGGGCGGCGCGACGGGGAAGATGGCAGTCAAAACGTACTTTTGGTGCGACCCGCCGGGGAGCATCCGTTGCCTGCCGCCTTTGACCGCCTCGTTCATGCGTTTGGCCTGAAGGACGAACTTGATGGCGCGTGGGCGGTGCGGCCGCTGGACCTGGTGCGCGAAGGCGGTCGAACCCTACTGGTGCTCGAGGACCCGGGTGGTGAACCGCTCGCACGTCTGCTGGGCGCTCCGATGGAGATGGGAGAATTTTTGCCGCTCGCTGTCGGCATCGCCGCAGCGCTCGGCAAGCTGCACCAGCGCGGTCTTGTCCATAAGGACCTGAAGCCCGCGCATATCCTCGTACATTGCACCGACGGACAGGTCCGGCTCACCGGGTTCGGTCTCGCCTCCCGGTTGCCGCGCGAGCGGCAGGCGCCGGAACCGCCCGAGACGATCGCCGGCACGCTCGCTTATATGGCACCCGAGCAGACCGGCCGCATGAACCGCTCGATCGATTCGCGCAGCGACCTCTATGCGTTGGGCGTCACGCTTTACCAGTTGCTGACGGGCGTGCTGCCGTTTGCGGCGGTTGATCCCATGGAATGGGTGCACTGCCATATCGCCAGAAAGCCGGTGCCGCCGTGCGAGCTGATGGAGACCGTCCCCGCCGCGGTCTCCGACATCGTCATGAAGCTACTCGCCAAGACGGCCGAAGAGCGTTACCAGACGGCCGGCGGTGTTGAGCATGACCTGCAGCATTGCCTCGCCGCCTGGCGGCATCGGCACCGCATCGATGCCTTCCCACTGGGCGAACACGACACGCCTGATCGCTTGCTGATACCGGAGAAGCTTTATGGGCGGGAGCGCGAGGTCGCTACCCTGGTCGCTACGTTCGATCGGATCGTAGGGAGTAGCCCGCCAGAGCTGGTACTGGTCTCCGGCTATTCGGGCATCGGCAAATCGTCGGTTGTCAATGAACTGCACAAGGTGCTGGTGCCGCCCCGGGGACTCTTCGCCTCCGGCAAGTTCGACCAGTACAAGCGCGACATCCCGTATTCGACGCTGGTCCAGGCATTTCAAGGCCTGGTGCGCCCGCTGCTCGGCAAGCCCGACACGGAGCTGGCAATCTGGCGCGATGCCTTGCTGGAGGCGCTGGTGCCCAATGCGCGGCTCATGACCGACCTCATCCCCGAACTGAAGCTGATCATCGGTGAGCCGCCACCCGTCCCGGCTCTCGAGCCAAAACTGGCGCAGCGCCGTTTCATGCTCGTGTTCCGTCGCTTCATTGGCGTATTTGCCCGTCCAGAGCATCCGCTTGCGCTCTTTCTCGACGACCTCCAGTGGCTCGACGCCGCGACACTCGACCTGCTCGAGGATCTGTTGACAGGCTCGGATCTGCGGCACCTGATGCTGGTCGGCGCGTATCGCGACAACGAGGTCGATGCCGCGCATCCGATGATGGGTAAGCTCCAGGCTATCAGGAACGCGGGCGTGAAGGTCAATGAGATCAAGCTGGCTCCGCTCGCCCGTCAGCATATCAGTCAGTTAATCGCGGAAGCGCTTCACTGCGCGCCGGCGCGGATCGCACCGCTGGCGCAACTGGTCCATGAGAAGACGGGTGGCAATCCGTTCTTTGTCATCCGGTTTCTGCACGCGCTTGTCGAAGAAGATTTGCTCACCTTTGATCATGATGCGGGGCAGTGGTGCTGGGATCCGGGTCGCATCCATGCCAAGGGCTATACCGACAATGTCGTGGACCTGATGGTCGGCAAGCTGAGCCGGCTGCCGGCAGGGACGCTGCACGCGTTGCAGCAGCTTGCCGTTCTCGGGAACGTCGCCGGGATCGGGACCCTGTCGACGGTTCTCGGCATCCCGGAGGCACAGGTCCACGCGGCGTTGTGGGAGGCGATGCGTCAGGAACTGGTCGAGCGGCTGGAGGGCGGCTATAGGTTTGTTCACGACCGTGTTCATGAAGCCGCCTATTCACTGATCCCTGAAGCCTCGCGGACTTCGACCCATCTGCGGATCGGGCGGCTGCTCACCGCGCGCACGCCCCCGAAAAAGCGGGAGGAGGCGATTTTTGAAATCGTCGGTCAGCTCAATCGCGCCTCCGCGCTGATCACCGAACAAGGGGAACGGGAGCAGCTGGCCGGGTTAAACCTGCTCGCTGGCCAGCGAGCCAAGGCGTCGACGGCCTACGCCTCAGCGCTGACCTATCTCGTCACAGGCGCCGAACTACTGAACGACGATTGCTGGGAGCGTCGGCATGAGCTGATATTTGCGCTCGAACTGAACCGGGCCGAATGCGAATTTTTGACCGGGCAGTTATCGGTTGCACACGAGCGCCTGGCGGCGCTATCGAAGCGCGCCGTGACAACGGTCGAAGAAGCACTCGTCGCGTGCATGCAAATGGATGTCTACCTGGTCCTCGATCAGAGCGACCGCGCGGTCGCTGTGTGCCTCGCCTACCTCCGGCATGTCGGCATCGAGTGGTCACCGCATCCCGATGACGAGGAAGTGCGACGTGAATACGAACTCATCGGGACACGGCTTGGGG
This sequence comes from Paraburkholderia hospita, assembly GCF_002902965.1. Taxonomy (GTDB): domain Bacteria; phylum Pseudomonadota; class Gammaproteobacteria; order Burkholderiales; family Burkholderiaceae; genus Paraburkholderia; species Paraburkholderia hospita. The sequence goes on along the minus strand of NZ_CP026108.1, from coordinate 752,348 downwards.
GCCGGACAATCGAGGAACTCATCGATTTACCCGTGATGGAGGATGCAGCCTCGCTTGCGACTGTCGAGGTGCTGGCCAAGTGCTTCGGGCCGGCCGTGCAAACGGATGTGAACCTGGTATCACTGACGATCTGCAAGGGGGCCAGTCTCAGCATCGAGCGTGGCAACTGTGACGCTTCGTGTCTCCTTTACGCGAATGTCGGCAGGGTCGCCGGACCGCGTTTCGGTGACTACAACGCCGGATTCCGGTTTGGACAGCTAGGCTGTGACCTTATTGAACGACGCGGGCTAAGACGGTTCGAGGCGAGCACTTACCTTTGCTTCGCGGTTGTGGTCATGCCCTGGATGAAACACGTGCGGTCTCGCCGTGATCTGATGCGCCGCGCTTTTGAAGCGGCGAACCGGATCGGAGACCTCGCGTATGGAGCCTACGCGGGCAACGAACTGAATTCGAACCTGCTCTTCGCTGGCGAGCCGCTGCACGAGGTGCAAGGCGAGGCCGAACGGGGCCTTGCGTACGCAGGGAAGGTGCGGTTCGGTCTTGTCATTGACCTCATCACCACCCAACTGGCGCTAATCCGGACGCTTCGCGGCCTGACGCCTAGGTTCGGCAGCCTTGACGACGGGCAGTTCAATGAACTTCGCACCGAAACCCGTCTGTCCGGCACTCCGGCCTTGGTGCTAGCTGCAAGTTTCTACTGGATCCGGAAATTGCAGGGGCGCTATATCGCTGGTGACTATTTCGCGGCGATGGACGCTGCGTCAAAGGCGCGACCGCTGCTCTGGATCTCCTCCACATTCTTTGAGGAAGCTGAATATCATTTTTACGGCGCTTTGGCAAAGGCAGCCTGGTGCGAGCGCGCCCCAGCCGACGAGCGGCCACAACACCTGGACGCGCTCGCCGCGCATTACCGGCAGCTTGAGATCTGGGCGAAAAACTGCCCGGAGAGTTTCGCGGACCGCGCCGCGCTGGTCGGTGCCGAGATCGCCCGGATCGAAGGTCGCGTAGCGGATGCCATGGAGTTGTACGAGCAGGCCATCCGCTCGGCGCAGGACAGCGGCTTTGTCCACGGCGAGGCACTCGCCAACGAACTCGCGTCGCGCTTTTACGCGGCGCAAGGTTTTGAAAAGATTGCGCGTCTGTATTTGCGAGATGCCCGCTACAGCTATCTGCGTTGGGGCGCCGACGGGAAGGTGCGGCAACTGGAGGAGAACTATCCATACCTGAGGGCGGAAGAGTCTGCGCCCGGGCCGACGACGACGATTTCAACGCCAGTCGAACACCTCGACCTTGCGACGGTGATCAAGGTGTCGCAGGCTGCCTCGGGCGAGATTGTCCTGGACAAGCTGATCGAAATGGTGATGCGCACAGCGATTGAACAGGCGGGTGCCGAACGGGGCGTGTTGATTCTCTCCGACGGCGGCGAAGAGCGGATAGCGGCGGAAGCAACAACCACCGGCGACGCGCCGCGGTTGGAGTTGCGCAATGTACCCGCCAGCAGCGAGATCCTTCCAGAATCGATCCTCTATCATGTTCTGCGCACCGGGGAGAACGTCTTTGTGGACGATGCAGCGGTGGGGTCTTCGTTCCCCGCAGATCCTTATATCCGGCAGCAACGTGCCCGTTCAATTCTATGCATCCCGTTGATGAATCAGGCGAAGGTTACCGGAGCGATCTACCTCGAAAATAGTTTGACCGCTCGCGTGTTCAGCCCATCCCGGATCGCAGTGCTGAAGGTCGTGGCGTCACAGGCCGCGATTTCACTGGAGAACGCCCGTTTGTACCGCAATCTGGCCGAACGCGAAGCGAAGATCCGGCGCCTTGTCGACGCTAACATCATCGGGATCATCGTCTGGAATGTCAGTGGCGAGATTCTGGAGGCCAATGACGCTTTTCTGCGGATAGTAGGATACGAGCGTGAAGATTTGGTCTCTGGGCAGGTGCGCTGGAGGGATCTGACGCCACCAGAATGGCTCGAGCGCGACGAACGGGCCCTGGCAGAGATCGGGGCGACGGGGCGTGCGCAGCCGTTCGAGAAGGAGTACATCAGGAAGGACGGCAATCGAGTGCCCGTCATGCTCGGTGCGACCGCTTTCGAAGCAAGCCGGAAGCAAGGTGTCGCTTTTGTGCTTGATCTGAGTGAGCGCAAGCAGGCGGAGGAAAAAGCGCACGAGAGCGAGCAGCGCTATCGCCAGGTACAGACGGAACTGGCTCACGCGAACCGTGTCGCGACCATGGGGCAACTCACAGCTTCGATAGCCCACGAAGTCAACCAGCCGATCGCCGCAACGGTGACCAATGCCCAGGCTGCTCTGCGTTGGCTGAACGCCCAGCCTCCGAACATTGACGAGGTAGGGCAGACGCTCAGTCAGATTGTCAAGGATGCAGGTCGAGCGGGGGACGTGCTAGGTCGGATCCGTAATCTGGTCAGGAAGGCGCCAACGCGCAAGGAGCCGGTGGACATCAACGACGCGGTTCACGAGATGATTGAACTCACGCGCGGCGAAGCCGCGAAGAGCGGTGCCTCCGTACAGACGCGACTGTCCGAGGGCTTGCCATTAATCGAAGCAGACCGTGTCGAGCTACAACAGGTGCTACTCAATCTGATCATGAACGCGCTAGAGGCGATGAGGGGCGTGAGCGATGGAGAGCGACAACTGGTTGTCAGTACAGAAGTCGAATCGAACTTTGTGCTCGTGACTGTGCGCGATTCTGGGCCTGGATTTGGCCCTGGCGGCCCTGATGAGGCTTTTGCACCCTTCTACACCACGAAGTCCACCGGGTTGGGGATGGGGCTGTCGATCTGCCGTTCGATCATCGAAGGACATCGAGGACGGTTATGGGCAAGCTCAAACATGCCACGTGGCGCAATCGTTCAATTCACAGTGCCCATCCATCCAGACCCTTTATCGTGAGTGCTGCCCATGTCAGCTGAGGATGCCTGATCATACATAGTCTGCTGTCGTTCAAACTAAGCGAACCCCTTAGAAGCCGGCTCAACATTCCATTGGTGTACACACTCACTACCTGCCCGCCTTAAGAAGAGTCAATTTGTTCGGCGAGCCAGCGACATCTGCTCGGTCCGCTATTTGTGTTCACTGCGTCGCTTCGTGATCACCGAGTTGACGAGTTGATACCGTGTAGTCGCTGCTGTCGCTCATTTAGTGCAAATTTCCGTCGCTCGAACTCGCTAAGCTCATGTATGAGATCCTGAACCCAATAACGTTGGTAATCGTTGAGATGCTGCGATTCGAAGAGAATGTAAAGTCGATCACGCCAGTAAGCCAACGTGGTCAAATCAGGTGTGCATCGAAAAACAAACGCACGCAAAACCTGATCCACGTGGATGATATCTTTCTCGAACATGGTATTTGTTCCCACCGCAGAACTGGCTCCGTGTTGATGCCTTGACTTTGACCTCACAAGCGGAGGGAACAGTACACGGCCCGCCGCGCCAATCGTATGTGCGTCTTCCTTCCTTCCTTCAGAAACCGGAACTGCACGACGTTCCTAAGCCCGGGTGCACGCTCAAAGCAGCGCAAATCGGATTTAAAAAGTCATAAAGCGCCGACGTTCCCTCTGCGCCTATCAAGCACGCTTTGATCTCGGAGTGTGGAGGCTGCAGCACTTCCTTGAAACCGTAGCGCATGAACGGCATCGACTAGTCAGAACTCCAGACGTGGCACAAACCAGTCGGTCTCGAAGAACATTGGCGGCTCGTCGATCCTAATGGTTGTATTGCCAAGTGATTTAAAGACATAGAGTCCACGTTTGCAAGCTTTGGATAAAGGCTGTTGTCGATGCGCGCGGGATGTTGGTCCCAATTTTTTCTGTATCTCGCTGGGCGATGCGCCATCGACACTGCTGGTGGCCTTTATAACCCCGACAAGTGTGGAGCGATTTGACGAGCCACGAGCATAACGCGGCTCGTTTAGCAGCGGATGACTTTCGCCGGTCGCCGCGACCGCTCTAGCCTCGAGGGTAGCGGTTCGTGAGTATTCCAGTGAACGCGGCCGCCGATTCAGGGACAACGTGACCCGTTACGCACGGGCGGAGGCGGTTCGGATTGTAGACGGCGCGGTCACTACAAACCAAACTTTCTCTCCTTTGAACGCGATTTCGATACGTTACTGCATAACGGTTCGAGCAGTGAAGTACTCGCCCATTTCTTAATGTGTAGATCGACCGTCGTGATCACGCGATCGTCCTAAATCTTGATGACGTTTTAATCAGTTCCCTTTTTCGTTACTCCGTAACGGCGCTAGGTCAACAAAGACTTCATGACGTACGAAAAAAGTTGGTGTAGATTCCGCGAATTCGATTTGCTGGAAAACGTTTGCGGCTCAATGCGCTTCCTCAATGGTCGGCGTGGGAAGACCAGGAGAAGAACGAAAGCGGGGCCGAAGATGAATGGAAATGGCGGGGCAGAAATCGAAGACGGGGATCCAAAGCGGTGCAGGGCCAGAAGTAATCAGGCATTGCTCTGGAAGAGAAGAAAAGCGAACAAAAACTAGAAGGAAATTACAATGCGCGATCGCATTGGGCATATTGCGGGGAAGCACGCAGTCTGGTTTACATTGCTATGGTTTCTGTCTATGTTCATCGCGACTCATGTCGTCGCGAGTGACGAGCTCCCGCCATCCAATCACATCAAAATCAACCTGGGCGCGACACCCTGGAAGTACGTCAAGGACGTCGATGATCCGAACTCGATGTCGCCGGCTTTCGACGATTCACGCTGGCAATCCATTGGCGTGCCGCAGACGCCTGCTGACTACGACACGTTCATTAACCTGCCTTCGGGCGGCGGCCAGGGGCAACTGACGGGCAATATCAACTGGTATCGGAAGCACTTCACCCTGGACCCATCGCTTGCCAACCGCAAGGTACTGGTTGAGTTCGAGGGCGCACACACGGGTGCGCAGGTCTACATCAACGGTCAGTTCATTCCCGGCAATAGCCAGATCAATCCGAACGCGACGCACGTCATCGGATTTATTCCGTTTATTGTCGATATCACGAATTACGTGAAATTCGACGGTACCGACAACGTACTCGCCGTCAAGGTCGCGCGCGGCGACAAGTTCTTCGGGTCGCCGAGCTTTGCCGGGGCATTTCGTTTCGGGCAGGATGACACGGGTATTTTCAGGCCCGTGTGGATGCACATTACGGATCGCGTGCACATTCCCGAGAACATCTACGCGGTGCTCAATACGTGGGGCACATACGTCTCGACGATCTCCGCCAGCGACACGTCGGCGACGATCCGCGTGCAGACGAATGTCGCGAACGAATATTCGGCCGACAAGCAGGTGAGGCTGACGACACAGATCGTCGACGCCAGCGGCGTTGTCGTGGCGACCGCGCAGGACGTGAAAACGCTTCCTGCGAACGGAACGGGCGCGCTGAATCCGACTCTGTTCGACCAGGTGCTGACCGTGGCCAACCCCACGCGCTGGTATCCGAACAACAGTACGTATGGCCGCCCGTACATGTACCGCGTGATTCACTCGGTCAGCATCGACGGCGTCGTGGTGGATTCGAAGGAAAGCCCGCTTGGCATTCGCACGCTCACGTGGGACCAGAATTTCCCGATCATCAATGGACACCCGCATTATCTGTGGGGCGCATCGGGTCGCTATGACTATCCGGCACTTGGCTCGGCTGTGCCGGCCGAACTGCAATGGCGGGACCTGTATCTCCTCGCGCAGGCGGGCGGCAGTCTCTACCGGCCTGGCCATTCGAGCCAGGGCCGCGACTTCCTCGAAGCTGCCGACGCCTACGGGATCATGATGATCCAGCCGAGCGGGGACGGTGAAAACGGCTTCGCCAATATCTGCTCGTCGGCAGTGACGACGGGCTGCACAACGGCCAGCAACGTGCAGTTGAAGAAAGAACTGCATCGCGACATGATCGTCCATGATCGGAATCACCCGTCGGTGCTTGCGTGGGAGGCAGACAACGGCGCAACCGATACGGGCTTCGCGCAATCCCTAAAGGCGCTGTCGCAGGTATGGGACCCGGTTAATACACGAGCGCAGGCCGACCGCACGCCGAATGCGGCAAACGGTGACATTCTGGGCTGCAGCGGTCAGGGCTGTGACATCAACGTCAAGAAGACCTTCCCGGGTTCGCCGGCGTGGGGCTCGGAGTACTGGGGCGACGGCGTCGGACGCTGGAAGTATGACTTCGAAATCGCGTTCGCCGCGAGCTACATCAAGGACTGGGTGCACAGCGTGGCCGGCAAATCGTTCGGCATCGCACATTGGTACCTGGCCGACACGCCGGGTGAAATCAACACGCAGACGGACGGCGTGCTCAACGTCGATGTGCGTTCCAATGGCGCGTCGATGATGGACTGGAACCGTCTGCCGCGTCTGCTTTACTACATCTACGAAGCGGTCTGGACGCCGTACCAGATCAAGCCGGTCGTCAAGCTCGCGCATACGTGGAATCGTTCGGGCGTCGTGCGCGTCAACGCGTTCAGCAATTGCCCGGCAGTGCGTCTCGTCCTTAACGGTCAGCAGATCGGAGGCGAACAGGTGCCGAATCCGTCGAACATGGACCCGAGCGCCGACCTGACGCAGAACACCACGTTGCTGCCCGGCCAGGTGCACTGGGACAACGTCACGTGGGCGCCTGGCACGTTGCGGGCTGAATGTCTCGATGCGAACCGCCAGGTCGCAGCCTCGGACCAACTGGTGACGGCCGGCCCTGCCGACCATATTCTGCTCACGGTCGATCCGCGCCTTACCAAGCCTAATGGCGATGTCTTCGCGGTGACGGCCAACGGAACGGACGCGGCAATCATCACGGCGCAAGTCGTCGATGCGAACAACGTGCTCGTGCCCGATGCGAGCCAGACGCTGACTTTTGCAGTCAGCGGTCCCGGCACCTATCGCGGCGGTGCGGACCATTACGTGACGGCGACCCAGGGACAGGGGTATCACGCGCCGGGCGACGCGAATCTGTCGGCCGAAGGCGGCATGACGAAGATCGCCGTGCGCACACAGTTCACGCCGGGCACAGTGACCGTGACAGCGACATCGCCGGGTCTGGGGAGCGGCACGGTCTCGTTCAATGTCGTACCCGCCACCGACGCGCAATCGTTTAATGGTAGCGACCTCGTCGTCGGCCCGCAGCAACCGTCGGCGTTGCAGATCCTCACGCAACCTGAGGATCAGACGATCACGGTGGGTCAGACGGGACAGTTCTCCGTGCTGACGGCGGGCACATCGCCGATCACCTATCAGTGGTTCAAGAACGGCACGCCGATCGCAGGTGCCACGGGCTACACCTACATCACACAGCCGGTCCAGGCGAGCGACGATGGCGCAACGTTTAGTGTGTCTGTCACCAACGCAAGCGGCTCGGTCCCGTCACGTGCGGCGATCGTGAACGTGGTCCAGCCCGCCGCGCCGACCATCGTCACGCCTCCACTGTCCAAGAGCATCACTGCGGGACAAAGCGCGGAGTTCACCGTCGTCGCAGCGGGCTCGCCGGTGTTGAGCTATCAGTGGATGAAGAACGGCATTCCGATCCCGGGGGCGACGCAACCGGTGTACGACACACCCGTCATGCAGTTAGCGGACAGTGGTGCATCGTATAGCGTAGTCGTCACGAACAGCGCTGGCACGGCATCGGCGACCGCGACGCTGACGGTCAGTGTTGCGACACGCCCCGTCATCGTGTCGCAACCGGTGGGTGAGAGCGTCCCGTTCGGCCAGAGTGTGACGTTGAACGTGGTCGCGACGGGTTCGGCACCGTTGTCTTATCAATGGACCAAGGATGGCGTGCCGATCGGTTCAAATTCGCCGAGCTACCTCATTTCTCAGGCGCAAGGCAGCGATGCCGGCAACTATGTCGTCACCGTAACGAACAGTGCAGGCAGCGTGCCGAGTTCGCCCGCCACGCTCAGCGTCAGCGGCGCCGACAATTCGAATCTCGCGCTTAGCGGCAAGGCGACGGCGAGCAGCCAGCAGAACGGCGGCCTCGCGCCGCAGTACGCGATCGACGGTTCCGTCACGTCGCGGTGGGCGTCGGCACCGGGTGTGGACCCGTCGTGGATTGCAATCGATCTCGGGTCCGTGCAGACGTTTGACAAGGTCGTGCTCGTGTGGGAGAACGCGTACGCGTCGCAATACGACATTCAGGTGTCGAACGACAACCAGAACTGGACGAGTGTGCTCGGGGGCCCGGTTCAGGGGTTCGGTGGCACCGAGACCCATTTCTTCCCGAGCACGTCGGCGCGCTATATTCGGATGCTTGGTCTGCAGCGCGCGACGCAGTACGGCTACTCGCTGTTCGAATTCCAGGTCGTCGATGCGCCGCAGTGCGGCAGCGAAACCGAGCGCTACACCTTGCTCGGCGCGAAACCCGGCACGTGGCAGTCGACTATCGCCGGCTTGCCGTCCGGGCCGTACGTGCCCAACGTTCGCGACAACGCAAGCGGTCTCGTCTGGCAGCAGTACTACACGACGTTCCCGGACCAAGGCGCGCAGTTCACGCAGTCGGTTGCGCAGCAATATTGTGCGGCGATAGGCATGCGTCTGCCGACGCGTGCTGAGGCCTTGACGATTTCTCGCGCGAACTACGCATCGTGCGCGTTCCCGTCGCCGTGGAGCACATGGACGACGACGCCGGTGCCGAATACTTCGACAGATGCATATCTGGCCGCGTCGTCGGGCCAGACGTGGCCCGGCATCATCGATAACACGCCGGGTTGGGCGCTATGCGTGTCCGGCGCATCGGCTGCGATGCCCGTGATCACCTCGCAGCCGGCGAACCAGTCTGTGGCCGAAGGTCAGAGCGCGCAGTTCACGGTGGGTGTGACGGGAACCGCGCCGCTGAGCTTCCAGTGGATGCGCAACGGGCAGGTGGTGGCCATCACATCGAACCCGTCGTACACCACGCCGGCGACGACTGTGGCGAATGACAACGGCGCGACCTACAGCGTCGAGATCAGCAATGGCGGCGGAACTGTGCCGAGTGCGACGGCGACGTTGACCGTGACTGCGGCGACGAGCGGTGGTGGCGATGGCGGAACAGGCGGAACAGGCGGAACAGGCGGAACAGGCGGAACAGGCGGAGCGACTCCGCCGCCGTCGCCGAGCGCGAACCTCGCGTTAGGCAAGGTCACGACGTCGAGCGGCAATGAAAACGACGGCTACCAGCCCGGTAACGCGACCGACGGTAACACGGGTTCGCGCTGGTCGTCGGCGTTCGTCGACCCGTCGTGGATCGCCGTCGACCTGGGTTCGGCCCAGACCGTCGACCGTGTCGTGCTGCGCTGGCAGGACTCGTACGGCGTGCAGTACAGAATCCAGGTGTCCACGGACAATTCGAACTGGCAGGACGTCTTCACGCAGGCGAACGGCAAGGGCGGCATCGAGGACATCCGCTTCGCCGCAACCCAGGCGCGGTACGTGCGTATGTACGGCACGCAACGCGCAACGCAGTACGGCTACTCGCTGTTCGAGTTCGAGGTCTACAACACGGCCAACACGCCGCAGTTCCCGCTGACGTCGGCCGCAAGCGGCAGCGGCACGATTACGCCGAACGGCAGCACGTCGGTGTATCAGGGCGGCACGCAGGTCTACGCGTTCACGCCAGCGGCGGGATCGGCGGTGACGGGTGTGCAGATCGACGGCAAGAGCATCGGCATCGTCGACAGCTATACGTTCGACAATGTGCAGGGTGCGCACACCATCAACGTAACGTTCGGTCCGGCGGCCGCCGCGGTGAACCTCGCGATCGCCTCGACGGCGACGTCGAGCGGTCTCGAAGGCGATGCATACCCGGCGTCTGCCGCTGTCGACAACAATCTGAACACGCGCTGGTCGTCGTCTTTTATCGATCCGTCGTGGATTCAGCTCGACTTCGGCTCGGCCAGGACGTTCAACCGCGTGATCCTGTTCTGGCAGAACGCGTACGGGACGGTGTATCAGATCCAGACGTCGAACGACGGTGTGGATTGGTCGCATGTCGCCTATGACCAGAAGGACGGCAAGGGTGGTATCGAGGACATCACGTTCCCGGCTGTCACGGCGCGCTATGTGCGGATGTACGGCACCCAGCGCAACACGGCCTACGGTTACTCGCTGTTTGAGTTCCAGATCTACAACCAGCCGGTCGTGCCCGCCATCACGACGCAGCCGTCTTCCGTCACGGTGACGTCCGGCGAGACGGCCACCTTCACAGTGGCGGCGAGCGGTGCCGGTCCGTTGAGCTACCAGTGGCTCAGGAACGGCGCCCCCGTTGCGACGACGACGACGCCCAGCTACACGACGCCAGCTACGACGGCGAGTGACAGCGGCGCGTTATACAGCGTCGTTGTCAGCAACGCTGCGGGCGGCGTGCCGAGCGAGCCCGCAACCCTTACGGTAACAGCCGCTGCAAGTGGCGGCGCCGGCAGCGCTGGCGGCACTGGCAGCAATGGCGGCACCGGCGGCGCCGGCGGCGGTTCCACCAGCTCTAACCTCGCGCTGGGCATGAACACAACGGCAAGCGGCTCGCAGGACGCGGGCTATGCGCCCGCCAATGCCGTGGACGGCAACGCTGGCTCGCGCTGGTCATCGGACTTCAACGACAACGCATGGATGACCGTCGATCTCGGCCAGCCGAAAGCGTTCGATCGCATCGTGCTGCGTTGGGAGAACGCGTATGGTAAGTCGTATCTGATCCAGACGTCGAACGACAACGCGACGTGGTCGAACATCGCCACGCAAAGCGCGGGTCAAGGCGGCAGCGAGGAGATCGACGTGCCGCTCACGACGGCCCGGTACGTGCGCATGCAGGGTGTGCAGCGCGCGACGCCGTACGGGTACTCGCTGTTCGAGTTCGAGATCTACAACTCGGCCGTGACGCCGAAGTTCTCCATCACGGCAAGCGCGGGCGCCAATGGCACCATCAGCCCGGCGGGCCAGGTGGGTGTGCCTCAGGGTAGTTCGCAGACGTTCACGGCGGTGCCGGCGGCGGGGTATGCCGTCGGTTCGGTGATCGTCGATGGGCAGCCCGTGGGCCTGCAACCGTCGTATACGTTTACGGATGTGGAAGCCGCGCACAGCATCAGCGTGAGCTTCGTGCCGCAAGCTGCGAGCGTGAATCTCGCGTTGAACCGCAAGGCGACGTCGAGCGGCGACGAGAACGGCAACACGCCGCCCTCGGCAGCCGTCGACGGTAACCAGAACACGCGCTGGTCGTCGGCATTCGTCGACAACGCATGGATCACGATCGATCTCGGCTCCGAGCAAACCTTCAACCGCGTGATGCTGCGTTGGGAGAACGCGCATGCGAAGGCCTACCAGATCCAGGTCTCGCACGACAACGTGGACTGGTCGAACACGGTCTACACGCAGAACGCGAGCAACGGCGGCGTGGAAGACGTCTCGTTCGCGAGCACGACGGCGCGGTATGTGCGCATGCAGGGCGTCCAGCGCTCGTCGCCGTACGGCTACTCGCTGTTCGAGTTCGAGGCGTACAACAACGCGAGCGCGACGCAGCCGCAGGCGGTCATCGTCGAGCAGCCGGCGACGCAGACGGTACCCGCCGGGCAGGACGGTCACTTCGCGGTGCTGATGTCGGGCTCAGGGCCGTTCTCTTATCAGTGGCTGCGCGCCGGCACGCCCGTCGCGGGCGCGACGGCGCGCACCTTTGATACGCCTGCCACCACAGCGGCGGATAACAACACGGTGTACAGCGTGAACGTGACGGGCCCGAGCGGCACGGTCACGTCGAACAACGCCACGTTGTCCGTCAACACGGCAGTGCCGAAGTACACGGTCAAGCCCGGCGTGATCGGCGTGGACTTTGTGAACAACACGAACGGCGCGTACACGGACGACCAGGTGTATGTCGCAGTGATCGCGCGTGACCCGGCCACCGGCCAGTTCGCGTGGCTGAAACCGGACGGCACGATCATGCCAGCGTCCGCCTCGGACAACGACGCGCCGAACCATCTGTCGTCGGGCGGGCAGAACTACAGCAACTACTTCTTCACGCTCGCGCAAAGCAAGACGTTGCAGCTGCCGCCGTTGTTCTCGGGCCGCGTGTGTGTGTCGCTCGGCAGTCCGCTGTACATCAGGATTCTCAACGACGCCAACGGCATTGTCGGCTATGCGGGGCCGAACCCGCAGAACGGCACTGATCCGAACCTTAACATCAACTTCGACTGGTACGAGTTCACATACAACGACAGCGGCATCTACATCAACACGACGCAGGTCGACGAGTTCGGCTTCCCGTTGACGCAGGACATCTACGGCAAGAACGGCACGTGGCATCAGCAGACGGGCATCACCCAGCATCGCGCCGATCTGTTCGCTGCGTACGCGAACGAAGTGTCGGCCGCGTTCCAGCCTGTGCCGCGCACGAACTACCGGATCATGGCGCCCGCCAAGAGCAGCTTCGCGGCGGGGCAGCCGAACGCCAACTACTTCGACGCGTATGTGAACCAGGTGTGGAGCTATTACACGTCGAATGATCTCGTCGTGACGGTCGGCGCGCGCAAGTTCGTCGGGCGCGTGCAGAACGATCAGCTGCTTTTCGCGGAGGTGAATCAGAACAACGGCGCATACGTGGGCGGCGGTCTCTACAACGTCGGCAAACCGACGACGCAGGCCATTCTGGAAGGCAGCGGCGCGCTCGCGACGGGCAACACGATGGAACTGGCAATCGAAGCGCAGATCTGCGCGGCGTTCAACCGCCACGTGATGGAAGACGTGACGAAGTGGAGCACGCCGTCGGCGTGGTACGCGGCGTCGCCGTCGAACGAGTACGCGCGGTTCTGGCATGACCACGGCGTAAGCGGGCTGGCCTACGGCTTTGCTTACGACGACGTCGCCAACGCGAGTTCGACGATCTACGCGCCCAATCCCGAGCACATTGTCATGGGCATCGGCTGGTGATGTCCGCTTGAGTCGAGCGCGGCAGGCAATGCGAAACGGGCGCCCCATTTTTTGAGGATGTATCGATGCGGTATCGGAAGGAAAGGATGAACAGGCGAGGCGCATGGGGCACACGCAAGGCACGGGGCTTCACGCTGCTCGAATTGCTGGTGGTGCTCGTCATTATTGGCATGCTCGCGGCGATCGTGGGGCCGCGCTACTTCTCGCAACTGGGCAAGTCTCAGACGACCGTGGCCCGCGCACAGATCGACGTCCTCACCAAGGCAATCGACAACTTCCGGCTGGACGTGGGCCGGTATCCGACTACGGAAGAAGGACTGCAGGCACTTGTCGTCAAGCCGGCGAGCTCGGACAAGTGGGTTGGCCCTTATCTTAAGAAGGAGGTTCCGCTCGATCCGTGGGGACATCCCTACGTGTATCAGGTGCCGGGTACCAAGGGCGACTACGCGGTGATTTCCTATGGACGCGACGGTCAGCCAGGCGGCGCCGGGGAAGACGCCGACATTAGTAGCGAATGACACCATGAGACAGTGCGCGGCGTCCTGTCCCGACAACGCACGCGCCACGCAGCCGCGACACATAGCACAGCACCATGCAATACGAAGTGAAAGCGCTCTCGCCAGAGAACGAGATCATCGCCCTTGTCGTCGATGCGCAGGACGAAGCCGGTGCTCGTGCGCAGGTCGAAGCCCAAGGTCTTTATCCGACACGGCTTGCCCCCGTGCGAACCTTCAGGCGCGCGTCCGGCTCGCACGGCCGCATCTCGGTCGTGCTGTTCAGCCAGGAACTGCTGGCGCTCCTGATGGCGGGACTGTCCATCGTCGAGGGGCTCGAAGCGCTGCTCGAACGCGAGGGCGGGGCCAGGCTGCGCGGCATTCTGGAGCGGCTGCTCGGGGGCCTGCGCGAAGGCAAGCGGTTCTCCAATCTGCTTTCGGGCCAACCTGATGTATTTCCGCCCCTTTACGTCGGCATCGTTCGCGCGGCCGAGGGAACGAGTGATCTGCCGCGCGCGCTACAACGCTACGTCGACTATCAGGCACGTATCGACATGGTGCGCAACAAGCTCGTCAGCGCGGCGATTTATCCGAGCATCCTGCTCGTTGTGGGCGGCGGCGTGTCGGCGTTTCTGATCGCGTTTGTCGTGCCGCGCTTCGCCGCGGTTTACGAAGGCACGGGGCATCCGCTGCCGTGGATGTCGCAGGTGCTGCTCGACTGGGGAAAATTTGCCGCTGCGCATGGCTTGCCGCTCTTCGTGGGGGCCCTCTGCGTCGTCATCGTCGCAGGCATGGCGGCGCGCGCGGCCATTACGAAGATAGGCTTCGCGACCCTGCTCGGACGCGTTCCCTTGCTGGGGCCGCACCTGCGGATCTATCAGTTGTCGCGGCTCTATTTGACGCTTGGCATGCTGCTCGACGGTGGCATTCCCATCATCGCCGCGATGGAGACGGCGGGTGGTACGCTCACGCCGGCCATGCGCGAAAGGATGATACGAGCGTGCGCTGCTGTGCAGTCGGGACAATCACTGTCGGCTGCATTTCAGGCCCAGGAACTGACGACGCCCATCTCGTTGCGCATGCTTCGCGTCGGTGAACGCTCAGGCGAAATGGGCGCGATGCTTACCCAGTCGGCTGCGTTCTACGACGGCGAGATCAGTCGCTGGATCGACCGCTTCACGCGGATGTTCGAGCCGCTGCTGATGTCGGCGATCGGAATCGTCGTCGGCACGATCGTCGTTCTGCTGTATATGCCCATTTTCGATCTCGCGGAAAGCCTTTCATGACAACGCGAGACACGACCGCGCCGATTTTCGATGCCGATACGCTTGCCCGCGCACGCGCGCTGGCGGCGGCCAACCATCGTCATATCGTGGCCGAACTGGAGGTGCTGACGGGCATCGAGCCGCGCCAGTTGCTGCAGTCGCTCGCACAGCAGCTTGCGATGGAGGTCATCGAAACGGCCGCGATGTACGCGCTCGAGCCGGCGTTCGAGCGCGTGCCGCTTTCGCGGGCGATGCAGCGCCGCTGTGCGTTGCTGCGCAACGAGGGTGCGCTGGTCGGTGTGGTGACGAGCCCGTTCGATCTCGATCTGCAAACCTGGCTCGCCGCTCAGGCGGGCGGCGAGATCGAGATGAGGCTCGCGCTGCCCTCCGACCTGCAGGCGTATCACATCCGCATGGAGGAGTCGGCGCGCGCCATCGACAGTCTTGTGACCACGGGCGGAGAGGCGCAGACCGGCGCGCGAACGGCAGAGGTGCTGTCGTTCCAGACGGTCAACGAGGCCGGGAGCCCGGCCGTCAAGCTCGTCAATTCGACGCTGTACGACGCGCTGAAAGCAGGCGCTTCCGATATTCACCTGGAGAGCACCGCGACGGGTCTCGCGTTGAAGTACCGCGTGGACGGCGTGCTCGACGCGGCCGCCACGCTGCACGGTGTCGAAACGGCGGAGCAGGTGATATCACGGCTAAAGGTGCTGGCGGAACTCGACATCGCCGAGCGGCGCGTGCCGCAGGATGGAAGCTTCCGCGTGGCAGCGGGTGGCCGCGACATCGACTTGCGTGTGTCGATCATGCCGAGCATTCACGGCGAGGATGCTGTGATCCGGATTCTCGACAAGCGCGCGATGATCGAGGCCTATGGCTCGCTCACGCTCGAAGCGCTCGGCTACGACAGCGACTCGCTCGCCGCGCTGCGTTCGCTGGCCGAAGAGCCCTACGGCATGCTGCTCGTGACGGGCCCCACAGGCTCGGGCAAGACGACGACGCTCTATGCGGCGTTGACGGAGATTCATAACGGGCGCGACAAGATCATCACGATCGAAGACCCCGTCGAGTATCAATTGCCCGGCATTCTGCAGATTCCTGTTAACGAGAAGAAAGGGCTCACGTTCGCGCGGGGCTTGCGCTCGATCCTCCGGCACGACCCGGACAAGATCATGGTGGGCGAGATCCGCGATCGTGAAACGGCGGAAATCGCCGTGCAATCCGCGCTAACCGGCCACCTCGTGCTGACGACCGTGCACGCGAACAACGTGTTCGACGTGTTCGGCCGTTTCAGTCATATGGGCATCGATCCGTATGCGTTCGTGTCGGCGCTGAACGGCATCTGGGCGCAACGGCTATTGCGCGTGAACTGCACGCACTGCGCCGCGCCGTATGCTCCGGGCGATGCCGAACTGGCGCGGCTCGGACTCAGCCACGCCGATGTCGCCGGCTTCGCGTTTCGCCAAGGCACCGGCTGCGGCGACTGCCGTGGCACGGGGTATCGTGGGCGGCGCGCGATCGCGGAGATTCTGATTCTCGACGACGAGATCCGCGACATGGTGGTTGAAAAGCAGCCGATCCGCGTCATCAAGGAGGCCGCTCGCAAGAACGGCACGCGCCAATTGCGCGAGGTGGCGCTGGGTGTTGTCAGGCGCGGCGAGACTACGCTGGCCGAAGTCAAGCGGGTGACCCTCAATGCGTGATCTGCTCACACGTCTCAGGCTGCGCGGACACTGCCGGGTGGTTTTGTCGCAAGAATCCGTTTCGGTGCAACGCGTGGGCGCTTCGCGTACGGCGGCGACCGTCATCGGGCCGCTGGGCATGCTGGCGGACATGCCGAATGCCGACACACTCGCGTCGCAGATCGCCTCAGCGCTCGATGAGGCGGGCGGCAACGGATTGCCTGTCTACGTCACGCTCGGCGACGAGCTGGTGCGCTACTTCATCGTTACACCGCCCGCCAACGCGGCGCGCATGCAGGATCTGCGCGCCGCCGCGGCAGTGCGTTTCCAGACGCTCTATGGCGACACCGAGGCAGCGTGGCAATTGACCGCTGACTGGCAGGCCGCCGAGCCGTTTCTTGCGTGCGCTGTTTGGCGCAATGTCTTGACGGCGTTGCGGCTGGCCGTAGCGCCGGGCGGCGGGTGCCTCGTCGCGGTGACGCCCTGCTTCGTGAATGCCTGGAACACTTCGCGCGGAGAGCTCGGCGCGAATGCGTGGCTGGCGACGCTGCGTGACGGGGCGCTGACGCTCGGCCTCGTTGTGAATGCGCCGAAGCCTCGCCTCGCGAGCGTGCGCACGCTGGTGCTGCCCGAGCCGGTGCCGCCTCTGCCGTGGCTGCGCGAACGCGTCGCACGCGCCGCGTTGCTCGACGACGTGACGGCGCCGGACGTGCTACACATTCACGGTCCGCAGATCGACGGATGGCATCCGGGTTCCGCATCGCCTGGCGAAGCGGGCATGAACGTGCATTGGCACGAGTCCGGCGCTGCCCCGCATACCCGTAAAGGCCGTGGTGCATCGATCTTCTCTCGCCTCTCGCGCTTCGCGGGGAAGGGCGCGACATCATGAAGCGTCTGCCTATCGATCTCGCTCCACTCACCATGCGGCGCGAATTCCATCGGGTGCGCCCGCTTGCGCGCATGCTGGCGTTGTTGGGATTGCTGCTGTGCGCGCTCGCCGGGCTTCGGATACACGAGCGCATGCTGCGGCTCGATTCGCTCGACCGTGAAGGCGAGCGGCTTGCAGCGCGCGCTGAGCGAGCCGCACGTACATCGACGAGTGTGAGGAGCGAACCGGTCGACACGAAGCAGGGCGC
This sequence comes from Paraburkholderia hospita, assembly GCF_002902965.1. Classification (GTDB taxonomy): domain Bacteria; phylum Pseudomonadota; class Gammaproteobacteria; order Burkholderiales; family Burkholderiaceae; genus Paraburkholderia; species Paraburkholderia hospita. Next base: position 734,866 of record NZ_CP026108.1, on the reverse strand, counting down.
GGCCGTCAACGCAGCCGTGGCGCGTTTGAACTTGCCGTGGGACGCGCTGCTCGATGCAGTCGAAGCGGCCACGCCATCGCAGGTCGTGCTGTTGTCGATCACGCCTGAACCGGGCCGCGCGCTGATCAGGATTGAGGCTGAATGTGGCGACAGCAAGGGGATGATCGACTACCTGACGTCGCTCGGACGGCAGCCGCTGTTCGGGGCCGTCAATTTGGTCAAGCACGAGCTGTCCAAAGACGGTCAGGACAGCGTCATTCGCTTTGGCATAGAGATGCATTGGCGGGAGATAACGTGGTGACCGTTCTGCCAAAGCTTGTGCGTGCCGTGTTACGGCTGTGTCTCGCACTTGGGCGATCGGGCACCGGCGCTCTGACGGCAGGCGCGCTTTTGCTTGCAGCCATTCTGCTATGGACCCTGGTATTGCCGGGGATATCAGCGCGTGTCGATGGACGCGAGCGCGCTTTGGCGCATGCACGGTCGATGCCCGCGCCGAAGTTGTTTGTGTCTGCGCCGGCGATCGCGTCGCAGCGGCTTAACGCCTTCTACTCGTCGCTCGGCGACGGCGCGCACACGGAGGAGATCGTGTCGCAACTGTTCGAAGCGGCTGCGCAGACGGGCGTCGTGCTGGACAAGGCGGAGTACAAGCCGGCTCACGATGTCGCGGGCCGCTTCGACACCTATACGATCGTGATGCCCGTGAAAGGTGACTATTCGAGCTTGCGGCGCTTCAGCGCGATCGTTCTCGCCAACGTGCCGTACACCGCGCTCGACGACATGCGTTTCAAGCGCAACTCGGCAAGCGATCAGGCTATCGAGGCGAATCTGCGTTTCACCGCGTTCTTGCGCACCGCCACATGGGAGCCGGTGGCGGAAAGGGCGCTGATTTCGATGCCCGTATCGGCGCCGGTGCCCGCTTCGGCAGTGCCTTCCGTGATGACATCTGCAACGGCATCGCCATCCGTATCCGCGCCGGTACCGTCATCGGCGGTGGTGCACTTGCAGCTGCCGCCGCCATTGCCGCCATCGATGGCGGCCACAGCGAAATCCGCATCGGTACCAGCGTCGTCAGCGGTGCCGACGCTTTCCGCTTCCTTGCACACACGAGCGCCCGCAGCCGAGGTGCGGCGATGAAACGCAAGCACATCGTGCTCGGTGCGCTGTTCGCGGGGAGCGCGGCCATTCTCGCATTCACGGGCCGCACCCCTGCCGAAGAGGTCGTCGAAGCCGCGCCGCGCAAGCATGCCGTCCCCCTGGCTGTCAGTTCGGGCGTCGCGTCGTCCGTCGTGACGATTGCGTCACTGCACGCACGCGGGGAGCGGGCCGGAGCCGCAGGCGGCGACAGGCGTCGTGCGTTGTTCGGCGCGCTATCGCTCGCGCCGCCGCTGCCTTCGGCAGCGCCCGCAGGCACGGACATTCCACCGCTGCCTACTGCGCCGCCTGCGCCCGACATCCCCTTTGCGTATCTCGGCAAACAGGCGGCCAATGGCCGATGGGAGGTCTACCTGGCGCGCGGTGACGAAACGCTGATTGTGCGCGAGCAGACGATCATCGACGGAACATATCGAATCGAAACGATCGCCCCCCCGACCCTGACGCTGGTGTATCTGCCAACCAGGCTGGTCCAGACGCTAGATATCGGCAGCGCCGATTGACAGGCGCGGCAAGAAGAAATACAGAGGAAACAACTGTTGCGTACGCTATTCCCTACACGAAACACACGTGGTGCAAGAGGCAGCTTCGCAATGTGCGACATACTGCGGTGCGCGCTGGTAGTCGGTTTGCCCGTGCTCTTGGCCGGCTGCGCGGCACAAAAAGCTTGGCGCGACGGCCAGCAGTTTGTAGCACAGGGCAAGGTCGACGAAGGGCTCGCCAAACTCGAAGAGGCCGTCAAGCAGGAGCCGCAAGACGCGAGCTACCGCGCCACCTGGATCGCGGAGCGCGAGAAGGCGCTGGTGCGTTATGACGAGCAAGGCGACCGCTTCGCTGTAAGCGGTGCGCGCGACGCCGCCCGCAAGATGTATGATCACGCGCTTGCCATTGAGCCGAATAACGAGCGCGCCCTGGCCGGCGTCGCGGCGCTCGAAAGCGGCGCGCGGATCGACGGCATGCTCGGCCGGGCGGAGGCGCTCGCCGCAAGGCAGCAGCCCGACGAAGCGCGCCGCATACTCAATGTCGTGCTGACGGAAGCTCCCGCCAACCGGCGCGCCCTAGCACTGAAGCGTCGGCTCAACGCCGATACTGGCGCTGCGCGGGTCGAGACGGCGCTGGCCGTCGCCTACCGCAAGCCGATCCGCATCGATTTCAGGGACGCACCGCTCAAGCAGATTTTCGAAGTCATCTCACACAGCTCAGGGCTGAACTTCCTGTTCGATAAGGATGTGAAGACGGACCAGCGCACCTCGATCTTTCTGAAGAACAGCTCCATCGACGCTACCGTGCGCTACGTCCTCGCGACAAATCAGCTCGCGCAGCAGGTGCTTGACGAGAACACGGTATTGATTTACCCCGCAACGACTCCGAAGCTCAAGGACTACCAGGAGCTGGCGGTACGCACGTTCTTTTTGTCCAACGCCGATGCAAAGACGGTCGCCAACACGCTCAAAACGATCGTGAAATCTCACGATGTGGTAGCGGACGAGAAGCTCAATATGGTCATCGTGCGTGACACGCCCGACGCGATCCGGATGGCGGAAAAGCTCGTCGCGCTCCAGGACGTCGCCGAGCCCGAGGTGATGCTCGAAGTCGAGGTACTCGAAGTGCAGCGAACGAGACTTCAGCATCTGGGTATCGCCTGGCCGGGCTCGGTCACGGTGACGCCGTTGCCCGTCGGCAGCGTCGTCAGTCCCGTTGTTAACGGAGGCAGTCCGGGGAGCACGTTCGGCGGCATCAACGGGGGATCGTTCGGTTCCACGTCGTCGACAGGCGCGTCTCCGTCGTTGACGTTGCACGATTTGCTGAACCAGACGTCGCGCACGCTCGGGCTGTCGTCGTTGCAGGCGACCGTCAGTACGAACCTGCAGGATTCCGATGCAAAGCTACTGACCAACCCACGCATCCGCGTGCACAACCACGAGAAGGCGAAGATTCTGATTGGCGAGCGCGTGCCGAACATCACGTCGACAGCTACCTCGACAGGCTTCGTCTCACAGTCGGTCAACTATCTCGACATCGGTCTGACATTGAGCGTGGAGCCGTCGATCTACCTCGACGACTCAGTTGGCATCAAGGTTTCACTCGAGGTCAGCAGCCTGCTCAATCAGGTCTCCGGCGCGTCGGGCACGACCGCATACGAAATCGGAACGCGTACAGCTAGCACCGTGCTGCAGTTAAAAAACGGCGAGACAGACGTGCTCGCCGGTTTGATCGACAATCAGGAACGCACCTCGGGCAACAAGCTGCCGGGCCTTGGACAGCTTCCTGTCCTCGGCCGTCTGTTCGGCGCGACTACGGATGACGACAAGAACACCGAGATCGTGCTGTCGATTACGCCGCATCTGGTTCGCAATATCCAGCGTCCTGACGCCGATCTCGCGTACTTCACGTCCGGTACGGAATCGAACATGCGCAGCATGATCCAGTCGAACGGGCTTCCCGCCGCATCGCCCACGCTCAACGCTTCGTCGACGGGTGACGAAGCAGCGCGTGCGGCGGCGAACGCTTCGCGCAATGGTAACAACGGCAGCTATGGGGCGGGCAACGGGACGGGCGGCGCGTACGGGGCGAACGGAGCCTATGGCGCGGGCGGGGCCTATGGCGCGAACGGAGCTTACGGTGCCGGCACGGGATCGTACTATGGCGGCGACGGTGCGCCCTACTTGGGAGGCGCTGTCGGCGGCACATCGGGCGGCGTGGGCACCGCCCAGATGACGATGCAAGGGCCGCCCCTGGTAAAGGTCGGCGATTCGGTGAGCGTCGCGGTGACGATGCAGGCCGACCAGCCTGTCACGAGCGTGTCGTCGAGCGTGAGCTTCGACACCGCGAAATTGCAGTTCATTGGCGTGACGGAAGGTGACTTCTTCAAGCAGGGCGGCGCTCCGACCAGCTTTTCCAACCGTCTTGCGCAGGGCGGGCGACTAGTTCTGAGCGACTCGGTCCAAGGCAGCACGGGCGCGTCTTCGCCAGGCACATATGCGGTGCTGAGCTTCAAGGCGCTGGCCTCGGCCTCGCAGACATCGATTCAGATTCAGCCCGGCTCCGTGATCGGCGTGAGCGGCATGCCCGTCACGATGGCGCCGCCGTCGGCGTACACCTTCGGCGTGGTGGGGGCGCAATGACGCGCGGCCTTGGCCGCACGGCGGCGGGCGGGCGGTGCGACCGTGCATCGAGCGATGGGCTCGCACGCGAATCGCCGGGCTTTACGCTAATCGAACTGCTGGTGACGCTTGCCATTCTCGGCGTTCTCGCGTGCATGACGGTGCCTGTCGCGCAGGTCATGCGCCAACGCGAGCGCGAGCAACAGCTGCGTCAGGCCTTGCACGAAATCCGCTACGCGATCGACGCCTACAAGACGGCTGCAAGGGATGGGCGCGTCACCGTGGACGCCGGCGCGACGGGGTATCCGCCGAAACTGGACTTGCTGGTCGATGGTGTGCAGGACAAGACCGATCCGAAAGGGCACAAGCTCTACTTTTTGCGCCGCATTCCGCGCGATCCAATGAACGACGATCTCGCGCTCACCGACGCAGCCACGTGGGGCAAGCGCAGCTACGCAAGCGAAGCAGACGACCCTCAGGAAGGCGACGACGTGTACGACGTGTATACGCTTTCCAAAGGCGTCGGGCTCAATGGCATCCCCTACCGTAGATGGTGACGCGATGAGAAATCGCTTGCGCAAGACCCGGGGCTTTACGCTCATCGAACTGCTGCTCGTGCTAACCATTGTTTCATTGCTGCTCACACTGGCGTTGCCGCAATATTTTCATTCGATCGATGCGTCGAAGGAAAAAATCCTCGCGGAGAACCTGCTGGTGACGCGCGACGCCATCGACAAATTCTATGGCGACGTGGGTCGCTACCCGGACTCTCTCGAGGAACTTGTCGACAAGCACTATTTGCGCGCGCTGCCATTCGATCCCGTTTCGGACAGCGCGACGACGTGGGTGATGGTGGCTCCGCCCGACGAGCAAATGCCCGGCAAGGTCTATGACATCAAGAGTGGGGCATCCGGCTCGACGCTCGCTGGCCAGCCATACGGAGCGTTATGAAACGACGACCGCAAAGACATCACGTGCGAAAGGCGCAAAGCGGCTACGCGTATCTGGCGCTGCTGATTCTGATAGCTATCATCGGCGCTGCGGCGGCAGCCGTTGCCCAGCTTGGCGGCATCTATCAGCGGCGGATGGCCGAAGAGGAACTGCTGTTCGTCGGCAGTGAATTTCAGCGTGCGCTGCTCAGCTACGCCCTTGCTACGCCATCGGGCCAGCCGACCCAGCCGCGCACGCTCGACGATCTTTTGCGCGACCCGCGCTATCCGAATCCCATGCGGCACCTGCGCAAGCTCTACGACGATCCACTGACGGGGAAAGTCGATTGGGTGCTGGTCAAATCGCCCGATGGACAGTTGATCGTCGGCATACACAGTGCGTCCAGCTCGCATCCCATCAAGCTTGCTCATTTTGCTGCGGAGTTTCGGGGATTCGACGACATGCAGCACTACGCAGACTGGATTTTCGTCGCGCGCTTCCCCGCAGTGGCGCGGGCGCCCAGCGTCGGCATAGCGAGACGTCCGTGACCAACGTTGGATGGCTCCGGTGCAAATCGGGGACGGCGGTAGGTAAAGTTCCATAAACTGATTTTTCAAACCGGCCCCAGCGCTTTACGAATTTCGGAAGCGTATGACCCACCGCACGATTGTCGTGTTCGGCCGCGATTGTCTGCGCTCGGCCATTATTTCTACCAGTTTCGGAAAGCTGCGCTTGTAACTCAGGTATCAACGCACGCGCAGGACGATGACTTCGGCGTTGAAGTGGCGGACGGTGAACAGCCTGTCGATGCCTGTCAGGGTACTCATGGTCCGCGCGCGGAGCGTAGGCGATACATACGATTCTGACACTGCACGCCTGAACTGACATGGCCCAGTCCCGAGATGGTTTTTTGACCCTTCTGGTCACCCCAGTGAATCGATATCGTGTGTGGATGCGGGCTGTGCGCGCGCCTTTGACGTCATGAAGGGTGGGCCGGGTGACTTTCATCGCGACGAGGTTGCGCGCCGGCGGGAATCTCCTGACGCCGTATGTGCGTTTCGCGCTTGGTTCGGTCGCGCTGAAGCGTCCAGTTGGGTGCTCCGGCGGGCACTCGCGCGCAATGTCGAAGCCGTCACCAGCCCTTCTGGCGGCCGAGAGGCTATCGCGCGGGCCAGTGCGACATCAGGGAGTTGGTGCTCGAGCGTCCGAACAGGAGCGGCGGCAGCGTCTGTCATGCACGGACAGCCGTACGCCGCGCCGGCTTTATAAACGCATCGAACAGACGCTGACAAATCTCTTTTTCCCAGCAACCGCTCTCTGGCAACGTGAGCGAAGTTGGACGGCGTACGACAAAGCGACACTTGGAAAAGCACTGCCACGTACGCGTTAGAAGTACGTGCTTTCCCGTTTAATGGGATCAGATTAATACCAACCTAGGTGAATCAAAAATGTCAACAGCGGACGTAAAGATGGAGTTCCGAGATTACCTCCCATCGTATATAGGACGGGAGCCACAGTTTGATGATCTGAATGGATATAGTCGCCGCCCGTTGGCTGAGATGGAGTCTCATGCACGGGCCTTTTATGAGAGCATTTGCCGGCGACGGACCGTGCGCGATTTTTCGGCGGAGCCGGTGCCTGACGAGGTGATTCGACTAGCATTGCGGGCAGCGGCAACAGCACCCTCGGGCGCCAACCTTCAGCCATGGCATTTTGTCGTATTGAAAGATCCAGCTTTGAAACGACGTATAAGAGTGGCCGCTGAAGAGGAGGAGAGAGCTTTCTATCGAAGCAGAGCGCCGCAGGAATGGCTGGATGCGCTGAAGCCGCTAGGCACCGACGAAAGCAAGCCCTTTTTGGAGATTGCGCCCGTTCTGATAGCAGTGTTTTCCGTTAATCATACGAGCTTGGATGATGGTCGCCGTGTCAAACACTACTACGTTCCCCACTCAACCGGCATCGCGACCGGTTTTTTGATCGCGGCTCTGCATGAAGCGGGTTTGGCGACCATGACCCATACGCCAAGCCCAATGGGGTTCCTCAACGATATCTGTGGAAGACCGGCATCAGAAAAGCCATTTTTGCTTTTGGTTACGGGATTCCCCGCCGACGGTTGCACTGTGCCCCGCTTCGGTGGCTTAAAAAAATCAGAGGATGAGTTTTCAAGTTGGCTATCCTGATCGCGATTGGAGCGTTAGCTGCGGGCTCAGTTACCTCTCTGGGGTGGGATGTACCGTAAAAGAAATATGCTCGGCCAACGGCGTCTTCGCAGATAGATTGGGTCAGATTAAGAGACGTGTGCGCGTCGGATCTTGGTATAGAAGATATGTTCATTCTTGGACCTTTCCTCTGACGTGTCTCGAAATTACAATAACAAGTTCAAAAGCGGAAAGACTTCCGGGGCACCGGGCCCTAGACATCCGCCATATAGCACGCAACGACTGCAAAGGGGGGGCACTCGTCCGTTCGAGTTGCCTTTTTGGGCCAAGAAATTGAAGGCTTGCACTGAATAGCAAAGAGAATTGAAGACTGGCATGACGAGTCTTTCGCCCCTTCGCGCTCGTATCTTGGAGGATCTGTATCGCGACCGTATCTTTAGTCGCCGTATTGATTTTGGTCGTCTGCACGCAGTCAACGAAAACGGAGCGGTAGACGTCCTGGCGTAGCAACAGTAAGGAAAATATGTATAGCAGTGACAACGTAGGGGGCAGCCAAGCGTGGCATCGAACTCTCGAGATGCTGTCGTCCGGTGGTGATGACAGGCACGACAGAGTTCGAAGCATCATTACCGCGGAACCAAACACGTCATCGGCGTACCGCGCAGGCAACAAAGTGCAGGTTCGTATTCTCGAACGACCGACCAATTCCACTCTCATCGTTCTTTGGAGCGATCCAGGTCGGTGCTTCTACGGTCATCAATCTTGGCGCGCCACCAAAGCGCGACTCGCTGGTCGTTGCGCATTCAGCCACTCTGTCATCCGGGAAGGCGATGAGGTCTACCGGCCTGCCTACACAAGTGTCGAGCCACAAAACTCGCAAGCCATGATTCTCGCCTCTGTTGTATACGGAACAGTCGGACGCCATGCCGAGTAGGCGAACCGGATGCGGTGGTTCGTTGCGCGTGCGCAGTGCAACGGTTTCGCTACTAAACGCTAGGCACTGACGCCCGACGTGTTCTAAGACACGATTTTCAGGTGGAGCAATAGTTGTTATGACAGACCTACCGAGTCATTTCAATGCGGTCCGGGGACCGCAGTCAGTCCAGCGCGCCTAACGCCACGGAGGTTGCGCGTTCTGCTTGGACTAAAACTCGTGCGCCGATGGCTTTGCGCCTGTACCGCAATTGAGCGTGCAAGTAATTGCGAGAGCGTGGCGTAAGTCGAACAGCTCCGCCCCCGGTGTTGCGTACCGCCGGCAACACGAGCATTGAGCGAAACTGACCGTCACGGCAGCAAAAATAGCCGATCCCAACAGTTTGCAACGGTGTAGCCAAAGTGACTGCCCGATGAATTAACTTGACCTGCCGATCACCGTTCGCCGAGGCCTGCCAATGTCGACTCACGTTTCATCACCATGTGCGGTCGTTGCTGCCACGATTTGCGTTTGCCACTCTCGATTGACGAAGCACTCGGATGGATTGAGCACGGAGGCGATGTCCAGCTCTTTTGCGATGCTATCGTTTGGCCGCAAGATCCGCCCGTGAGCGATGGTCTCGCCCAACACCGACGCCGCCGGTCATTCCCAGCGCAAAGCGGGACATTGCTGGTCCGCGTAACAGTGACGCTCGTCGCCGCGTTCGTGGGACCGTGCCCCAACCTTCCCGGACACGGCCTGCGGCGCCTACGATCGGCGCCCACGCGTGTGTCGCATCTATCCCGCAGAAGTTAACCCATTCCTGCCGCTTGATCCAGCTGCAAAGGCCTGCCGTTCCGACGCGTGGTCCGACGCCAATCCGGTATTCATGCGCGCGGGCCAAATTACAAATGCCGAGATAGCGTTCATCGCACAGTCGCGTGAGGCCGACGAACGCGACCGTGTCGCCAAGACGTGCCTGTGTGCGCTGCTCTGATACGACACCGCCGCCCTGGCTAACGAAGGTTTCACTGTCTATGGGCCGGAACGCTCGCGCCTCGAAGCGGCGCTGCGGACGGCGAAGCAAGCCACTGCGCCGCTTGACGATTCGGAACCGCGTTCGCCGCATCCATGGCGCTTTATCACGAATCGCTCAATGACGCTCACCACGTTGCTCTCGATCGGTGCGAACGCTGGGTGTGTCAGGCAATCTCTGGGCGCGGCACAGACTCCAGCATATTTAGGCTTCTTCGAAGACGACATCCCGTCGGCAGATGCCTTGCGTTGCGACTCGTCCACCTACCGTCAATCGATGCGCGATGGTAGCGCAGCCCACGACTAATGCCACGCTATCAAACATAAGCCGCTCACGCGCTAACACCATTCGCAACGGCCGATGTCGTTGCTGTCAATCGCCAGTTCGCCACTCGTGACGCGCCTGCGCCGGCGGATGTCGGGTGTGAGTCGACCGCCATCACGAGCCCATCGCCGGGCCGCTCGCCGTTGAGAGCGCACGCACGATGTCGAGCGCGCCTTGCGCTTCAAGCTCGCTTGCCACCTCGCGGCCCAGTTCGAGCGCGGCGTCTGTGGTTGCCGCGGTCGCCGATGCGCGGGCGCTAAGCACGCGCTGGCCGTCCGGCGTCGCGACGACGCCGCGCAGGTGCAGCGCGCCGTCGTGCCATGTCGCATACGCAGCGAGCGGCACTTCGCAGCTGCCGCCCAGCGCGCGCGACACCATGCGCTCGGCTTCGACCGCGGCCGCTGTGTGTTCGTGATGCAGCGGCGCGAGCCACGCAGCGAGATCGGCTCGTCCGGCGCGAATCTCGATGCCGAGGGCGCCTTGGCCCGCCGCTGGGAGGCTTTCGTTGGGATCCAGCAGTGAGCGGATCCGGTCGCCGAGACCCAGACGCTTGAGGCCCGCCGCAGCGAGAATGATGGCCGCGTAGTCGCCGTGATCGAGTTTGCTGAGCCGCGTGTCGAGATTGCCGCGCAGCGGCTTCACAACCAGTTCGGGATAACGCGCGCGCAGCATCGCTTCGCGGCGCAGGCTCGACGTGCCGACCACGCTGCCGGGCTGCAGCTCGGCCAGTGAATCATATTGATTCGAGACGAACGCATCGCGCGGATCTTCGCGCTCCATAATGGTCGACAGCGCGAAGCCCTCGGGAATTTCCATCGGCACGTCTTTCAGCGAGTGAACGGCGAGATCGGCGCGGCCGTCGGCAAGCGCGTTTTCCAGCTCTTTCACGAACAGCCCCTTGCCGCCGACCTTCGACAACGTGCGATCGAGAATCTGATCGCCGCGCGTCCTCATTCCGAGGATTTTTACGTCACAAGATGGATATAATTTGTGCAGCGCAACTCGCACATGCTCGGCCTGCCACATGGCAAGCCGGCTTTCCCGCGACGCGATCACAAGCGTGGCGGGCGGCGTGGGCGCAAGTGTCTCGGAATTCATTGCTCGAGTCATTGGAATACGGGATCGAATAACAAATGATGTTAGCACGGGCTGTGGCAACCTCTCCCTGGTCGCACTGCCATGCCGAAGGATGGGCAAACGCCCTACACGTGCATAGGCGGCGGGAGATACTCCAGTAAGGTCTAGGCCGCTGAGCTACCTTGGCGGATCACTACCCGATCTCAAGGCTTTGACGGGCTCGCGAACGCGCCGATATCTATGTAACGCTGAGCGATCATTCCTGGATGATTGGACAATTCGCCAGCGACCGCTTTCATAAGACGCGACCGTCCGCTATATGGGGTCGCGTGCTGCCGATCGCAGCCTTGCGAGATTGAAGACCACGTATGCTCATTGCATGAAGCTGCACTCGGCCATAGCAGAGCGATGTGATGGATTGCCAGTGGCTGCAGAAATGGTATGGACGCCTCCCACCGCGCGAATAGCGGAGGTGGTCGGAATGGGTAACGAACGATGGCATGGGCGTCGCGGTATTGACGACGGCATCAGACGGCAATATCAGGGAGCTGGTTTCGCATGGTCGCAAGCGCCTGAATGCCGCGCTTGCGACCAGAACACAGCATGGCGAACCGCTCCCCGCGTCAAGGGACGCTGCACTCCCGGACTGACGCCCGGGCCCTTGACCCGTCAGACGTTGTCGTCCACCTGGACGCGGTCCCGGCACCAAGCATTAAAGTGGCCTAAGTTGGAAGATCATGGAGATCTTCACAGGCAAACCAGGAGGGCGTCATGAAGCTGACTCCAGTTGGTATCGACATTGCAAAACACGTCTTTCAGGTGCATCACATCGACGAGGAGACCGGAAATCGTGAACAAGCCGATCAAGCGGGCGAAGTTTCTCGAGTACTTCGTCAACCGCGCACTCTGCCTGATCGGCATGGAAGCGTGTGGCGGTGCGCATCACTGGGCAAGGCAGCTCACCAGGATGGGCCATCAGGTAAAACTGATGCCCGGGGAATACGTGAAGGCGTTTAACATCCGCAACAAGAAGGATCCCGCCGACGCCCGGGCGATCTGGCTGGCGGTACAGCAGCCGAGCAAGCCCGTGGCGATCAAGACCGAGATGCAGCAGGCGATGCTGGCGCTGCACCGTACACGTGAGCAGCTCGTGAAGTTCCGCACGATGCAGATCAACGCGCTGCGCGGACTGCTTACGGAGTACGGCGAAGTCATGGCCAAGGGCCGAGCGCCGCTGGACAGGGCAATGCCCGACGTGCTGGCCCGGGTTGCCGATCGCTTGCCAGCGGCACTGATCGACACGCTGCGCGAACAGTGGAACGGATTGACCGGCCTGGACGAGCAGATCGCCACGATCGAGCGACGGATGCGCGAATGGAAAAAGGAAGACCAGGAGGTCAAGGCGATCAGCGAGATTCCTGGCGTCGGGCTGCTGACGGCGACAGCGGCAGTCGCCACGATAGGCGACGCAAAAGCGTTCCGCTCCGGCCGCGAGTTTGCCGCCTGCATCGGGCTCGTACCGAAACAAACAGGTTCGGGTGGCAAGGTGAAGCTGCATGGGATCAGCAAGCGCGGCGACACCTATTTGCGCACGCTGCTTATTCACGGTGCACGCAGTGTTATCACGAACGCGAAACAGCCTGATCCCTGGATAGAGCAGATGAAGAAGCGACGGCCACCGAATGTGATGACGATCCTCTCTGAGATCGGCCCGGACCTGAGCCGCTTTGCCAGCATCAAGCACTTCTGTTCATGGCTGGGGCGGTGCCCCGGCACGAAGATCAGCGGCGGCAAGGTGCTCAGCGCGCGCACGCGGTTGGCGGAGCGCCGGGTGCGCGCGCTGAGCACCTTGCCGCAATGAGCCTGTCACGCAACGATTCCGCGCTCGGCGCGTTCTACCGCCGGCTGTGCGCCCGCATGGACATGCCGCGCGCCAACACCGCTGTCGCCCACAAGCTTGCGCGCATGGTGTACTTAATGCTCACGCGCGGCGAAGCCTTTGTCGACCAGGATCAGCAGCACTACAAGGAACAGCAGCGCCAGCGCAGCATCGCGGCGCTCAGACGCCGCGCGTCCGCGCTTGGTTTCCAGATCACTCCCGACACGAAAACGGCCTGAAAACCACGCGTACTTCCATGCGATGTTTCTCGAGAGCAATTCAACCCCGTGCCGGGGCCGGCGTGTGCGGAGAAACGGGACGACGCAAGAGACGCGGTATAAAGGCGGACGGCGGCGCCGCGATGACCGACAGACCAATGGTGCGCACTGGCGGCCTGCCCGCCGCGAAGTGAGCCCGCTTGAGAGCATGGTCCGGGATTCGTCGGCGACAGTGGTGAGCAGCGCGAGCTGCATCCCGTTCACGAGATCGAGTCAATTTCGACGCATCCCAGGGCGCTGCCGTCCACCCACGATCATGAGGTCAGCGATGGCGATGCGCAAGCGCGAAGACAGCCCTGAGGTGTTTCCGAACGCGGCGGGGATCGATATTGGCGGCTCGAGTCACTGGGTCGCGGTGCCCAAAGGGGCGGCTGAAGAGCCGGTACGCGAATTTGGCACGATGACCGACGATCTGCACGAGATGGCGGACTGGCTGCTGGCATGCGGAGTTGACACGGTCGCCCTCGAATCGACCGGCGTATTCTGGATACCCGTGTATGAAGTGCTGGAGCAGCGCGGGTTGACGGTCTGGCTGGTCGACGCGCGGCAGATGAAGTATGTGCCGGGGCGCAAGAGCGATGTGCAGGATTGCCAGTGGTTGCAGAAATGGTATGGACGCCTCCCAACGCGACGAATAGCGGAGGTGGTCGCAATGAGGAGAGTTAAGGAAGGTGCTATCACGTGGCCAAGTCGGAAACGAACGATGGCATGGGACGTCGCGGTCTTGACGACGGCATCAGACGACGACATCAGGGAGCTGGTTTCGCATGGTCGCAAGCGCCTGCCCGGCGCTTGCGACCGGAGCACAGCATGGCGAACCGCTCCCCGCGTCAAGGGACGCTGCACTCCCGGGCTGACGCCCGGGCCCTTGACCCGTCAGATCTCCCCTGGACGGGGGCAAAGTGCTCAAGTTGGAAGATCATGGAGATCTTCACAGGAGGGCGTCATGAAGCTGACTCCAGTTGGTATCGACATTGCAAAAAACGTCTTTCAGGTGCATCACATCGACGAGGAGACCGGTGAAATCGTGAACAAGCCGATCAAGCGGGCGAAGTTTCTCGAGTACTTCGTCAACCGTGCACCGTGCCTGATCGGCATGGAAGCGTGTGGCGGTGCGCATCACTGGGCAAGGCAGCTCACCAGGATGGGCCATCAGGTAAAACTGATGCCCGGGGAATACGTGAAGGCGTTTAACATCCGCAACAAGAAGGATCCCGCCGACGCCCGGGCGATCTGGCTGGCGGTACAGCAGCCGAGCAAGCCCGTCGCGATCAAGACCGAGATGCAGCAGGCGATGCTGGCGCTGCACCGTACACGCGAGCAGCTCGTGAAGTTCCGCACGATGCAGATCAACGCGCTGCGCGGACTGCTTACGGAGTACGGCGAAGTCATGGCCAAGGGCCGAGCGCCGCTGGACAGGGCAATGCCCGACGTGCTGGCCCGGGTTGCCGATCGCTTGCCAGCGGCACTGATCGACACGCTGCGCGAGCAGTGGAACGGATTGACCGGCCTGGACGAGCAGATCGCCACGATCGAGCGACGGATGCGCGAATGGAAAAAGGAAGACCAGGAGGTCAAGGCGATCAGCGAGATTCCTGGCGTCGGGCTGCTGACGGCGACAGCCGCAGTCGCGACGATAGGCGACGCAAAAGCGTTCCGCTCCGGCCGCGAGTTTGCCGCCTGCATCGGGCTCGTACCGAAACAAACAGGTTCGGGTGGCAAGGTGAAGCTGCATGGGATCAGCAAGCGCGGCGACACCTATTTGCGCACGCTGCTCATTCACGGTGCACGCAGTGTTATCACGAACGCGAAACAGCCTGATCCCTGGATCGAGCAGATGAAGAAGCGACGGCCACCGAATGTGGTGGTCGTTGCGCTGGCCAACAAGATGGCACGGACCATCTGGGCGGTATTGGCCCACGACCGGCCTTATCAGAGGGGATACGTGAGCACCAAGCCTGCATGAGCGAGTAGCGTTGCGTATGAACCGATGGAACGTCAAATGGTTGCGCTGGGAATCGGGAGTGATGGCAAAACAGGTCGGACCGGGGACTCGCCAAACCTGAATGAGCTGTAAGAGCTTCGAGCTCGTTGCAGAAATGAGGTGCGAGTCAGCGGATTCCATAGGGGCCCGCAGCGGGAAATGCCAGCTGCAACAAGGCCGCATATAAAGCTGCAGCCGTTCCTGTCACGTCAGATCGCTCGAAACCCTTTGCAAACGGGAGGCGTCCATATAAAGCTCATGAGCCTGGGGCTGCTGCGAGCGGCCTGGCGCCCTGGCGACGAGGTCTGCGTGGTGCGCGCGGTGGCGCGCCACCGCGAGGTGCTGCTCACCGAGCAGGCCAGCTGGGTGCTGCGCATGCAGAAGGCGCTGGTGCAGATGAATCTCCAGCTCACCGAGGTGCTCACGGATGTGATGGGCATGACCGGGCAGGCGATCGTGCGCGCGATTGTCGCCGGCGAGCGCGATCCGAAAGTACTGGCCAGTCATCGCCACGGCCGCGTCAAGGCCAGTGCGGCCGAAATCGAACGGGCGCTGACCGGCAACTGGCGTGACGAGCACCTGTTCGTGCTGCAGCAGGCGCTTGCGATGTACGACAGTCTGGCTCAACGCGTCGTCGAATGCGATGAGAAGATCGAGGCGCTGCTCAGGCCACTTGGGGTTCACGACGTCAAACTGTCAGGTCCCGGCAAGCGCTGCGGCAAGAACACGCCGCAGTTTGATGCACGGACGGCGCTTGCGCGCTGGGCGGGCGTCGACCTCACACGTATCAACGGGCTGTCCGTGACAACGGTGATGACGATCCTCTCCGAGATTGGTCCGGACCTGAGCCGCTTTGCCAGCGTGAAACACTTCTGCTCGTGGCTGGGTCTGTGTCCGGGCACGAAGATCAGCGGCGGCAAGGTCCTGAGCGCGCGCACGCGCCGCTCGGCGAACCGGGTGCGTCAGGCGCTGAAGCTCGCCGCCATGAGCCTGTCGCGCAACGACTCGGCGATTGGTGCATTCTACCGGCGGTTGTGCGCGCGTATGGACAAGCCGCGCGCCAACACGGCGGTCGCCCACAAGCTCGCCCGCATGGTGTACTTCATGCTCACGCGTGGCGAGGCCTTCGTTGACCAGGGGCAGCAGCGCTATGAGGAGCAGCAGCGCCAGCGCAGCATCGAGGCACTCAGGCGCCGCGCCACGGCGCTTGGCTTCCAGATTACCCCAACCGCGCAAACCCTCTGAAAACCAGCGCGACTTTAATGTTTCTCACGAGCGGCCGTCGTGTTAGAGAAGCTGTGTATGCCGGAATGGGTCTGCTTATGCCGTTTGCATGCAGCATTGCCGTTGGCTCACCGAGTCCCTCCTTCGTCGGACCGTGATCGGCCAGGAGCGGCCGTTCGACGTCGCCGCTGAATTCGCTGACAATCGCCCCGAGACGGCGACCTCCTGATCAGCAAATGAGAACGGAGAGTGCATACGAAAATAGACTCGCAATATGGCTCGCTGAGAGTTGTGAATGAGCCAACATACTCGTTCGAGTCACAAGACAATGTGCATTCGTACCCGCTTGAAGTGCGTCTTACGAACGGCTCGCTGACGTCTATCCATGGTGTCGAGTTAAACGGCAGCGGCATTACGGTCGCTGGTGCCGGTGGAGGATGCTCCGCGGTGCATGAGCGTTCAGCGTTGGTGATTGACGACAAAGTTTACTTGGCTGTCGGTGATCATCTGGCGTGCATGTCGTTGGTGTGACCCTATCAGTTAATCTGATCAACTCGGGTCGATACCGCGACGCGCTTTTGTGTCTACTGGGACAGCGAGCGGGCTGCCCTCATTTCGCACGGGGAACTGGAAATTGCACGCCTGTCACTACATGGCGATCTGGTCTGGCAGGCGTCCGGAGCCGACGTATTTTCCGAAGGAATGGACATCGCCCTCCCTTCGGGACGCATCCGGGGTCTTTTCCACTCAACTTCATTAGTGGGCGGCGCATCTTTCGGCAGGGTTAGATCAGAGAGACGTCCATATCGCTCAATTGCACTCGCGTCGTGCCGGCATTGGCGAAAGTAATCGCTAGCATTAGACTGGGGTCGAGGCGCCATGCGACTTCGGGCTAGTGAGATCGGACGATCCGTCGGGCAAATGGTGGGTAGGAAAGGTACCACGTTCTGGAAGTCTGATTTCGAATTAGAGGCCGGCGAACTCGAAATTGCCGCCCAGAGCGGGCTTTCGACGTGAGGCGAATATGTTCATGGAAAGGTCAGCGGCCGGATTGCAGGCGCATGAGTTTGTACTCTCGAATCTTTCCCCCAGCGTCGGTCAAAGGCGGTTCGCGCTTTGCGTTGTGCTAGTGCTGCTCGTTGTCTTTGTCATCTTGGCAGGCCCGCTCTCGGGCCTGCCGCTGAGGCGGGTTGACGCCTTTGTACCCGCCTACGGCACTGCGATTTTCGTCATCGACTCTATCACCGCAGCCCTGCTCTTCTCGCAGTTTTCCGTCCTACGCTCGCATGCGCTCCTCGCACTGGCGAGTGGCTATTTCCTGACGGCGCTCATCGCAATTCCTTGGACGCTCACATTTCCAGGCGTATTGGCGCCGGAGGGCGGCCTTGGCGGCGGCCTCCAGAGTACGGTTTGGCTCTATGTCCTGTCACACGTGGGCTTCGCCCTGTTCGCGATCGTCTATATACTGCTGAAGGATGCCGATCCAATGGAGTGGCTGTCGCCACGCTCCATTCGATCGAGGGTCCTTACGACTGTCGGATCAGTTACTGCGGTGGTCTGCTGCGCAACAGTTTTCGTTACAACAGGCCATGCGCTCCTCCCGCGCATCATGCTCGACACGGCGCAGGTTTCCTCTCTCTGGTACTACGTGGTCGGACCGATGGCGGCATTATTCGTCGGCGCGCTTGTCTTGCTATGGCTGCGGCACCGCTCGGTGCTCGATCTCTGGCTGATGTTGGTCTTGTTCGCATACATCATCGAGATCTCCCTCACCGCCTTTCCCATCCCGTACCGCTTTAGCGTCGGCTGGTATGCCGGGCGAGTTTACGGCGTGCTTTCCGGCAGCTTTGTGCTGCTCATCCTGATAAAAGAAGTGACGATGCTATACGGTGAACTGCTGCGCGCAGTCCTTGCCCAACGCCGGGAGCGCGAGGCGCGTCTGCTGACGGGGGACGCGGTCGCAGCCACCGTTGCGCACGAGATCAAGCAGCCATTGTCGGCGATGATTGTGAACGCCAGTGCGACCCTGCGCTGGCTTGATTGCGCGACGCCCAACATCGATGAGGCCAAAGCCGGATTACAGCTGATCGTGAAAGACGGGCACCGTGCGGGCGCGGTGATCGAGAATATTCGGACGCTCTTCAAGAGGGATGCGCGAACCCGGACCTCGCTCGACGTCAACAATCTGATCCGCGAAGCTCTGGCGCTCGTGCGCGACGACCTGCAGACGCATCGGGTAGCGGTTCAAACCGACTACGACCAATCGCTCCCACCGATAGAGGGCAACCAGGTTCAGCTGCAGCAGCTGCTCGTGAATTTGATCACGAACGCGATCGATTCAATGGCCACTGAAGATGGGGACCGGGTAATTTCCTTAAGGTCGAAAGTCTACGACTCCGGCAGTCTGATGGTGTCGGTCGAAGACGTGGGGAGGGGTGTCGACCCGAGCGCTGTCGATCTGATATTCACACCGCAGTTTACGACCAAGGTGCACGGGATGGGGATGGGACTGTCGATTTGCCGGTCGATCATCGAGGCCCATCGGGGGCGGTTGTGGGTGACCGCCAATCTGCCCCGAGGTGCCATTTTTCACTTCACGCTGCCCACCCACCGGGAGCACTAGCATGCGCAGTGCCACTCTTGAAATGCAGGAGGCACTATTTCGGTCGGCCGGCTCGGGGCAAGCTGCGCAGCAGCAGCCAAACGGTTCCGTTCATAGAACCGTCGATTGCAAAAAGTTTGATCATCCGGAGTTCCAATTTCAGGTTTCCGATTGTGCGATTGCCGCATAGGAAATCAGTTGGTTGAAGCGATTTTCCGAGCAACGTGTCTCGGACCGTGAACGATTTCGCTCCGGCGAGACTTTGCAAGTCGGTTGGATGCTAACAATGCTCCAGGCCGGCGCGGCTGACTCTCTGCGTATCACCGAGCCTGATACGGAGATTCATGTGGTAGGGGCCTGAAGGCGAGATCAAACCAGTGCCCGGTTCGTTTCTTGATGCGTTGAATAGGCACCACCTGCAGCGGCACATTGAGTGACCGCTTCGAGGAATGTGCGCTGTCCCTTCTGGGTCGTGTACTGCCGCTCGGCGACGGTCAAAGCGGCCGTCCACCCGAATTGGCGCCCATCGTCAGCTGAGGAACCCAATTCAGCCATTGAACCCCTGAGGGACCAACGACCGCTGAGGCCGATGTTTTGTCATTGAGTGGAGATGTCGAGCGTTTGCCCGACGTCCCATACCGTCCGTTGCGGATCTGACGACAACCAACGGTACGTGCCCAGCGACGCACGTCTGCTGGGAGCGCAAAATGCAAACAAGTGCTGCCGACTTACACAAGCCAGGAATCGTCATGCAGTGGGCCATATGCGTGTGGGCAACGCTGCACTTACGTCGCGGTCATGCACTGCCAAGCATTGATCTGCGGCAGGCGGAATGGCCGCAATGACACGCGTACTGCGCACGGATGTCTTCGGTCATCTCGCCGTCGATCGCGAGACCGTAGTCGATGAAAAGTTCATCGCCAGGCCTGATGCCGGTGAGGGCGTGGATGAAGACGCGATCGCCTGTCTCGATCGCCTCGCAGTTGGGTGCGCACGCATGGTTCAGGAAACGGGCGCTGTTCCCGCCGCGGCTGCCATCGATGACGCGACCGTCAGACAGACCGAACACGAACGTATGGCCGGCCTCCGATCGCTGGCGTGCCGCTGCCCGCCGCCAGCTGGTCACTTCACCCTTGTACTCGATGAGCCGCTCGCCTGCGGCGATTGGCTGAAGCGCAAACAGTCCCGTGCCATGCACGGAGGAACGTCGTGCGGTGATACGTCGCAGTCGCATGTTTTCGTTTCCCTTCGATACGTCTCTGTCTTCGTCATTCCCGTTTAGGTGCGAAGCATATCGCTGCCGTCGTGCGTATTCAACGATTCAAATTTTGTTGCCCGCAACTAACGGTCTGGGATTCATCCACGCTTGCCCAGCTTCGCCAAACCCCGCCAACAAGGAGTGACCACTGGATCGCTCGCGCAAGGATACGCAACGCCCGGAAAGCGCGGCAATGTCTTTCTGGAGCCTGGCGGGTTGCCGGGTGCGGTACAGCTGCGAAAGGGTGGGTCCTGTCCCGCGATGCGCGGGCATTTTTCTCAGACGGAGCTCACACATGAACAAACAGGAACTCATCGATGCGGTTGCCGCCGGCACGGGTGAAAGCAAGGCCAGCACGGGCGAAGCCATTGATGCCATTCTCGAGGCCGTGACGGCGGCGGTCACGCGTGGCGATACCGTTCAGCTGATCGGCTTCGGTTCTTTTTCGACCGGCGCCTGCGCCGAACGCATGGGTCGCAATCCGTCGACGGGCGAGACCATCACCATTCCGGCAGTGAAAACCGAGGCCGGACGCGGCTGATCCGGTTGTGGCTCGCACAGGACCGGGCCTGTCCAGTTTGCTGTCAGATGATTACGAAATCCAGTGGGTGGCGTCTGTTCCACGAGATTCGTAAAATCGACGGTGGCACGGATGCGGTCGGTAACCTGAAGATGCTACATCCGGACTGCCACCGGAACGCGCGTGCTCTCAGACACTCAGTTGTGGAACCGGCTTATTCCTTATAGGCTTTGAAAAGCTTGAGCGGAGTGCGGAATGTGCTTACCCACATACTGTGCGGGGAAACTTGCACGCTCCGTTCTGAGGGGGCGGCGGCGCAGCAATGCGCCGCTGCTACCCGGCGATGCCGTGAATGCCGCATGAGTGGTCCGGTGTGCGTAACATCCGATCGGCAGCGTTGCCTGATCAGATCGGTTGTTGACGCAACATCCTGATAAGGCATAACCCCATCGTTGTTTTTGTATGTTCGGATTGATAGACAGCACGCTGTAATGTAACGTTCAAGGTTCCAGAAGTTATAGCGGTGATCCCTGACTTTTGGTGCGTGTTGAGGCCCACCGTCCCGACAGGACGTTGGGCTTTTTTTCGAGCCCGACGTGTAGTGATGGCGGAATGCGCTGCCAAACGTTGTGCGCGTTACCCATACGTGAACGCGATACGTTCGACTTTCCCGCACTCCAACGACGGTTCTCACCCGTCACAGCGCTTCAGTTTGAAGCCAGATAGCCTTGCGTTTCCGACGGGAGCGCCGTTGCGCCCTGTGCTACCTCCACGACAGGGGCGAAATCCAAAGTCTGAAATGCAGCAGTGTCAGCGCCCGCGATCGGACGTTTGTGCATGGCCCGGCTCAGGGTGTGGGTCGCGAGCCGATAAAAGAGTTCGAGCTGCCCTGCATCCGATGCATGAGGTGGCAGGTCGAAAGCCTCCTCAAGCACCCGGCGTGGGATATGAAAACGTTGAAGTCCGCGAATCACGCGAACCTGGAACACGACCCCATCGCCGTTGTGAGGGATCGCTGCCCAAACCAGCGCGCTGCCCATGAGATGCCCCCTGTTTGCCTGCAAACCTGATTCAAGGCTCGTTGTCCTATGGTGGCACTCAAAAAATACATTTCAAAAATGCGACCATTGGATTTTGACATTTTCGCCACACGAGGTTTGTGGGCTTTGACTGTCACGACGGCGCCTACGTAAAAACAGCCATCTGCAAGGCGATGCGACCGAAGTCAGGAGGCCGGAACCGGGCCTTGCCGGGACGGCTGACTACCCGCTCCCCCTCACGAACTCGCGAGGCGTATCCGGGCGTGCTAACCATTTCGCGTCAGCGACAATCCTCAATGGCGGGAGAGATGGTTCGGTATGCTGATCGTGGTCATTCGGATTGCCGGACCTGTGGTGAAGCCGTCAGGGACGCGCGAAATCGTCCGACGTCAGTTCGAGGCGCGTGGCCGGATGGGCGAGCAGCCTGCGCTCGGCAATCGCGCGGATGCGCCCGTACCCATCGCGGAAGGTCTTCAGGATGCGGGCGTCGCTGGCCCGGGGTTCGAGCCAGAAATACGCTTCCAGTGTCGCGATCGTGATCACGCATTCAACCGGGCCGTTCGGGCGCACGAGACCGAACGCCACGCCGCGGCGGTCGGAAAGCACCTGGGGTTCGAGTTCAACAGTTTCCATGGGCGGTCAGGCAGTCAACGCTTCGGGGTGCGTCACACGGATTTTTGCATACGCGATGCGGTTTGAATATCGGATCGTACCGGGTGCCCTATATAACGGAAAAGTGGGGTGGAACGTTGACCGGCCGCCTGACAGAATCCGGGCAGGGCGGGCGTCACCAGTCGATGCGATGCTTCTCGTCGGTCTCGTGATGGCGGCGATCGTCGTCGACGTGCAGGTAAAGGCTCGTCGTGGTCAGCGACGCGTGACCGAGGTTGTCACGCACCAGGCGCAGATCGACCTGATTGTCGGCCATGTGCGAACCGGCGCTGTGCCGCAGCCAGTGCGCCGAGGCCTGGTCGAGCAGGTCCGCGCGGGCCGCAAAGGCCTCGCCGCGTTCGCGCAGCCGGCCGGCGGCACCCGCAAAGACATCCTTGACGATCGTGTGCAGGGCGGCCCGGGTCAGCGGCCGGCGTGACGGGCCTTCAGTTGTCGTCCGGTCCGGTCCCGTTGTGCGTCCTGCGGTTCGTCCCGCCGTACTTCCTATGGGGAGGACGAGCGGCGTCGTCTCGTTCGGTGAGGGCAGGGCCGTCATCCCCAGGTGCTGCCGGTAGCGTGACAGTTCCGTCATCAGTTCGCGGGTTGCCGGCACGAGGCGGTCCCTGTCACCCTTGCCGTGCACGGTGAGCCACCAGCGCATCGTCCCGTCGGCGTCGCGCCGCACGAAGAACTGGCCCATCGAATTGCCGCCGGCCTCGGCGATGCGCAGCCCGCCCAGATACAGCAGCGTGAACAGCCATCGCACGCGATGATAGTGCGCGCGGTCCCGGGCGGTCTCCTGCGGCATCGACGCAATGAAGTCCTTGACCTCCTGCCACAGGCCGGGCTCCAGATAGCGGGTGATGCGCGGGGCGGCTTTTGGGGTGCGCTGGCGCGAGAGCGCGAGCGGGTTGCCCGCGAGATAGCCGGCCTGCACCAGCCACGAAAACAGCACATTCAGGATCACCATCGCCTGGCGGATGCTGGTGGGCGACAGCGGGCCGTGAAAGGGCCGCCAGCGGGCGTCGCCCCGTGGATGCTTGCGGCCGCCGCCCGCACCGCCGCCCGCGACCCACGTTGCCGCAGGTTGCGGATCCGCGAGGAAGTGCCGGTAGCGCAGGCAATCCTCGTGTGTGAGCGACGACAGCGGCTTGCCCAGCTCCACCAGCGACCAGAGCAGCAGCCGCTCGGCCTCCTTGCGGTAGCTGTCGAAGGTCGCCGGCTTGACGGCGAAGCGCGCAAGCCACGCACGGATGGCATCGAGATCATTCGTTGCCGCAATCTGCGCGTGGCTGCCCGTTGCGCGGTTGGTCCCCGCGCGGCCGTCGAGCTCGGCGGGAATGGCGAGTGCCTCGAGTGGGGCGGGGTGCAGCGCGACCAGGTTGTGCGAGGGCGGCATGAAAAAAGGTGAGCTTTTTCGGGAAGGGTGAGCGTTTCCGGGAGCAGGCCGGCCGCCATCTGTCCCTGGCAGATTGGACAGCAGCCCGTTGCCCCAATTATTTCGACATTATGGGGTTAATGTCAAATTACTGGCGTTATGTAATTGGATATTATGCGTTTTACGTTGTATTATTAATCTATCTGAACGTCTATCCATCTCCATCTCCATCTCCATCTCCATCTCCATGTCCGGTGATCTGTCCGCTGTTTCGTCCGCCATTCCACCCGATCTGCCGTCCGATGAGGCGCGCCTTGCGGCCGACATCGACCGCCTGAAAGCCGAATTCCCGAAAACGCGCGAGCTGTACCGCGAGGTGTGCGCGCTGCTGTTCTTCCGCTTCGGCCAGACGCCGACTGCGAACCGCCTGTACCAGCTGGTGAAGCGCGGCAGCATGGGCACGCCCGCGTCGGTGCTCGGCGAGTTCTGGGCGGAGCTCCGGGAAAAGAGCCGCGTGCGCATCGAACATCCGGACCTGCCGGCCGATCTCGGCGCCGCGGCCGGCGAGCTCGTCGCAACGCTGTGGACGCGCGCGACCGCCTCCGCACAGGCAGAGCTCGAGGCGCTGCGCGCGGAAGTGGAGGGCGAGCGCACCGAAGCGGAACAGCGTGTTGCGGCCGCGCGCGGCGAACTGGAGCGGACGGAAACCGCGCTCGAGCAGCGCACGGCCGCCCTGCTCGCCGCGCAGGTCGAGGTCCGCGAACTGGAGAAGGCGCAGGCCGAGGGGCACGCGGCGCGTAAGGCGCTGGACGCCGAAATCTCACGACTGAAGGCCGGGGCGGCGGAGCGCGACCGTGAACTCGCCAGGGTGCGAGAAGGCTTCTCACGGGATCTCGACAAGCTGCGCGAGACGGCGGAGCGCGCGGAGGAGCGCCTGCGTGCGACCGAGAAGCGGGCGCTGCTCGAGATCGATCGCGAGCGGGGTGCCGCCGTGAAGCTGCAGAAGGAAGTCGACGAGACCTCGAAGCGGGCCGACCGGCGCGAGGCCGACCATCGTCGCGCGGTCGAGGCACTGCAGGCACAGCTCGGAGACGCACGCCACCAGGCGGGGGTGCTGCAGGGGCGCCTCGATGCCGTGCAGGCGACGAACGCGACGCTGCAGCAGCAGCTCGCGGCAATGCGCGAGGCCGATACGCACGAGGCGCGACCGGTTCGCGCAAAGTCCGCCGCGACGCGCCCGGCGCGGACACCGGGTCCGGCGCGCAAGATCCCGGCCGCCTCGACGCCATCCGGCAAGATGGCGGCACGCCGCAAGAAGCGGGGCCAGGCATGATGGAAAACAGCAGTCGCCCGCGCAAGGGACAAGCCGGGCGAGCAGGGCGAAACCGGCGCAACGCCCCGGCCTGCCCACCGATCGGCGCGCTGATGCGCTACGGCGAGCGCACCGTGCGGGTGATTGCCGAAGCCAGCGGCCAGCGCGTGATCATCGAGTCGGTGGATGAAGACGGTCGCACCTTCCGCAGCACGGTGAAGTGGGCTAATCTGGCCCGTCCTGAAGAGCAACTTTTCTGAGCGCGATGACCATGCAGAGCGTGCAGCAACTGGATATCTTTGCCGACAGCCGTGACGTGATGCTGCGCAATGACGTACTGGAGCAGTTGCAGCGGCGTGATGCGACGGCCGCGCGTACGGCACTGGAACGGCTCGCCGGCGAATACCCCGACGACGGCGCGCTGTCCGCGATGACCATGCTGGTCCGTGAACTCGAAGGTGGTGCCACAACGCCCTTTGCGGATCACGCGGCGCTGGCCAGCGCCCGCCGTCATCTGGAGGACGAGGTGGTCCCGGCCGCCCGGCGGGCGCTGCCCGCCCAGACTGTTCACGCGTGGCTCGCACCGTGCTGGCGAGCGCTCGCCGCGCGGGCGGCGGCCCTGGCCTTTCGCGGCAACGATGCCGGCAGTCATGCCGTACCCCTGTGGCTGCTGGCAGGCGAGTGGAGGGCCGCGAGTGACGCGATCGAGCGCATTGAATCGTGGTGGCGCATCCCGGTACCCCTTGCGTGGATGACCGAGGCCCGCTACCGGGCCGAGGGGCTGGATGCCGCGTGGCCGCTGCTTGCGGAACTGGCGTGGCTGGCGCCGGCACGGTTTGCGGCGTTAGTGTCCGCGCTGGGCGACGCGTCGCTTGACACGCTGCGCCGGCGTTTCGATGCGGAGTTTCCCGGCACGGGCGAGGTCGACGATTACGCGTGGTTCCCGGCGTTACGCGCAAGAGAAAAACAATGGACATCGCCCGGAGCCTTGAAAATACTGGGATCAGCTGTCTGCGAGGTGTCCATCAGATCAGCCGAAAAAGTGGACAGCACGACCGTCGGAGTGTCCATCTTTCGCAGCAAGTTCCGCATGGTTGGAAGCCCGATAAAGCCGGGCGTCCAACCATGCTAGAGGGTGTCAAACCACCGCGCATCAAGGGTTCACTTCGCCGGGCTTCGCCCGCCCTTGACCCGTTCAGCGGTCTCACAGAACCACGATCGAATTTGATGCGTCATTACGCGGGGTGAGCCGTACCGGGAATCTTCCCGAACATCAAATCGACGCAAGCGAAACAGCCCAAGCGCCCGTTTCGAGCGAAGACGTCCGCCTCGATCTAGCGCGGCTGCAAGGGCAGGACGCTACCGCCACGCAGCGCGGCCAGTTCTTTGCGCAGGCCGAACACCTGCCGCAGCAGTGCGAGTTCACGAGCCAGCGACTCGTCAAGCTGTGCCTGCAGATCCTTCGCGTCGCCCTTCGCGCGGTTCAGACGGTCGGTCAGTTCGCGCTTCGGGCGCTCGGCTACTGCGTTGGCCGCGTCGATCGCTTCGATCAGTTCAGCGAACTGCGGGCGCGACTTCTTGATGCTGCCCTTCTTGCGGCCCGCCTCGATCGCTACGGTGTCGTTGTTGATACGCGCATTCTTGCGCTTTTTCAGCCGTTCAAGGGCGGCGTAGTAGTCGGTCATGGCGCCGCTCATGCTGTCTCCGGGTTGATCAGGTTCTCTTGCGCGACAAGCAGTCGTTGCAGCGTCTGTGCTTCGATACGGTATTCGACGCTAGCCTCATCGACAGCGCGCAGCTTCTCGACCGTAGCCTGCTGCGCCTTGATCACGCGCTGAAGCTTTGACGGCACAACCACGAGGTTACGGCAGTCCGATTCAAGGCAATCCAGACGCATCCAGTCGAGCGGCGTCGACTTGCACTGTTCGACGCTGGCACAGCCGCCTAGCACTGTCTCGCGGTACGCCAGCTCGCCCTTCTCGAACATCCTGATCGTCTGCTCGCGCGAGTAGACCGACACAGGCGAGGCCTGCACGGCACGGCTCTGCGTCCACGCTGCATGCCCGCCGAATAGCCGCCCGTCAGAGAACAGCACCTGCTCGGCGTACGCAAGGTACTCGGACAGGCCCTGTGCCTCGGCCCATTCCTTCGCGAAGTGGGTCTTGTCGGTGTCGATGAAGCCTTTCGCGAATGCCGAGCCACGAGCGTAGTACATGCTCATCTCCTGCGTGATGTGCTGCAACTGACGCTTGAGCGTCGGCAGCGTTACGAGACCGCTGCGGTGCGCGTACAGCGCGAGCGTGCGGCGAAGCTGATGGCGCGTGAACGGCCACTGTTGCCCGGCCGCGTACTTCGGCTCGTCTTCCCAGGCGCGGTGCATGTCGACACGCTTCAGCTCAGCGATGTCCTCGACCGTGATCGTCGGGAAGACACGCTCACGAAAGGCTTCGATATCGTCATGTACGTTACTCGCCGCCCGGTTTGCCACGTACCCATAACTCAGATTCAGACCCATCCGGCAGAACAGCAGGTGCGAACCGTCCGTCGATTCGGCGTAGCCTTGCGCGCCGTGTGCCCGGTGCGCCTCGCCCGACAGCCGTTGCGCGAGCCTGACGGCGCGAGCAGCGAGCGGACCGGTCACCCAGCATGCGCGCCTGGGACGCCCGCCCGACAGCTTGGTCGTGACACCCTCGATGGTGTAGTGCGTCACGCCATCGAGACGGGTCTCGCTCAGGCAGTCGTACGGCAGGTTCTCCGCTTCCGCCGCGCGCATGCCGGTGAACGACACGATGACAAGCTGACATAGCGCGCTAATTGACGCGACAAGCGACGACACGACGTAACGGCGGTCCTTGCACCGGAAGTGCGCGGCAGCCCTTACCAGTGCCGCAGAGACGCCAGGACTCTCGCCAGCGTACCCGCGTGCGAGGTAGTCCGACAGAACGTCAGCGACGCCCTCAGCGATGCCGAGGTCATGCTGACAGGTCGACAGGAAGTGCTGGTAGATCCGCGTCGGGATGACAGGGTATTGCGAGTATCCAGCGTGTTGCGCCCAGCGTTCAAGCAGAGGCCTATGCAGTTGGGCCAGCGGTACGCGCAGCCCTGTGGTCTCGACCCCCAGACGGTGAAGCTTCACCAGAATCGAATGAAGGCGTTGGGCCTTCGCCTCCATCCCGGCTTGCGCCGCATAGTCCAGAACAACGGCGATGTTGGACAGGCCCTCGTAGAGCGTAAGCTGAAGTGCGGCGGCAAAGAACATGAACTCCCTCAGGTACATTGAACGAGCCTGAAGCGTGCCGGACGCCGGTACCGTATCGGTCGCTTCGTGCATCAGAAAGTACATGACCTGCTTCCATTGACGCGTAGTCGCTTCTGAAAGCGCGCGGCTCACGCCGTCAGGCGAGTGACCCCTGAAATAGAGATGGGTGCTGCGTGGCCCAACCATGTATGCACGGATGTCCCAGGCGTCGTCACCAAACAGCGAAACAGTGTTCCCAGCCGTATCGTGCGTGACGACCGTATCGTCCTCTACCCGATACCAGTCGGGACGCTCAGCGATCGGCGCAATCAGCGTGTTGTTCATGCCACTCCCAATTCGAAAAGCTGGTTGAGCTTGGCCAACCAGAAAGTGTCCAGATTCCCTTCGATGTCAACGTCCTGCTCAATCTGATGGACCAACGCGGCGTCGCGCTTGCGCAGTTCATCCAGCAGGAAGTCAACGCGCCGCAGCACGGCACCGAACGAACTGTCGTACTGCTCAATCGAGTCGGCACGTCCGCTCACGAGCCTGACGCAGTGACGACAGCTCAGCAGCTTGCGGATGTCGGCGACGTCAGCGTGTACGCGGTACTGGTCGCAGAAGAGACACCCTTCGGTCGAGCGGCAATCAGGCTGTACGGTGACCGATGCCGCGATTGGCGCAGGCTTGTTGAACTCGATGCAGACACCCACCGCACTCCTGATGCTGCCCGCCGGGTCGTTGACGGGCTTGAGCACGGTCTTCTCCACCAAAGCGAGGAACGCGCCCATCTCTGCCTTGTGTGCGGCGTCCGTGCCGTTCGAGTATGAACGCAGTGCCGTGGCCAGCGAGTGCCCCATCAGCTTCGCTGCGACGATGGGGCCGTGGTTGCTCACCGCCCAATCCTGCTTCGCCGCGCGCCACTGACGTGCGCTAATTCGCGGCAGCACGATCCCGAGCTTGTTGAGCCGCGCGTAAAGCAGAGTCAGAAATTCGGTTGGGAGACCGATTGGCCGTCGTAGCTGTACCTGATTCCCGACTACGATGAATAACCCGTCGCAGTCTGCGTCCTGCACCAGATACTCGCGCAGCGCCAGATACGTCTTGAGCTTCGGCATGAAACCCAACGAGACGGTAAACGTTACGTCCTTCCCGGCTGCACGGTACTTGACCTCGCGAAACTTCTGACGTGCAACTGACGCATCCTGCAGGCTCGCGGCGAGCCCCGGGCTCCACTTCATGGCCAGCAGTTGCGCGAGATTGATGCCTGTTTCGGCGAGAAACAGCGCGGCGAAACAGGAGACCGCTATCGAAGCGTGCGAGCGGCGGATCGGAGACTGCGCGTCCGCGTTCGCCGCCGCAAGATTTTTAGCCGTTAGCCTGGCGATGCTCCACGAACTCGTTCGAGGATTTTTAGCTCCTGCCCCAGCCATGCGCGTCGTGAGTTCTTCGCGAGTGCGCGGCTCTCCCGTCTCCAGATTCCAGCCAAGCAGGCCGCGCGAGTCGTCGCCTTTATTACGGCCAAATGGGTGCGGAACAAGGCAAAGATGCTCGCCTCGTGCCGTGGTCACGTGCATCGGGTACGGCTTGAAATCGAGTACGAGCGTGGTGATGCTGTTGAAGAGTGCGTCAGCCCATGCGAGCAGGGAGGCTTGTGCTTCGGCATCTGGCACAGCCGTTGGCACAGAAGCAGCCTCTTGGCTGCGCAGCACCCTCGCATCGGTACAGAAGTCGTCGTCTCTGAAGAGCTCACGTAGCATCGACAGCAGATTGCGCTGATAGCGGGCGACGGAATTGCGGTGCAGGCTGCCCAATGAGACCTGTTCGCGCTTCTCACGGAAGTAGCGATGAACCGCGTCCGCGGTAGCCTTCTCGTCACAGAGCACCTGATGCAGGCCCTGCATGTCGGCCCAGTTGACGAAGTCAAGCATGACGCGCAGAGCACCGTAGACCGTCTTCGGACGCATCGCGCCAAGGGTCATACGCCCGGAAAGCTGCGCCACCAGCAGGCGTACGACCTTGGCCCGTTCGCTGCTGAAGCTTGTTTGGTCGAAAGTGCGTCGCGTGCGCTGCCGGCTCGACGTATCACGCGTCAGGTAGCAGATCCGCCCGATATCGGACCTGCTGGCAAGGCCTTCCCACTTGAGCAACGCGCGTTCGGGGTGCAGCAGCGTTGTGCCCTCCGCGAGCGGCATGCACACTTCCTCATAAAGGCGGCTCATGCTGCCACCGCAGTGTCGAGGGCGCGCGTGACCAGTGCCGACAGGTGCGTGCCCCAGCCGTCCTGCACAGCGTCGAAGAGCTTGCGGTTCTCGCGGTAGCCGAGGTAAATCTCGGTCGTGGACGGCCGGGCGTGCCACATCAACTGCCGCAACTGATCGAGTGCCCGGGTGTACTTAGTCTCATTCGCTGTCATCGTGTCGACCATGTTCAGCCCGTAGGTCGCGCGCAGGTCGTGGAAGCTGAACTCGTACCTGGGGTTGCCGAGCTGTACGCGCATCATGGGCAACAGTTCGTCCCTGATGAACTGGCGTACGGCCTGCCCCGTCTTGAGGTGACGGCGTACGTGCGGGCCAGTGCTGACCGGGGCGCGCGACGCGCGGTCCTCGTAGAGCGGCGCACCGCGATGGCTCAGAAAGAGCGGCTGGTCGAAGTGATCGCCGCCGTCTGCCAGTTGGCGACGCTTGCGCGCACGATCGCTGTGCATATAGATGTACAGCCGCTCGTAGAAACCGCGCGGCAGATGCAACACGCCCTTGACACCGCCCTTCGTGTCGATGCCCGTACCCGGTCCGCAGGCGAGACGGATGTCGTCGCCGTGAAACTCGCCCGGCTTGCGCATCACGTGTTTCGCGCGCATGGTCAGTACCGTCTGGATCCGAGCGCCCGTCAACAGTGCGAACAGATGAACGAGCGTCATCTCGGTGTTGCCGAGAGCGGCTAACGATTCAAGCAGTACCGACTGCTCGGAAGAGGGGAGCGGGCGCAGGCGAGCGCCGTCCTGAATGCGGTCGTCCCACGGGTCTTCTGCGCGCCGACCACTGATCGACAGGTCGGTGGTCTTGACCTCGATCACGCTGCTGAAGCCCTTCTGGTCCTTGAACTCGATGAACCGGTCAGATTCGACCCACGGCGCGTTCACGGGCTTGAAGCCTGCTTCGGTCATTAGCCAGCGATAGAAGCGCACGATAGTGCCCATACGACGCCTGGCGACGCTCGGAGACAGTTCGCCTGCCTGCACGGCCAGCTTGATCGAGGCGCTATAGCGGTAGGTCGGACGTTGCCGCTTGTTCACGGGGAACACCAGCCAGTCGATGCCCTCGTCATCCAGATAACGACGGAACGCCACCAGATCGTCTGCGATGCTGGCGAAGGTCAGCATGTTGGGCGA
Source organism: Paraburkholderia hospita (assembly GCF_002902965.1). Lineage (GTDB taxonomy): Bacteria > Pseudomonadota > Gammaproteobacteria > Burkholderiales > Burkholderiaceae > Paraburkholderia > Paraburkholderia hospita. The sequence continues at coordinate 703,416 of NZ_CP026108.1, read as the reverse complement.
CGACTTCGACTCCATCATATCGATGAGCCAGATGTTCGCCTCAGCCCACGGCGTGCCGTCCGCGAGTCGGACAACAGGGAAAAGTGGGAAGGTACCTGCGATCGACTGCGGACGGGAGTCGCGCCTCCTGCTGGTGTCCGGGTCTGCGAGCAGGACCGTGTGGTAGATGGCGCCGCCCTCGGGCGTGGTGATGCTGACCGGCGTCGCGCCGGGTGTGTCGCGGTCAACAACCTCGGTCAACGGCAGTTGCCGGATGGTGGTTCGTCTTGCTGTCATCGCCCAGATCCTCATGCTGTGTTCGAGTGGGCGGCCTCTTTAACACAGCCTGCGAGTATCATGGAATCGTTCTTGGCTTGCGCATACGGCCTGGCTGCTGGTGGTCAAGCCGGCGCTCGCGGAGCGCCTCAGCGAGGCGCGCGTGCAGCATGGCGAGCCGGCGTCACGCGCAACGGCCCTGCTGGGTGAGATCCTGCGGCGGGAGCACGAAGGCGACCAGCACGAACTGGTCAGTCTGCGTCAGGAATTCAGCCGGTTGCATGCGGGTCTGTTCGAGGCGTACATGGCAACACGAAAAGTGCAGCACCGGTGAGGATGACGACCACCGGCTGTGATCATCGCTGACGTCGTCACATGGAGAAGTCGGGCGCAGGCACGGAGGCGACATGTCATTGAAGGCGCAGTGGTACCGGGACAAGCTCGCGAAAAAAAGTCGTCAGGGCTTCTGCGGCTACCCGGTCGCAACGGTGGCCTTTTATGGGCCCGACGACACGCGGGCGACGAAGGTGTCGGTGGGCATTGTCACGCACGAAGGCGCAGATGCTGACCCGGTTGAGCGGTGGTTCTGTGAAACGTCCGATGCGAGAACCGATCCGGCAGTCACCGAACAGATCGTCCGGTTCATTGAACAGCATGGGGCGCGCTCGGTCGCCGCCATCGATCGCATCATCGGGTGTCCGCATGAGGAAGGCATCGACTATCCGGAAGGCGAAACCTGTCCGCTGTGCCCATTCTGGGCCCATCGCGACCGGTGGACCGGCGAGATCATCAGTTGAATCCGCGGTGCTTGCCCAACTGATGGAAGCATACCTGGCGGGCTCAATTGCCCGCGAGTCTTCCGTTCCCGCACCCCACGGCTGATCCGGCGATGGACGGCGACGACAACCAGAGAGGCGGCTAATGGAACACGGGAACACGGCGGCCGACGAGCAGGCACTACAATTCGTTCTGAAGCCGCCGTCCGGAGTCACGATGTGTCGTGAACACCTGCTTCACACAAGATTCATGCTGTTCAACCCGTAGGCCGGCCTCATGATCCAGCTGGACGAACTGCGCGGGCATCCGCTCTTCAGGGATCTGTCAGAAGCGCTTTTGCAGTGGCTGCGCGAACAGCTGACGGAAGTCAGCATCACGGCAGGGGAGGTCCTTGCCCGTGAAGGCGAAACGAGGTCCCACTTTTACGTCGTGCTGCAGGGTGAAGTCGCCGCGACAAAGCTTTCCCGCGGGCAGCAGATTCCCACGTCCCGGTTCATTGCGCCCAGCTACTTCGGGGCAGTCTCGCTGCTCTCGGGAACGCCCGCGCCTGGCACGCTCAAAGCGGTCACCGACGGGCGCGTGGCGCTGCTGCCGGAACGCGCGTTCCGCGAATTGCTGGTCGGCTCGGAGACCTTCTGCCGGCTGATCTTCCACAGCTCCTTTGATCGCCTGATGAACCTGGAGGCGACGCTGCGTAACCGGGAAAAACTGGCTGCCCTCGGCACGCTCGCCGCGGGCCTCGCGCACGAATTAAATAATCCTGCGGCTGCACTGGTGCGCACGGCGGACCGTGCGCTGGCCGCACTCGCAACGCTGAAGGTTGCGCACATCGAGTTGAGGGATAGCTCGATTCCTGTCGATGCAATGAAAATCCTCGAGAGTCTGGGCGAACGCCAGGGACTGACCAACGTGATGTCGGCTATCGATGCCCTGAAGCGGAATCAGGCAGCGGACGCGCTCAGCGACTGGCTGCTCGCACAGGGTGTCGGGAAGGCGTGGCTCCTGGCGCCATGCCTTGTCAGCGCGGGAATCCTGCAGGAGGAACTTGACTCGCTTGCCGTCACCCTGAACAGGGAGCAGTTTGCCGCCGCCATCCACTGGCTCGCGTCGACACTGGAACTCAACGCGCTGATGGAAGACATCCGCGTTGGGTCGGTCCGGATTTCAGGGATCATCCGGGCGATGAAATCCTACTCGCACATGGACCAGTCGCCGCAGCAGGATGTGGACATCCATGAAGGCATTGAAGATACCCTCATCATCATGCAACACCGGCTCAGGCAGGGTGTCACCGTGCATCGTGAGTACGATCACAGCCTGCCGCATCTGAGCCTGTATGGCAGCGAACTCAATCAGGTATGGACCAACCTGATCGACAACGCCATTGATGCCATGAGTGGCAAAGGCGAGATCGTTGTGCGGACTTACCGCGAGATGGACTAGGCAGTGGTCGAGTTCACCGACAACGGGACCGGCATCGCAGACGATGTCATGCCGCATCTGTTCGAGCCTTTTTTCAGCACCAAGCCGCCGGGTCAAGGTACGGGCCTGGGCCTCGACATCTCGTATCAGACGGTCGTCAACCGGCACCGCGGTGCGCTTCTTGTCAGTTCACGCCCGGGACAAACGACCTTCCAGGTGCGCCTGCCACTGGTGTCCAGACCAGGCTAAACGCAGTCTCGGGAGGTCCACGTCTGGGGCTTGCGGCGCAAGGGCGTCAATATGCGAAACGTCCCGGATTGCGCCGTTCGCGATCCTGCTCCTGCCGTCAATCCCCTGTCGCTGTCTTACTTCCCCTTTTCTAATCCGGAGGTCAGAGCATCTATTGTCGGTCGATCAGCTGGATAAGCTATCGATTTCAATTGGGGGCATACCTCAGGACAAGGGGAGGCGCGAGTAGTCGATCACGGTTCTGCGGCAGAAAGGCGTCAAGCCGCATGTAGCAAACCTTCGGGATCTCGAGTTTGACCCTTCCGCGCAAAGGTGCATGGATTGCTGCAGAGTTTGGCGTGTTCCTGCCGTAAAGGCTCGAACAAGGCGCCAAGCTGGTCGCAGGGACACGTGGGAGCAGCCAAGAGATCTGGCCTACACTGGAAGAGCATCATTCGCGTGCCCGGGGCCGCGTTGACGCAATGCAACGTGGCCCGTTCAAGCGCGCAAATGACGGGGCACGGGCAACACGTTACTACTGCTGCCTGAAATTCATCTGGAACTGATGTTCAAGAAAAGGGGGCATCATGTTGCAAGCCAGTGAAATCCAAAAGCGCTTTACTCATCTGCAGCAAACCATCAGCGATGCATCACGGACATGCCATGCTGACAAGACGATCCCAGCTGATTTGATGAACCGGATGGACGAACTTGATAAGGAGTGCAAATCAGCAAAGAAGGTCATGGCGTCCAACGATGAGGATCGGATCCGGCAGTGTGTCGATGATCTCGAACGGATAGGCGATCGTGCAGAGCGCGCTTGCCAGCAGGTCGGTAGTCTCGACGCCAGGATCAAGGATGCAGTCAGTACGATGCATTCGGAACTTACTGACCTGAAGCGTCAATTCCACTGACCTGACCGACAGCCCCGGTCCAATCCGCCGGGGCAATTGTCACTTCAGCGCCGCCAGGACGCGCGGCAACGGCTCCGCTCGGTGCGCGGCCATCTGCTTCCGAGTGACTGCCGTGCCTGATTGCGCAGCAATATCCTACACGGAGGTATGCCATTGCTACGTACGTCATCCTCAGCCGTCTCGCTTCTGACGCGTTCAAGGATCCCATGGATCTGAAGCAACTCGCCGCCACAGTGGCCGGGAAGATCAAGGCCGAATGCCCCGCTGTCACCTGGAAGGACAGCTATCCGACACTCGGTCGCTTCGACGTCGTCGATGTTGCTGAGTCGAATGATCTGAAACAGCGTGAGCGGGCGGCGCTGATCATCCGCGGCGGCGGACACGCCGCCACCGAGACCATGCAGGCAACGCCGTGGGACGTATTCATTGCATCGCTGTAGCGGTGCTAGATCAGTCGGGCCTGAGGCGATCACAATCACCAGGTCGATGCCGCATTTCACCGCCGCGTGTCGTGTCTGATCGTAGTCGCGGGAGCCGCCATCTTGCAGGATCGTTTTCTCTACTTCCCCGAGAAAGCCCGAATCGAGGACCTCGTTTCCGGCGGACTTCGCGCCTGGCCGACGCCCGAGGCGTTTCGGGGCCTCGTGGCCAGCCCGGCCGCAGAGGCGCGCGGCACGGCCATCGTCTTTCACGGCAATGCAGGGCACGCCGGACACCGTTCGTTCTACGCCGGGGTGCTCACCCGGCTCGGGCTGCGGGTCATCCTCGCCGAATATCCGGGCTACGGGCCCCGCGACGGCGCGCCCGGCGAAGAGACTCTGGTGGCCGATGCCCAACAGACCATCGCGCTCGCCCATCGCTTATACGGCGCGCCGCTGGTGCTCATCGGTGAATCGCTCGGGCCGGCGTCGCGGCTTCGACTGGCTCGCGCGAACGCGACAAGGTCACAGGCTTGCTGCTCATCACGCCATGGGATCGGCTTGAGCACGTCGCCGCTCACCACTATCCGTGGCTGCCCGTGAAATGGCTGCTGCGCGACCGATACGACAGCGTGACCTGCCTGGCGTCGTTCGACCGCCCGGTTCTCGTCGTGGTGGCGGAAAGCGACAGCATCGTTCCCGCGCGTTTCGGCGAGGCGCTCTACAACGCGCTGGCCGGTCCGAGACAGCTGATAGTCGTAAAGGCGGCGGAGCACAACGACTGGATCGGGCGCGTCGACGAGACCTGGTGGCGGGAGGCGATCAGCTTCCTGCTCACGCCACCTTATTGAAATATGAAACCCGGCACCGTCCCACGCAAACGCAAACGCCTGTACGTCCTCGATGGGAAGAACAGGCCGGTCGAGGTGTTCGACTTCAGCGAGTGGTCGCGCTGGATGTCTGAGAACGACCTGATCTTTCGCCGCACATTGATGGAGGAATCCGGCGTGACAGTCACGACCCGCTTCCGCGGTGTATCCGAAGCGGGTAACGGGGAGGCCCTGCTGTTCGTGACCCGTGTTGCCGGAATGCAGGAGCGGGACAACGAGAGCTACGGAGCACGTACGCTCGATGAGGCGCTGGAGCAGCATGAGTGCATCGTACAGAAAATCCTCCGCATGCTGACCGGGCGATGATCGCCACGGCGCGACGATACTTGGCGATGATAGCCGCGCCTCGCGGGAGCAACATCTCGGTCGGCGCGGTTCTGAAGTGGCGTTCAACGCTGTTTTAGGTATCAATCAATACCTGACGGGCATCAATTTCGAAGCAGTTGCGCATGCTGCCCTGGAGTAATTAATCAGGCCGACCGACGTACGGGTAATCACCTACGTAGTGTCATCCCAAATATTAGATGCGCTATATTAGAATGATTCCTCAATTGATGCATCGCACCATGCCGTGTTAGGCGGCTAGGGTTCGCACTTCTCATTGCTTGTGGTGACGCAATGACGGACGGGCGTTTCGTTATGCTAAATGAATAGGCGATCTTAATGAGCGTTTTCACAGAACAACTGGTTCCTTTGCAACAAGGGCAATGTCATCACCCTGTTCGCGCTGACGAATCAGGCATTCCAAGGGTTACAGAAAGTGGCCGCACTGAATCTGCTCAGGTCTGCGCTTGCAGAAGGCGAAGTAAGCTGGAAAGAAGCGCTCTCTGGCCAGCCCACGGAGGCGATCGTCACGAGTCAGATCAACGCAATGCAGGTCGCGGCCGAGAAGATGTTGTCATATAACCGCCACCTGTATGAAATCGCTTCGGGTACACAAGCAGAATTGCTGAAAGTCTCGCAGGCGCGGCACGAGCAGCAGAACCGCGACGCGCAAACGCTCGTCGACAGTTTTGCGACGAGCGCACCCGCCGGTGCCGAAGCCGCCATCACAGTGCTGAAATCGGCGTTCTCGACAGCCAGCCTCACGTATGAAACGGTGCGCAAGGCTGCCACGCAAGCCATTGAATTAACGCAAAGCAACCTTGCCGCTACGAGTGCCGCTGCCTCGAAGGCTGGCCAGCAGGCCCCCGCGCAGATGTCGCGCGCAGCGAAGCAGTAAGGGTTGAACCGCGACAGGTTGCCCGTTGCGCCACTCAAGCGTTTTTATGCCCTGACTGGCTGATCCAATAAACCGGTTCGGAAAGTCATGTCGCGCGCTTCGCGCACTCAGCTGGCAGCGTTGCAAGTTCCATGTTGATTCCGTTGCCCAGTTCTCGGGGGACCTGACTACGCGCAATGACGTGCCACGGCAAGTCCAGCGTAATGGTTAGAGCAATTCAAGGTTGCGTATTGTCATCTAAGGAGTGGAAATGACTGATGTTGTGATCGTATCGGCGGCCCGTACGGCCGTTGGTAAATTTGGTGGGTCGCTGGCGAAGATTGCAGCGCCGGAACTGGGCGCCACGGTGATCCGCGCCGTGCTGGAGCACTCGGGCCTCAAGCCTGAGCAGGTGAACGAAGTGATCCTGGGTCAGGTGCTGACGGCGGGCTCGGGACAGAACCCGGCGCGTCAGTCGCTGATCAAGGCCGGTCTGCCGATGGCAGTGCCCGGCATGACCATCAACAAGGTGTGCGGCTCGGGCCTGAAGGCCGTGATGCTGGCCGCCAACGCGATCATCGCGGGCGACGCGGACATCGTCATCGCGGGCGGCCAGGAAAACATGAGCGCGGCGCCGCACGTGCTGCCGGGCTCGCGCGACGGCTTCCGCATGGGCGACGCGAAGCTGATCGACAGCATGATCGTCGACGGCCTGTGGGACGTGTACAACCAGTACCACATGGGCGTGACGGCTGAGAACGTTGCGAAGGAACACGGCATTTCACGCGAAGACCAGGACAAGTTCGCGGCGCTTTCGCAGAACAAGGCGGAAGCCGCACAGAAGGCCGGTCGCTTCGATGATGAAATCGTGCCGATCCAGATTCCGCAGCGAAAGGGCGATCCGCTGTCGTTCGCAACGGATGAATTCGTGCGCCACGGCGTCACGGCTGAATCGCTGGCGGGACTGAAGCCGGCCTTCTCGAAGGAAGGCACGGTGACGGCGGCGAACGCGTCGGGGCTGAACGACGGCGCGGCGGCGGTTGTCGTGATGTCGGCGAAGAAGGCTGAGGCGCTGGGTCTCACGCCGCTCGCGCGTATCAAGGCGTACGCGAACGCGGGCGTCGATCCGAAGGTGATGGGCATGGGCCCGGTGCCGGCATCGCGCCGTTGTCTGGAGCGTGCGGGCTGGGGCGTGAACGACCTCGACCTGATGGAAATCAACGAGGCATTCGCGGCGCAGGCGCTGGCCGTGCACAAGCAGATGGGCTGGGACACGTCGAAGATCAACGTGAACGGCGGGGCGATCGCGATCGGTCACCCGATCGGCGCGTCGGGCGCCCGTATCCTCGTCACGCTGCTGCACGAAATGCAGAAGCGCGATGCGAAGAAGGGCCTGGCTTCGCTGTGTATCGGCGGCGGCATGGGCGTGGCGCTCGCAGTCGAGCGCGTCTAATCATTCAACTCATGTGAAGCGGTGCGTTTGCGACGCGTACTCTGGCGCGCAGACGAACTGCTCTCCATTCGCGCGATATTCGAAGCCAACAAGCAATCGTGCGATTTGAGCAATGTCGAGTCCGTAATCTTCGGTCCAGCCGGCGGCGGCAACGCATTGCTGCAAGACAGTGGTGGTAGATGCAGCGCTGCCATTGAAAACTCACAACTCTCGCAGAAAGTAACATCAAGGATAAGTAGGATGACGAAGCGAATCGCGGTAGTGACGGGCGGTATGGGCGGCCTTGGAGAAGCGATCAGCATGAAACTGCACGATGCGGATTGCGCGGTGGTAGTCACATACTCACCAAGCAATGCCGGCGCAAATGACTGGCTGGCCAGAATGGAATCCCAGGGCTACAGGTTTCGCGCCTATCCTGTGGACGTGGCCGACTATGACTCGTGTCAGCACTGTGCGGCGAAGATTCAGGTTGAGGTTGGCCCGCTCGACATCCTGGTGAACAACGCAGGGGTCACGCGGGACATGACGCTCAAAAAAATGGACAAGGTCGACTGGGACGCGGTCATCCGAACCAATCTGGATTCGGTGTTCAACATGACTAAACCGCTGTACGAAGGTATGGTTGCGCGCGGCTGGGGCCGCATTGTCAATATTTCGTCGGTCAACGGTTCGAAAGGGGCCATCGGCCAGGCCAACTATGCGGCGGCCAAGGCGGGCATGCACGGCTTCACGAAATCGCTTGCACTCGAGGTTGCTCGCAAGGGCGTAACGGTCAATACGATCTCGCCGGGCTATCTCGCGACAAAAATGGTGACCGCGATCCCGCAGGACATCCTGGAAACGAAGATCCTGCCGCAAATTCCCGCCGGCCGTCTGGGCAAACCGCAGGAAGTGGCGGCGCTCGTTGCGTTCCTGTGTTCGGACGAGGCAGCGTTCATCACCGGGGCGAACCTTGCGATCAACGGCGGCCAGCATATGGAGTGAGCGGCTGGCCTTGAGGTCGCGGCGTCATCGCCACAAACGGTCATTCGATTGTGGCGATGACCGGCGGCGTCGCGTTTCCGCGCGCTCAAATCGTCCCGAAGAACGACATGGGTCCGGCGACGCCGTAATCTGAAAAAGATCGACCAATGTGCTGCGCCGACCGGTACCGCAACAAGTGGTAAGGGAACATCGATGCCGTGAGTTTTTTCATAGGCCCCGCAACATTGAGGCCTTAAGCTTAATTCAATATGCATCGCCTGAATCGCTTGCACACCCAACACGAGAAATGCGGAGAAGAGCTGTCGGAGGCAGTCAATGATGCATGACGATGAGCGGCAGGAGTTCTTGCATATCCGGAATATGGTGCTTGAACGTGAGCGCCTGGTACAGATCAGTGATGACGTCAGCGTGGAACTTCCCGTCGTGCAACGTGAATACTGGCGGAACCGGATCAATGCATTGCTGGCTAGACAGGCCGTCTCGAGAACTACCGTTGCGCAGGCTTCAGTATTGTTGATGAAGCTGGACGGCTTTACCAATGCGCTGAAGAATGCCAGATGATGTATTGCGAGTTCCGGGGGTGGCCGTCTACACTGAACTTTAATGGGCACTCGCATGCAGAAAGGAGTTCGCCATGATCGATCCCTGGGTGGGCGTGATTGTTGGTTCGTTTGTGCTCGCAATCGTAGCGACGCTGGTCATTGGCCACTATCGTCGCGAACATCTGCGGGAGCGGTTGCTCAGGCGGATGGACCATCATCACTGCTGGGACGTGATGCGGCGTCGGCAGTGACCGCCGTCTGTCTGGTAGGTGCGCTCGTGGCGTCGAGAAACGGCGATCCGGGCGGTCGCCCGACAGCGGGCGTGAACTGCGTTCCATCAATTGCCGGCGCGATGCGCGGGCGACCACAGTCATCAGGCGACGGGCAACCGTCGACCTGGAATCACTGCTATGACATATCCAGACAAGCATCGGGCCGATGCCCCGTCGTCGAGCATCACAGTGCGAACTGTCGCAGGTCAACTGCGGGTCATTCCAGTCTGGCAGGCTTTGGGACCGCACGCCGCGCAGGCGAAACGCACGCGGTTTCATCACAACAAAAAGCACAACTTCGACGAAGTGACGGTCATGTTAGGGGCCGTTTCACCCGCGGACCTGGCCGAAATCGCAAGGCGGCTGAGCACACAGACGTGGGTGGTGGTGGCATCGGTCCACACTGCACCGGCACCGGTTGTGAACAGCCACGATGAGACTGGCCCCGGGGCGTGAGCGATTGCATCAGCCTCCGGGGCCGACGTGGACGGACGAAAAACCCGTTACTGTGAAGAAAACTGAGTATGATGCGCTTGCCCTCGACTGTGAGCGGCTGCACAAAGCAGTTGGCGCAGGCTCGTCACGAGATCGCAAGGTCACGTGATCGGATGGCGGCCGAGCCAGCTGTCCCGACGGTCTTAGCGAAGCCGGTGCCAGCGGACGAGGCGGAATCGGATGATAAGCGGCTGGTGGTGACGATGAACGGCCGCGAGTTCTTTTCCCTCCAGCGTCTGGAGGCGCATTACGGCGTGCCCAAACGCGCCGTGCTTGAACGGCTAATCTGGTGGGCGGATCGCGGCGTTGTGCAGTCCTTTGGAGATGACGATGCAGCATTTACCCGTTACTTGAGTCGCGTAACGAAAAATAAATGACGCGCTGCCTCTGCTGCGCGCACCTTAAGAAGTCGCGAGCACGCCAGCTCCGAGACGGCTTCGTGACCGGCACCACGACCGAATTGCCAAACTGCGTGTAGGCTTGGGTATCGAACACCGGTGGCGCGATTCGTGCGCGCGGCGCTGAGGCGGAGGTGCAACCATGAAAGCCAAGGCATTCATTGATCAGGCCAAGCGCGAGGCAAAGCTGATTGACGCCCTGCTGCTCGCGCGCTACATGCTGGTGATCCACGACAGGAAGATGTGCAGCGCTGAGGGTGAGACGTGGGAGCTTAACTTTAGTGCAGAACTGGCCGAGATCGATGCGGCGCTGCAAATGGCCGGGATAGATACGACCCAGCCGCTGCACCCGCCGATCAGATGGCGCGACGAGGATGAGTGAAATTCCCGTGCGGATCGAGCCGTCGCTAGCGACACTTGGCGCCCGCCCCCCGAGCACGGCGTATGGTCGTACGAGATAAAATACAAGTAGGCACCTCGCCACTTGTTGCCCTTCAAACGCTTGCGCAACAAGGCTGTCGCAAGCGGCTGTTGCTTTTCGAAATCGACAGCCTGTTGCTTTTCAACGATACGCTCACGCTGCGTGCGGATCGTCGGGCCGATGGCTCGCATCGACCCGTTCCCGACGCTCACGCGGATTGCTGTCTAACGGCAGGTATGAGAGAACCAACGATCCTCTGTCGCTCTTGCCGTAGTACGCGAACGCGACGCGCGGACCCTGGAGTAAGCGTTCGATCCTTGAGCAGCGCCGTATCCTGTTGCGCACATTCAAGTTCAAGACTCACCCCGTTGGGCAACTGCGCCACCAGGCGTGAAGGCAACGGCGGGCGTTGCGAGGGGCGCATCGTCGTCTCACGCCGTGCTGTAGTTGGCTGGGTGTCGGCCAGGGACGGCCGTGGCGGCAAGTACGCCGGACCGCCATCAACCACTTCCAGAACAGGGACGAACGCCGGCGTACTGGCTGGTGCCGACTGCCGTGCACGTCGGGGACGTGTCCGTTTGCGCTCCAGGCCAATCCACTTGCGAAGCTGGTTGGCGTTCACGCCGGCCTTCAGTGCCAGCCCGGCCACGGAAGCTCCGGGCTTCTGGCACGCCTCGATCAGCTTGCGCTTGCCCTCACGGTCGTACCTGTTCTTGCCGTCGGCCGATTTACCGATCACCCGCAGGGGCAGGAAGTCAAAGTCAGTTTGTAGGTCAGTCATAAGCTGCGTCCGCAATGTGGTTAGCTGCGGACGCAATCTTGTTCCTTCTCACACACCGGTTCCAGACGAGCCGGCATTACCGCTTACAATTGAGAGGTGCTAGCGCGACACCACCACGTCGCAGTCGACAAGTGGCTGCTGTTGCGCCAAGGTGTGCCTTCATCGGACGACTCGCTGGCTACCCGGCCTGGACCCATAATTTTCGCCGCTCGGTAAGGGCCGCTGCGCATTAGGCTCGGTCAGGCGAAGAGCACGAACGGCAGTGTCAACATCAGGTAAATCGCAAGTCCGGTGGCTGGCAGGCCGGTGACGATCGCGACTGCCGCGACCGCGCTTCCGATTAGCGCGCGCGCAACCAGCCAGCGTGACAGCTTGCTGAGCGCTGACGTCTGCGCGTGAGCTTGTATCGACGCGATGTTCTTTGTGCCGTGCCATGCATTTTCGGATGTACAGGTCAAGCATGGCTATTACCCCCAAGACATATTCGTTGCCCCACGGACGCGAGTCCGGTCGTGGCGTCGTACTGGAGCGTCAAGAGCGTCTGCGGATGCAATACATGTCGATGCTCTCATGATAGCCGTCGGCGCACTCGAAAGTAGAAGGGCACGAGCGTGGCGATCTGCAACCAGCTAATGCAAGGCCTGCGGAGAAGCAAAGCGGGTTGGGACTCGGTCGGCCCGCCTAGCGGTTGCACGCTGTATCAGTTGCTGGTCCGCAACGAGACGGAGCCCGCGCTTGTGCTGCATTTGGTGTCTATTTGGGTTAATCCGAGATTGTTCAGCATTAGCGTTTCATTGGCCGATACCGGTGCCGCCGGAATTGGTTCGCGCGAGAGGTCCGGGGGAAATTGCCCGTTTCTTTGTTTTGCCACTCTGGAGGGGCCGAAGAAGGCGAAAGGCTTGCCGCGGTTCTGTTGAAAAAGTCGTCGGCCAACCTTGGAATCATTTGTTGTCGGTGGTTGTCGGCATGTGCAACGCGGCTTGCCTCCGTCGCGTGCCCCGAATTCGACCAGATCCGGCTGGGCCGCATCGCCTTATAATATTTATTGGGCGGTCTGGGCGCATGAACATTCCGGGGTATGGCTATGATCAATGCAGATCTTGGGCAACAGCTTGAGGCCTACGTCGCGAAGTTGGTCGAGTCGGGGCGCTACGGCTCGGAAAGCGAGGTTTTGCGCGAAGGCGTGAAGCTCATTCAGGATCGCGAAATGCAGCTCACCGCGCTGGATGCGGTCATCGAGCGCGGCATTGGCGATTCGGAGGCGGGACGGGGCAACCTCGCCGAGGACGTGTTTGACCGGCTTGAAACAAAATATCATGCAATGGCGGGCGCCAAGCGATGATTGTCCAGATCCTTCCTGATGCCGAGGCCGATCTTGAGGCGATCGGCGATTACATGGCCCGCGACAATCCCCGTCGCGCCCGGAGTTTCGTACGCGAGTTGCGCGAGGAGTGCACTCGCCTTGCCGACATGTACGTCGCATTCCCAATCGTGCCGCGCTACGAAGACCATGGCGTGCGTCACCGGGTTCACGGCGGTCACCAGGTTTTCTATCGTGTCGTTGGCGAGCCTCCCGAGCGCGTCGACGTCATTCACATCCTGCACAGCGCGCGCAACTACGCCGCGATCCTTTTTCCCTGAATTCGCGTGAGCTGCCCGATGGCGATCCGTCTGCTTCTGCAGGTCTAATCTTGTGTTTGAGCGCGACGACAGACGCCTGCCAGACAAGTCCGGACATCGCGCGAGGCGATCTGGTTGAACGACGGGCCCCAATGGCGGCGAGCGGGGCGCTTCACATCCGGGCGTCGACGTTCTACACAAAGGTGACTTTGCCGATTGGCAATACTTCACAGTCCATCGGGAGCCCGAATGCCGATGTCCGTATGAGTGAAAACGCGCCTCACTTCGCCGTTTCCGGCGGTGCCCACACCGATGGGGTTTCCGGATGCCAATGAATTGGCTGTGCACGCAGGGTATGCCGGGTTGCAACAGGCCAGGAGATTGAGCGCCAATACAAAAGACCTGGACCGATTTAGATCTTGCGAATTTTCGCGCGCACGCATCGATGGGTGCGACGGGCTACTGCGTCTATCGCGACAAGGGGACGTTGACCTGATGGGTTTCCTATTGACGGGTGACGCGGTGTTGTTCGAACGCCGTCTGGCATGAAACGCAGCGGGCCGTGTAGGGCGCGGCGACAAGCCGCTCATAACCGATCGGGTCGCCGCAATCGACGCATGCCCCGTAGCGGCCGGCGGCGATGCGTGCCAGCGCCGCGTCGATCTGCTGCAGTTCGTCGAAATCGTGCCGCGCGAGCGCAGTGCGCAACTGATCGCTCGCTTTGCGCGATGCGGTCTCGTCGGGATGCGACTCGGGGCCCAGCTCTTCGGGCGGCCGTGCTCCAGCGAGATCACCGTATTCGCCGTGCAGCGTTGCCAGCAGCTCACGACGGCGCTCGCAGAGCCTTTGTAGTAACAGCCCGAGTTCGGAACAGGTGAGGGTGATCATGGACAAGGCTCGATGTGTTCTGTAACGCCACGCCAACGGGTGGCATCGCGAAGGCGTTCCGTCATGTGCGTACTACCACACAGGCCAAACCAAGCATGCACCCGCCGAGCGGTTAGCACAATGCGACAGTAACGATCCGGTCTGACGATCCTGAGTCTCCGCTAAAGCCCTACCAATGAAGCCGTGACGCCGGGTGGTGAAATGAGTGGCAACGCGTCACAGCGCGTCAAAAGGTCAGCGACCGGTGTGACCGGCTGTGTATGCCGCCTGCCGAGAGGACAATGGGCGTTTCCTCATGGGGCGAAGGCAGGACGCTCATCCCCAGGTATTGCCGGAAGCGTGAGAGTTCCGTCATCAGCTCGCGGGTGGCGGGGACCAGTTTTTCCTTATTTCCCTTGCCGTGCACGGTCAGCCACCAGCGCATCGTCCCGTCGGTAGCTCGCCGCAGAAAGAACTGGCCATGGTATTTCCGCCGATCCCGGCGATGCGCAGGCCGCCCAGATACAGCGGCGTGAAGAGCCATGCGACCGCACGCGGTGACAGTGCCCGCGGGTCCGATCCGTGTCCATCGCTGCGATGTAGTCCTTGACCTCCTGCCACAGGCCGCGCTCGAGATAGCGGGTAGTCCGCCTCTCATTTCGGGAAACCGGCGAACGGAGGTTTTCCGGAGATCGTCGTTCAGGACCTGCACGCGGGATTGCAGCAGCAGATGCGCGCCGCGCTGGGTCCAACGCATCTGCTGCTTTTTCGCAAAGCGCTTGCTGACCACATCGTTTACGCTCTACCTGACAAACGTCGTGGAAATCGTCTCATCGTGCCGGTAGCATGCGCCGTAGTTCGGAATGAACGCCTGGTTGGCCCCGATATAGGTGCGGAATTCGCGCACTGCCTTCGCTGGTTCTGGTGCAAATGGGATCGGCGAATCGGTTACAGTTGTCGGAGCAAAACGAACTGATGACCCGGGATGAGCTGTTCGGTGGACGCCATGTTGATCGGGAGATCATCATTCTGTGTGTTCGCTGGTATCTCCGCTACAAGCTCAGCCTACGCGATCCGGTCGAGATGATGGCCGAACGGGGATTGTCGCTGGCTCACACGACGATTCAACGTGCATTCGCTGACCGGCAAGACCACCTGATCCGCAGTGTACGCCCCTACGTCAATCATGGCCGTCTGCGGGCGCGGATCATGAAAATCGATCGTGTCCGCGCGTGTTTGCGAGCGCAGCTAGTTACGCCGCTCAGGAAGTTGTTGAGATGAGTGTGCATCGCGTGTGACCCGCCTGGCGACAGCACATTGATCCTGCATCCGGCGATGTGAAATGGGGCGTCAGCCACGTTGAGAAATATGAGTACGTTACGGACAGGGCGCGCGCAGCGACGCATCCAGGTACTGTTGGGCGTAATCGCAGTCATTGTGATTGTGACGGGTGGGTGGATCATTCACCAGACTCGGACGGTCGCACGCCAGACTTCCCTTGTATTGGCGTCGGCCGCGGCGACCGCGAACGACGCGGGAAATTATGATCGCGGAATGCGTTTCGCCATGCTGGCGATGGGGAAGGGTTGGCTTTCGCCGGGATCGGTAGAAGCAGAGCTGGAACTGATGCGTGGCGCGCATGCATCAATGCAAATTGCGCTGCTCAGCGGGCATCAGGATGCGGTTGATTCCGCCGTCTTCAGCCCAGATGGTAAGCGGGTGGTGACGGCATCCTGGGACGGAACCGCGCGCGTGTGGGACGCGGCTACGGGCAAACAGATCGCACTGCTCAGCGGGCATCAGGGGTGGGTTTATTCCGCGACATTCAGCCCGGGCGGTCAGCGTGTGGTGACCGCATCGCGGGATAGGACTGCGCGTGTGTGGGACGCGCAGACGGGCAAACAGATTGTAAAGCTCAGCGGGCATCAGGATCTGGTTTATTCCGCCGCCTTCAGTCCGAACGGCCAGCGCGTGGTGACCGCGTCCGCGGACAGCACCGCTCGTGTGTGGGACGCGGCGACCGGTCAGGTGATCGCACAGCTTACCGGGCATCAGCGACCGGTTTTCACCGCCGCCTTCAGCCCGGACGGCCGGCGGGTGGTGACCGCGTCCGCAGACAGGACCGCGCGGGTGTGGGATGCGTCGACCGGCCAGGTGATCGCGCAGCTCACCGGGCATCACGAGCCGGTGAGCTCCGCCGCTTTCAGCCCGGACGGCCGGCGGGTGGTGACCGCGTCCGCGGACAAGACCGCGCGTGTGTGGGACGTGGCTACGGGCAAAAAGATTGTGCAGCTCAGCGGGCATCAGGATCTGGTTTATTCCGCCACCTTCAGCCCGGACGGCCGGCGGGCGGTGACCGCGTCAGCAGACGGTACCGCGCGGGTGTGGGATGCGGCGACCGGCCGGGTGATCGCGCAGCTCACGGGGCATCAGGGACCGGTGAGCTCCGCCGCCTTCAGCCTCGACGGCCGGCGGGTGGTGACTGCGTCCGATGATAAAACCGCGCGGGTGTGGGATGTGGCGACCGGCCAGGTGATCACGCAGCTCACCGGACATCAGGGGCCGGTGAACTCCGCCAGCTTCAGTCCGGACGGCCACCGGGTGGTAACCGTGTCCGTGGATCGGACCGCGCGCGCGTGGGACGCGGCGATGGGCAACCAGATCTTGCCGCTCAGCGAGCATCAGGGGTCGGTTGTTTCCACCGCCTTCAGCCCGGACGGCCAGCGGATGGTGACTGCGTCCTGTGATAGGGCCGCGCGGGTGTGGGACGTGTCCACGGGCAAACAGATCGCGCTGCTAAGCGGGCATCAGGGGGCAGTATCTTCCACCGCCTTCAGTCCGGACGGCCAGCGGGTGGTGACCGCGTCCTCGGATTGGACTGCGCGGGTGTGGGACGTGTCCACGGGCAAACAGATCGCGCTGCTCAGCGGGCATCAGGGGGCAGTATCTTCCGCCGCCTTCAGCCCGGACGGCCGCCGGTTGGTGACCGCGTCCGATGACAAAACCGCGCGGGTGTGGGACGCGGCGACCGGACAGATGATCGCGCAGCTCACCGGGCATCAGGGGCCGGTTAGGTCCGCCGCGTTCAGCCCGGACGGCCGGCGGGTGGTGACTGCGTCCGATGACAAAACCGCGCGGGTGTGGGACGCGGCGACCGGACAGATGATCGCGCAGCTCACCGGCCATGACGGGCCGGTTTGGTGCGCCGCCTTCAGCCCGGACGGTCGACGGGTGGTGACCGCATCCGCGGATCAGACCGTGCGGGTGTGGCCTATCCGATGGCTCATGGAGAATCGAGGTCGAAGCCTGGCTGAAGCCGTGTGCAAGGAGAAGCTCGTGGGCGCAAACCTGCTCACAACCGAGGATGAAGCTGCCCTTTCTCTCATACGCGGGCGCAAGGGGGAAAATGTGTGCGGATCGTAACTCGCCGATCCGGAAGGGGCGTCCAGCCACGATACGTTTGCCCGGAATCATGGCTAGGGCTACCAACCGATTCCTTCACATCTGTGAAGAACGCACAAATCACCGGTGATTTTGTTCGCTACTCAACAGTTCGGTAGACAAGTACAAGCAGGCATGCGTGGTAGGGCGCCGGGCTGGACTGTTCTTCCTTTTCGTCAAGCCCGTAGTAGCGGAGCTTTGATATTCCCAGTATGCCGCGAGTTGTGGCGTCGGGACAACCCGCGCGAACAGGGCATCAAACCCGGTCGTATTCACTTCGAGCGTCTTGCTAACGTTCACGAAGCGCTGCGGCTGTTCTCTCGTGTGCCGAAGCGCGCTCCAGCGTGCGGGAGTCGTCCATCACATCAGAGCCAAGCGACGCTTAAGGCGGGCTTAAGCTGGAGTTCCCGACAATGATGCGGTCCAGGGAGCGATAGTGCCATGCGTTTGTTGCTGATCGAAGATGATGAAATGATTGGCGAGCCCATCGTGGAGATGATGCATGGAGCGGGCTATGCGATCGACTGGGCGCGTAATGGACCCCAAGCCGAATCGTTGCTCGACCGCGAAGGCTACGATCTGCTTCTGGTCGATGGTGGCCTTCTGGAAACTGTCGGCATCGGGCTACGCCGCCGTGTGCACAGTTGCAGCATGCCAGTGCTCGTTCTCACCGCGCGGGACGCAGGAGAGAGCCGCATTTCCGGGCTCGAGAAGGTCGGTTATCTTGTCGAACCTTTCGGGATCGACGAACTCGCTGCGCAGGTGCGCGCATCATTGCGCCGCTGCACCAGGCAGATTGCCCTTGTGTATTCGCACGGCGATCTGTCGTTGCGCCCGGCTACGCGGGAAGCGACGCTTAAAGGGGAGCCGCTTGTGCTCGCACCGCAAGAGTTTGACTTGCTGCAGGCGCTGATCGAGGAACCGAAGCGCGTCCTGACGCGCTCGGAAGTCAGCGAGAGACTGGATGGCTCGAGCGAGGCGTGCGGCAGCGATAAGGTTGAAACGTATGTGCACGATTTGCAAAGCAAGATCGGCGCGGAGCAGATCGTGACAGTGCGCGGCGTAGGCTACCGGCTCAGGTGACCGGGACGACTGAGGCTAGGGTCGCTCCGGATATTGATGGCTATATCTGCCTCGCAGGCTGAAGGACTGGCAGCGCCGTGTGGCCGCATGCGACGCACCGGAATACGCCCGTTTGACGTATCATTCTTGCGACAGTCACGAGCGCATGAAACCCATGGTCAAACGACATATCCTGGCGGCCGGCTTAGCCAGCGTTTGTCTTGCTCTCTCGGCCTGCTCGTCTGGCAAAAAGGAAGCAACAACCGAAAACTTCGCCAGGGCCGTATCTGCCGCGCTTGAGCGCAGCGACGCCCAGTGCTACCGCATTGACGACCTGCCAGTAGAGTACCCGGTTGCGAAGATAGAAGCACTGCGAGGGGTTTCGGGTGGACCGGATGGCCTCGAAGCTCTCTCGCGCGCGGGCGTACTCGCCGAGACGGATACAACGGTGAAGGTAGGGAGTGTTCGAGTGCCCGGAAAGCGCTTCGAAAAAACTGACGCGGGCAAGAGGTTTATCGACGACAAAGGCCGCCTTTGCTACGGTCGGCTGGCGCTCGACAAGATTGTCGGGTGGACAACCCCCTGGTCGACTGCGGGCGTGACCGAGACGATTGTGACTTACCATTATCGCCTTGAAGAACAGCCCGACTGGGTCAGGCAGCCGGCAGTCCAGAAGGCGTATCCCGACATGGGGAAACTTATCGCTGGAGCAGGGCGCACGCCTCTGCGCATGCCGCTCGTCCAGACGGAGGACGGGTGGGTCAGCGAACAATAAGCCTGTTGCCGCAACGAATTGCCGCACGTCCTGCGAGTAGTCGCAGATTGAATAGTATGTTGTTAAGCAATGCAGATGGAAGAGTTACGGGGCGGCCAGTGCCCGACGACCGGCGCAATTTCAAGCCCGCGTTCTATCCACGCGGAGTAGTCTTTGGGCCTGACGGCCTGCTTTACGTAGCCGCAAGAGGGGGCCCCATCTCGACAAATCCGGATGACGCGCTCATCGCGTACCTGCTGCGCTTTAACCCATTTTCAAGGAAGCTCGTCGATGTGTTTGCGTCGAACAAGACGGTGCCCGAGTTGCATCGACCGGAAGCACTGGTTTTTGACAGGGAAGGCAACCTCTGGATTACGAGCTTTCACAATAACAGCGACCCCAACGACACAGACAAAATCCTGAAGCTTTCGGGCAGGACAGGTCGTCTTCTGGACTCAATTTCATTGTGGACAACCGGCAACCCCAGAGCCACCGCACAGGCAATCCTCTTTAGGCCAGATGGAAAGCTATTCATTCCCATTACGGGAACCGCTTCTGAGACAACGGGGCAGGTACGCCGCTGCGACACGAAGACGAAACAGTGCGACGTCATCGTTCCGGCCAACTCCGTGGGCGGTCCGCTACAGTCTCCGTGGTTCCTGATTTTTAGGAACAGCGACCCCGCGACACTTAGCTACAAAGGTCGTTGAAGTGGGAGGCGTGCGAGAATCCCCACTTGCGTCCGGACGCTGAGACCTCGCGTATGTGGGGCACGGCAGCGCAAATCTGCTGCTGCCCGGTTGGAACCACGATAAGGGCCAGTCGGTACGGCTGCTTCGAATGACACGGTCGTTACTCGAAGCAGCGTGTGACCATGAGAGGACGTCGAATCGCACTCGCCGAACGTGCTACGGTTCTTGTCGCCTTGCCAGTTCAATACTGGACTGACGGTGCGGATGAAGCCGCAAACACAACCAAACCTCACTCTGCGAGACCGGCTTAATGGTCGCGGTCCCCAACATGTATCTTTTGCCCATCGAGACTGACCTGCACCCCAATTGAGCAGCCTGCCGTACACGCCCATCGGCCGGCGCGAGCGTCGGCTTTTTGGGCCGCGAATCGCGGTTGTCATGATGGTTGCCCGACATGACGGCCGCCGACTGTACCCCTTCCCGTCACAGCGCATGACAACGGCTGAGTACTTACCGAACGCGCCTTAACGGCAAACGTCTCGACACTGACCTGGATTTCCAGGCCGTGGCAGGTATAGACACGCTTCACGTGATCTCCCGCATTTCCGGCCGCTAGCGGCTGCACGATTGTGATCCGGTCGGGTCGAACGGATCCGGACAGGCCTCAAGAATCCGTGTGTCATCCTGCCGCGCTCAACCGGCTCCTGTCGCAAGCCAGAACACCCGCGACGCCGATCGCGGTACCCATCATTCGGATCATTCCGAAACGCCGAGCAGATGCTCGATGTGATCCTCAATGCGCGCCCGTGCAGTCTTCCTGTAGATCAGGCCTTCTTGGTATAGCCGCTGCACCATCCCTTGCCGTTGACTTGCTTTCCGCCAAACAGTGCACACGGGCCAAAGGCGTCGCCCGCCTTACCCGAATACAGCGAGCAGTTGCTGCACATTGAGCCGGCCACGTACTTCGACCCGTACTTGGCCTTGTCGATCTTGGTCGCGTCTTCCTTGTAGCCGAGCGCTACCGCGGTCGGGTCGCTTTCGCTAACGTGCGGTGCATCGGCGAACGCCTGGCGCGAGAGGGCGAGCGCCGAAGCGGCGCCAAGACTCGTAATCAGAAACGTGCGACGAGACTGTTTCATTGGGGGATTCTCCAGGTGTTGTGTTGGACCCGTTTGGCAGGGACCTTTACTGCCGCCGTTTTGCGACGGCGGCAACGCGCAGCATACAACGAAGATCGTTTGTGGCACTGCCGTCGCTGCAATGAAGAGAGTAACGCCGCGGCCCGCTCCCGCAAATGTGCGCCTCCTCTCGTCCTCGCCCAGAGTCCGCGCCTCTCGTCCGCTCAGGCCGGTCCGGGAATGTTTTCGCAATTACGCTGCGCGATCGCGAGGCACGCCGTCAAGCCCGGCGATTCGATGCCGAACAGATTCACGAGCCCGCGCACCCCATGCGCCGCCGTGCCCTGGATCAGGAAATCGGCAGCCGGCTGGCCGGGCCCCGAGAGCTTCGGCCCTTGAGGCATTGCGTTTTCGCCGGTCGTAATACCACTGACAAATTATCTGGCGGATAGCGACGAGGTGTTTGTCTCCCGTCTCCGGAGATCATTTAGTAACATTCATCAACATCGCATTATTTTAAATGGCAGCGGCCTGTCATTCTCACGTTATGGGAACTCTGAGTGAGGCGCAAGTCAGAAAATGACATCGTTTGCGTCGCCGAAGGCTGTACCTTTGTAGTTCGGCATTTAAAGGCCGATGCTGCGCGTCGGACGATTTTTTCTTAGGTGAGAACTGCGAGATTCACGTGATCAACTACAACTTTGTGTAAAAGTTGTAGTTGTTAACACAACTAAATGACTGAGAGAAACGCAAACAGGCGAGTGGCGAAAAGCAGTCGGCTCAAAGCTCATCGCTCTCTGATTGAGACCAGATACGCTCTCGAATTAGCCCGTGGGTCGTCGGTGATCGCGAGTACCCTTACTCAATCCTCTTTAATGCAGGCGATCGGCGAAACATTGTCTGCTTTTGTAGCGAATCACGGACCAGGAGACCTCGATGGTTTTGTCCTTGTCCTTGGTGAGCGGTTAATTCAGCGCGATAGGGCTGATGCGGCAGAAATGATCGGCAACTGGAGACCAGTCGGGTCC
The DNA here is from genome assembly GCF_002902965.1 of Paraburkholderia hospita. GTDB lineage: Bacteria > Pseudomonadota > Gammaproteobacteria > Burkholderiales > Burkholderiaceae > Paraburkholderia > Paraburkholderia hospita. The sequence continues at coordinate 681,382 of NZ_CP026108.1, read as the reverse complement.
CGCCATTAGTGCCTAAGCCAGACAACTTCAGTTTTTTGTCCGCCCAGCTGATCGGCTGCGGTTCGATTTCCGCCGGTACGCGTAACGTGCGCGTAGCGAGACGGCTGACGTACGTACCCATGGCGTATTTTCGTGCAAAAAAAGCTTCACAATCGGGCACGGGCAGTCACACGGAAGCGAATGGCCGCGCGTCGAGCGCAGGCGTTGCTGCGTGCCTTGGTGCCAATGAGGCATAAATGGTCCCGGCGAGTTGAACCGGGGCTGTCAGTGAGTTCAGTGGAGTTGTCGCTTCAGGTCAGAAAGCGTTCAGGCCGACATCCCACGCTTCGTTGCGGGGGTTCCGCGAGGAAAGTAGCGAACGAGTGAGTTGTGCAGTTGTGGGGCGACAGATCGAGAATGTAGTACTTCAGTATCCACGAAGGGACGATCAATACGGCTCACGCCAGACTGTTGAGGTCTGCGGCTGATACTGGATCAGCTCGATGACACGGTTGCGGTACACGACCTTGCCCGGAGTGATCGCAACGTCCCGTCCGACGCCACCGCCGGTGCCGATTGCCGCACGCATGTCGATCGGCGCGCGGCTCAGTTGAAGCTGTCCGGACGCAATGCGAGCGCTGTCGAGCAGATCGTCGAGCAGATGCGCAAGATGGGTCATGATCCCGTCCACATCCAGCGGGGCTGGATATGGGGCTAACCCTCTGCCCAGGTCGGCGGCCAGTAGCGGGCCAGCTCAGGTCGGACGTGTCACGTAGGAGCGCAGCCCCGGACCTCGTTCGCGCATTGTCCCGCTCCCGAAAGCCTGCAACGGGCCGGCGTAGCGAACCGCCATTCGCGACCCCTTGCGAGGACGTTGCGCAGCGGCTCGCTGTTGCCTGTTGCCAGGATCAAAACCGCCGCTCCGCCCCGGTCCTACTCCCGCTACGATGTCCACGAGCGACTGCGAGCAGAAGCGCGAGGATCCTGGCTGCAGATGAACCAGGCATTACCCACCATCTCACCGGACAATGGATGAGTCGGCCGGTAAGGTATGAAGCGAGGTCGCTACGACCCAGGACTGGGCGTTCAGCCGCCAGGCTACTTCGCGCAGATCGGAAGTTGAAACCGCCTCAAACATCAGCGTCATCTCGTCGACGTTGTGCTTCCTGCTGCAGTGAACCCTGGTCCGTCTGGCCTTCGCGGCATGGGGGCCCAGCGCCTGCCAGACAGGCAGAATTCTCAACTGGCCGGCGGCAGCGCGCACAGTCAGGCTCGTGGTGACGCCCGCTCGTTCATGTTGAGAGGTCATCGCTTCGCTCATTGTTGCCGTGAATTTTTCGTAGAAGTGTAGCTCGCGAATCTGACATTTTGATAATGAGAATCATATTAACTGAAAAGTATTAGTATTTAAATCAAGCAAATTCGGTTTAAATCGGGGGCGGTTTCAAGAGTGAAGCGCAACAGGGGGCTAATGAATGGAAGCTGAGGTTATCGAAGCGGTTGCGAGCATACGTTCGAAGACCTCGAATGGTGAATGAAATGCATGGGTGGCGCGAGGTCGGCTGTTGAGGCTGTCGGCGATGCCATCGAGTTCGTCCTGACTGTAGATCGAGAGGTCAGTGCCCTTCGGCAGATACTGCCGCAGCAGCCCGTTGGTGTTCTCGCAGGTACCGCGTTGCCATGGACTGTGCGGATCGCAGAAGTACACGCGCACGCCGGTGGCGGCGCTGAGCTCCTGATGCCGGGTCATTTCCTTACCCTGGTCGTAGGTAAAGCTCTTGCGCAGTGGTGCGGCGATCGAATTCAGTTTGGCAGTGAAGCCCGCCAGTGCCGAGGCGGCGGTGGCGTCTTCCATCTTCGCCAGCAGCACCAGGCGACTGGTGCGCTCAACCAGCACGCCGACGGAAGACTGGTTGCCGGCGCCCTTTATGAAGTCGCCTTCCCAGTGACCTGGCATCACCCGGTCGTCGACCTCAGGCGGGCGCACATGGATGCTCACCATATCGGGGATCTGGCCGCGCCGGTCAGTGCCCCGCTTGCGTGACATACGCGTGCTGTGGCCGTGGCGCAGACAGGCGATAAGCTGGCGGCGCAGCTCACCGCGTGGCTGCGCATAGATGGCAGTGTAGATGGTCTCGTGCGAGACGTGCTGGGTCGGATCGTTGGGCCACATTCGTTTGAGGGTACCTGAGATCTGCTGGGGCGACCACTTCCATTCCAGCAGGGTGAGTACGACGCGCCACGACACGCTTTGAGGGTGCAGCTTGGGACATGGGCGCGCAGCCTCGCGTCGGCTCGTGCTGAGCGACTGCGCCGGCGCAGACGCATAGCCCACGGCAGAACACGTGTTTCTGGTCAGCTCGCGGCTCACGGTTGATGCCGGGCGCCCGAGTATTCGGGCCATGGCCCGAACACTCGAACCCTGCTGCTTCATGCTTGCAATGGTTATGCGTTCTTCAGGCTGAAGCTGTTGATACGTTCTTCTTTTTTGCATGTGCGCACCTTACACGAGGAAGGTGTTGCACTTCAGATTTGATAGCGCCGGGTGTACCAGCAAAGCTATTTGTTCAGTGGCTATTTAGTCTGGCCACATCGCCTGAGAGGCTAAACATATGGTTCTGGTCACGGCCCTGTGGTACCAACTGAGACTACGTTTCAAACATATGCGCGTCGGGCGCGATACGGTGGACAAAAGCGCCTCTATCAAGATGCGAAATTCATGCATTATTTTTATCCCGTCCCGCCTCCATTCGGACTTAATATTTGGGTCCGGCTTTGAAAAACCGAATTCGCAATGCCGGATATAAGAAACTGGAATAAATACCGAATATCGAAATGGCGCGTCACCGGTAATTGATGCGTCAGTACGACTGATAATCCAGATAACGGAGAGACATGCATGCTAAGCCCTCACGAATTCGCCACGCTAATGCTGGTCAAGGCAGCACCTGACCAGATCGACCTGAACCGCGAAGCACTTGACACTCTGCTGGAACAGCAACTGGTCGCACTGGAACAACTCGCGTCCGGAGGTCAGCGTTTCCGCCTCACCCGCGACGGCGATTCCGTGCTTCAGGCCGTTGCCCGAAAACGCTAGGTAGCAGCCGTCGGCGAGTCCGATCCCGCGCACTGACGCAACACCGTGACGTCGCGTGTACAGCGGCGGCCACTCGGTGGCGTTCGACATCCGATATATCGGTCGCCCCGATTCAACGTTGACCTGCGGACTATCTGCGTGTGCCCCGAGCCACGCACTTCATCGGCTTCACGCGATCCCCGCCGTTTCCCGTTGTGATCCGCCCTGGGCGGCACAACGTTCGCGCGGATCGTCCTTACAGGAGTTTTCATCATGCTGACCCCGGAACAGGTAACAGCAACGCGGAAGGCCAGCCTCGACATCCTGTTCGGCCTGGGCAACAAGGTCGTCGAAGGCGTTGAGAAACTGGCTGAACTGAACGTGCAGGTGACCCGCTCGACGCTGGCGGATTCATTTGATCTGGCGCAGAAGGCGCTATCCGTGAAGGAACCGCAGGACTGGCTCGCGTTGCAGGACAGCCTCGCCGCGCCGACGGCAGAAAAGATGCAAAGCTACAGGCGGCAACTGTTCGACATCGTGTTGTCGACCCAGGCCGAATTCGCGAAAGTCGCGCAGACGCAATGCGAAGCGTACGTCCGCCAGATGCAGTCGGTGGTGGAGGATGTCGCCAAAAACGCGCCGGCTGGCTCGGAGGCGGTCGTCGCCGCGCTGGACTCCGCGATCAAGGCGGCCCATACGCTGGTCGAAACCGTACAGAAAACCAGCCAGCAGGCGGTCGAAGTCGCCAGAAGCAACCTTGACATGGCCGCGGCGGCCGCATCAGGGGACACCAAGCGTGGGAGCGAACCGGTATCCCAGGCCGCAAAGCGATAGCCGCCTGGGAATCCGGTTCTGAGCATATGATGGCAGGGATGGTCCATATCAAGGATTCCTTTATATGCTGTCAATGTCGACCGTAATTTCCCCAGAAGTGTCGAAGTAAAAATCCCCACCCTGTGTAGTCGGTGATCAGCCGGCGTTGTGATCAGGTGAGTTCCTTCGAGGGCGTCCTGGCCGTCGACGGACGGGTTCGACGGGTGCGGGATTGAGTGAAGACGGCCGGTTACGTAAATGCTCGGGAAGCAGGTCGGCGTGCTCGCGCAGGCGATATGACGAGCCCTCGATGTGAATGACGACTGCGTGATGCAACAGACGGTCGAGCAGCGCCGCCGCAACCACGCTGTCGCCGAACACCTCGCCCCATTCACCGAAGCTGCGGTTCGACGTCAGGATGATCGCGCACCGTTCATAGCAGGCGTTGATGAGCTGGAAGAACAGGTTACCGCCGTTGAGGCCGACAGGGAGGTATCCAATCTCGTCAACGATGAGCAGACTGTTGCGCGCAAGGAAGCGCACACGCTGTGCGAGGTTGCCTTCACGCTCAGCCTTGATCATCGACGCGACGATCTCGGCAAGCGTACCGAAGTAGACGCTCTTGCCCGCGCGTACGGCCTCGACGCCAAGCGCTATGCACAAGTGCGATTTCCCGGTTCCAGGCGGACCGAGGAAGTGAACGGCCTGACGTCGTTCGATGAAGTCGAGTTGTGCCAGTGCCATGACGCGATCACGATCCAGGCCCGGCTGGAAGCTGAAGTCATAGCCAGCCAGTGTCTTGATCGTGCCAAGGCGCGCTGTCTGCAGCGCCATTTTGATGCGGCGGGTTTCCCGCGTCGTGAACTCCTCGCCCAGCAGTGTTTCGAGCACCTCCAGCATGGAACTGTCGCCCTGTTCGAACCGCGCCAGTGTTGCGTCCAGCGCCTCCAGTGCGCGTGGCATACGCAGACCGACCATGTACCTGCGGATCCGCTCAAGTGTTGATGCCGGCATGATGTTCATGCGGACCTCCCGGCATTCGCCAGGCGCCGCGCCACCTGGTCATAAAACGACAGCGGGCGACGGCTCACGACCGGCGAAGCTGGCGGCACAGTGTGCTGGGCCGCCGACTGCTGCCGGTGATGCGAGCGTCGATGACCCGGCAGCAGCGAGGTTCGTCGTCTGCCTTCGAGTACGGGATGAACAGCCAGCAGTTCGCCATCCTCATAGATGCGAACCTCATGTGCCAGGCTGTGAACCTCGAGTGTGCGTCTGCGTGTTCGGTCAGGCACGCTGTAATAGTTTCCGCCGACGGAGACGAGACCCTCGTGACTGACACGCCGTTCGAGGCGGATCACACCATTGAACAGGCCAGCGGGCAACGCCTGGAGCGCGGCGCGTTCCTCGCTGAAGTGCTGGGCCACGACGCGCTGCGTGGTGCCATGCACGCGAACATTGGCGACGGTATCGAGCCATTCACGCAGTTGCCGGTTTAGATCGCCGAGATTCTGGAAACGGCGTGCGAGGAAGAAATCCTGCCGGATATAGCGGTATGGACGCTCGATCTTGCCCTTGGTCTTGGCGCGATATGCCTTGCACGCACGCGGCGTAAAACTGTAATGCTGGGCGAATGCAATCATCTTTGCGTTGTACACGACGTGCCGCTCGAGTTCGCCGAGCACAGCGGTCTTCATCCGGTCATAGAGAATCTCGCACGGCACGCCACCCAGATGGGCGAACGCTTCCATGTGACAGCGCAGCACAGTCTGCAGATCCTGATGTTCAACGAACCGGCCCCATAGATACCGGCTGTGTCCCAGCACGATCGAGAACAGCCAGATCGAACGGCGCTGGCCGGGTGTGTCGTCGAATTCAACGTTGAAATGGGCGAAGTCCACCTGCGCCTGCTGACCGATCGGCGTCTCAAAACGCACTTCAAAGCCGCGTTGGCGCGGTGGCCGTACCTCGCGCACCAGATCGCCCAACGCGGTGCGACTGCCCGGATAACCCATCGCCCGGATCTCCCGTAGCAACCGCTCGTTACTCAGCTCAGGGAAGGCACGCACCCGCTCGGTCACATAGCTGACGAACGGGTCGACCACGCAAGGTCGCGGCGCACGCGGACCGTACCGTGGCGCCTGAACCCCGTCCTTGATGTACTTGCGAACCGTCTTTCGATCCATACCAAGCCGGGCGGCAATGGCTGAGACGTTCAGTCCCTGCCGATGCAGTTCCAAGATCGTCATCACATCTCCCAGATCGGTCATCGACGTCCCCGTCAGCGTGGGTCTGAACGGGCTATCGTCGGTGATCAGGCGATGAGGCGCGCGGCTACGCCGCGCACCTCATCCTCGAAACAACTGGGGATTTTTACTTCGACGAAAGTGGGGATTATTCATCCGACAGCGACAATATGCGGACCACGACCGTCGTGGCAAGCTGACCGGGCGGAGTGATCTGATCGTCACCCGACGCATCGAGAGGCCGTCAAGCGGTCCGTGTCAGGCGTTAGCCGCTGAACCGCACTCGACAGCACGCGCGCATCGACGACCAGAGCAGGTCATAGCACATTGCAGGAGGTGAGGATGGATGAAGCCTGGCTAGGCACCGCCCTAGGTTCGGCCGTCCTGCTGTTCGCGGCCATCTTTGTGTTCGGCCACTATCGACGCGAACATCGGCGGACGCAGTTGCTCCGGCAACTGGAATCCGTTGTCTGGCGCCAGCACATGAATTGATATTACGCATGACGTGCCTGGACCCGACGGGCGCTGCAGGTGACGCTGGATGAGGGGCACGCACCATCTACAGGTCCGACTTCCCGCACGTGCTTCACGACCAGGAACGTCGTGTGGAAAGGACTGGCGGGCAGAACAACAAGCAAGGGGCCAAGAACACATGAACCATGCCGATCAGGCCGTACGGGACCTGGTGCACATCCGCTCCATGATCCTGCGACTCGAGCGTAAGCGGCAGCTTTAGCACACCGAACGGAGAATCGTGCAACTGAGGGGCGAGCGTAGGGGCACTGCGGAGGCGCGCCGGATGTGTCAGCCGTCCTGTGCCCTGGCCTGTTGCTGCCGCGCATAGTTGAATGGCAGCAAGTCCGTCACATCCGCGTCCGGCGGCCGTTGCGGTAGTTCCTTGAGCACGTGCAACAGGTAGTCGTACGGCTCGACACCGCAGGCACGGCACGTCAGCACGAGGCTGTAAATCGTGGCGCTGGCTTTTGCGCCATCGACCGTGTCGCTGAACAGCCACGACTTTCTCGAAGTGGCGAACGGCCTGATGTCCCGCTCGCAGATATTGTCGTCTATTGCGGCTCGCCCGTCAGTGACGTAGCGGCTCAGATATTCCCACTGGTTACGCGCATAGGCGATTGCCTTACCGAGCAGGCTCTGGGGCGTCACCTTCGGCGCCAATTCGTCAAGCCACGCTTTGAAGGCATCGAGCACCGCCACGCTGTGTTTCTGCCGCAGGTCGTATGTGTAGTCGGCACGTGTCTGGCCGGCAGGCAGATCGCCTTTGGCCAGCGCCTCGACACGGTACAGGGCCTGGAAGTATTCAAGCGCCTTTGCTACACGAGCGTTCGGCGGCTTCGGCTTTGCGCCATCCCCTTTCTTCAGCGCGGCCTTGTCCGCCTTGACGAACAGCCTGCGCGCGTGCGCCATGCAGCCGAAGTGCGTTGCCTTTTTCAGCGTGCGCCACGCACTGTATCCGTCGCTTACCAGCATGCCGCTGTAGTCGCCAAGGAATTTCTTCGGATGCTCCTGGCCTCGCCCCGGCTGGTACTCGAACAGCACCACGGGTTCGGGGCAGTCTTCGGCGCTGCGGTAGACCCACGCATAGCTTTTACTCTGGGCTGATCTGCCGGGTTCCTTGAGGACCTGAAGCGTGGTCTCGTCGCCGTGGATCAGCGACTGCGACAGCAATGTCCTGTACAGCGCGTCGTACAGGCGGGTGTAGTGCAATTGGCTGGGGCGGATGACCCAGTGTGCCAGCGTGCCCCGGCTCACCGGAATCGTAAGCGATCGCTCAAAGGCTGCTCTACCGCATCCAGTTTGGGGTAGTCATCCTTTTCGTGCAAAATCTAGGCGCTTTGATCCTGAAAACCAATACAGATCAATGACTTGAAAAATCATGGTTTGTTCGGCAGCCGCCGACACACTGCACCTTGCTGCAAGCGGCTCTGCGCGATGCTACCGCCAGATTTTGCACGAAAAGGATGACCACCCCGATTCGGGCAACAAACGCATTCGCCGCGTCGCCCGTCGCACGGGCATTATCGCAACGTTGGTGGTCGACGACATAGATGGAGCCGGTCCGCAGAGCGTTCGCTCGACTGCTGCAGACGGCTTCATCTATCTTATCTCCACGGCAATTAGCCGACGCAACGAAATGTTCTGTGCCGATTCTGGCCTGAACGCCGTGCGTGAACTGGACAGGCAGGGCAAGTCATATACCACGGTCCCGGGGTGCACGTCGCGCATGTTGGGCACCAAGCTGTCGGTACTTCGCAAACATCTCGCCGCGAAGCTGTCGGCGCGCCACCACCAAATGCGGACCACCGTCCTGGTCAAGATCGCCGGGGAGGCCCAATTCGATATACTCTGTCCATCCTTCGGGTTATGCGACCTCGCCCGATATGCTCTAAGCTACAAAGCGGTGCTGTGCACAAGCGTAGCGCGCTATCGATTGCTTTTCTCCAAGAAATAAAGAGGAGAAGCGAGCATGAAAATCCTATGGGTCGATGATCACGAGATTCTTTGCGTAGCTCTCTCCGAATACGTCCAAACACACGCGTCGGAGTTGGGTGCGACTCCAATCGAAGTCACGCCCGTATTTACGCTTGCCAGCGCACTTGAAGAAGTAGCCAAGGCGCCTCCTCCTGACCTGGTATTCCTGGATCTTAATCTGGATGGCGATAATCGTGGCGCCACGACACTTGAACGTTTCCAAGCCGGGAATTCATCCAATGTTCCCGTGGTCATCTGCACGGGACTCGCTCTTGGAAACGATCACGACGTTGAAATTTTGCGAATGTGCATGCGCGACTACGCCGCTCGAGGAATCCTTTTGAAAGGAGGCGCGCACAAAAAAATGTTCATTGGACTGAGCAGGATTCTAGGAGGTGAACTCTGGATTCCGGAAGAAGTCTTGCTGCGCTTTACCTGCTCGACGCAAGCGCCCTCAGCTAGCCTGAATCAGCGTCATCTTGGACTGTCTCCGCGAGAATGGGACTTGGCGCGTTGCATTGCACGTGGCCTCTCAGGGAAACAGATCGCAAGAGAGCTTAACGTCTCCGAGGGACATGTCCGACAGGTTTCCTGTGTTATTTACGACAAGCTACAAGTCAGAAACCGCGTTGAAGCTGCACTTAGAGTCAACGCCGAACTGGCCCTTGGAAGGGAGGCAGCAGATAAGGGACTGTCTTGACCTCTGCTGACCACGCGATGTTTCCCTTGGCTTCACTTTCATCCGCCTTCGGACGATATCTGCGGGTTATGTTTTGCAAGTATGGTCAACAAGGTCTGTTCCGAAACCGGCTTCGACAAAAGCTGCATGCCACTGGCGGCGACTTTTTTGAGCACCGCTGACGAGGTGTCCCCCGACCACAGGATCGCAGGAATCGATGCGTCGATAGCGGTACGGACTGCCGCGATTGCAGCAACACCGTCCTCGTGTTCCAGCCGGTAGTCGGAGAGGATGAAGTGCGGGCCACTTGCCAAAGCCTCAATGTGCAACTGCGTGATGACGTCGTGCGATGATTCGCCGGCCACGACATAGCATCCCCGCTCGATCAGGCGCATCGATATTTCGATTCTCAAATCGCTATCGTCCTCGATGATCACCACGACCATATTGGTCAGGTCCGGGTCGTCGCTTTCAACCGTTTGAACCTCGTGCAATTCTGGCGGTATGAGCCCTATGAAGGGGACGGTAACGGAAAAACGCGATCCCCGCCCTGGTGTCGAGTCCACGTCCAGTTTATGACCAAGAAGGTTCGCGAGACCCTGGACAATCGACAGGCCTAACCCGAATCCTTTCTCACGATTTCTCTCGGGGTTGTCGACCTGTACATAGCTTTTGAAGATATCCGCCTGTCTGTCTTCAGGGATACCGATCCCGTTGTCCCACACGCTTATCTTCACGTGGTTGCCACGCCTTTGGCAGCTCACCAGAACATGTCCTTTCTTTCCTCCCTGTTCGGAAGGCGTGTAGCGGACCGCATTGATCACCATATTCCGGACGATCCTGTCCAGTGCATGTCGATCCGTACGGACCAGACATGGGCGGCTATGGAGTCCTAACTTCAACCCCTTGGCCTCGGCCAGCGGCTGCATATCCACAACTATGTCGAATAAAAGGGAAGGCAGCACCACTTCCTGAATTTCTACATTCCAGGTGCCCGCTTCGAGGCGGCAGATATCCAGTGCACCGTTGATCATATCCTCCATCGCATCCACCTGTCTCTGCGCAATCGAGACGTCCTCGGCCAGCCGGGCCGATTCAACGTTTCGCCCAAGATAATTCAACTTCAGGCCGAGCGTGGTGAGCGGCTGACGCAAGTCATGGCTTATCGCGGCGATAAGCTGGTTCTTTTCCGCCTTTGCCGCTTCAGCCCGCGATCTCGCCTCATCAAGAATAACCCCCTTTACGCATGCGCGTTTCTGATTATGGAAAATAAGCCATGCGATGAAACAAAAGCCAATGAGCTGAGCCGTATAAAAGACAAGCATCCATGGTCGATAAACAAATAGCGGCGGTACGATACTAAACAAGAATGGCATAGAGCCGGGCACGAGTGAGCCCAAAGCCGCGCGGAGACTAGGTGCGAGCAGCAGCAAAGTAAATGCATGGCTGATCAACGTATACTCGAAGAAACCAGATCTGGCCAATTTTATGTAAGGAGCATGGTTCGAGAAGTCGGGTGGGATTAATCCGAAGCTACCTGCCGCCCACCAGCACGATGTCAGTATGACCAGTGCAGTCCATTCCCAGTGCATCCGTTCGATCGCGTTGACACCGGCGTACTTCGGGAGCGCCATTGTCTTTTTCAGTAAGTATGTTGCCATGGGAACGGCCATTCCCCACATTCCCAGAACCCAGACAGCGCGAAAACAGATATAGATATACGAAGTTTTTATCCACGCCCCATATACGGACAGGAGCGAGCTGCCAACCGACAGTAGCACGATCCAACACACCGATCGACGGGAAAGCGATCGCAATAACTCGCGGTTGACAAGCAGATTCTGCCCGGTACTGAGTGCTGCAACTGGTCCCAGAAATAGATTCACAAATTCAGCGAGTTTGCGGTGCCAGGTTGTCTGAACCGCTTCACTCACACTCGGTGATCTGCGGGCCCCGTGCTTCAGGCTCTCGTCAGACTCACGTCGTGTTTGAGTACAGGATGTCATGGAAAGCCTCCGGGTATCAGCTTCAGCATGCACTGCATTGTGCTAACGGTCCGCCAGCCAGTCGACGGACAGGTGTTCCATTACTCGCCTGACAGGGGCTGGTAGTGCGCGAGGCGAAACACGCTCTTGCGACTTCCATCCTTGTTACCCGTGTTCGGTCAATGCCTTTGGCTTGTGTTTCGCCAGTATGGTCAACAGGCTCCGCTCCGAAACCGGCTTCGACAAAAATTGCATGCCGCTGGCGGCGACTTTTTTGAGCACCACTGACGAGGTGTCCCCCGACCACAGGATCGCAGGAATCGATGCGTCGATAGCGGTACGGACTGCCGCAATTGCAGCAATACCGTCCTCGTGTTCCAGCCGGTAGTCGGAGAGGATGAAGTGCGGGCCACTTGCCAAAGCCTCAATGCGCAACTGCGTGATGACGTCGTGCGATGATTCGCCGGCCACGACATAGCATCCCTGCTCGATCAGGCGCATCGATATTTCGACTCTCAAATCGCTATCGTCCTCGATGATCACCACGACCATATTGGTCAGGTCCGGGTCGTCGCTTTCAACCGTTTGAACCTCGTGCAATTCTGGCGGTATGAGCCCTATGAAGGGGACGGTAACGGAAAAACGCGATCCCCGCCCTGGTGTCGAGTCCACGTCCAGTTTATGACCAAGAAGGTTCGCGAGACCCTGGACAATCGACAGACCCAACCCGAATCCTTTCTCACGATTTCTCTCGGGGTTGTCGACCTGTACATAGCTTTTGAAGATATCCGCCTGTCTGTCTTCAGGGATACCGATCCCGTTGTCCCACACGCTTATCTTCACGTGGTTGCCACGCCTTTGGCAGCTCACCAGAACATGTCCTTTCTTTCCTCCCTGTTCGGAAGGCGTGTAGCGGACCGCATTGATCACCATATTCCGGACGATCCTGTCCAGTGCATGTCGATCCGTACGGACCAGACAGGGGCGGCTATGGAATCCCAACTTCAACCCCTTGGCCTCGGCCAGCGGCTGCATATCCACAACGATGTCGAGTAGAAGGGAAGGCAGCACCACGTCCTGAATTTCAACATTCCACGTGCCGGACTCGAGGCGGCTGATATCCAGTGCGCCGTTGATCATGCCTTCCATTGCAGCCACCTGTCTTTGCGCAATCGAGACGTCCTCGGCCAGCCGGGCCGATTCAACGTTTCGCCCAAGATAATTCAACTTCAGGCCGAGCGTGGTGAGCGGCTGACGCAAGTCATGGCTTATCGCGGCGATGAAATGGTTCTTTTCTGCAATTGCCGCTTCAGCCTGAGATCGCGCTTCTTCGAGAATTACCTCGTTTACACATGAGCGCTTCTGATCGTTGCAAATAAACCATGCCATGAAGAAATATCCAACTAGTAGAGCCGCATACCAGTCAAACATTCCCGGCCGTTTAGTAAAAAAAATCGGTGCCACGCTGAACCCGAACGGGATAACGCCGAACATGAGTGAACCTAAGGTAGCTCTAAGACTGGGTGCTAGCAGTAACAAAGCAAATGCATAGCTGATAATTGTGAGTTCGACGAAGTTATATCCATTCAATTTAAAATAATAACCATGGAGGGGCGGGTGCGTGTAGTTGGGTGGGACTAGCCCAAAGCTGGCCGCCGCCCACCAAAACGATGTCAGTATGACCAGTGCAGTCCATTCCCAGTGCATCCGTTCGATCGCGTTGACGCCGGCGTGCTTTGCGAGCGCCATTGTCTTATTCAGCAGGTATGCTGCCATCGGAGCGACGATGGACCACAGTCCGAAGATCCAGACGGTACGGAAGAAAGATACAAATCTGAAGTTTGGATCCCACAATCCAAATACGAACCAGAACAAACCTCCGCCCAACAGCAGCGCGATCCAATATGCCGCTCGACGTGACAGTGAACGTAACAACTCGCGTTTGACGAGGAGATCTTGCTCGGCACTCAGTGCGGCAACCGGTCCAAGAAAAAAATTCACAAATTCAGCGAGTCGGCGGCGCCCGGTTGTCTGAATCGTTTCACTAATACCCGGTAATCTGCTGCCCCCAGTCGTTCCGTCGGCGTCAGAATCACGTCGTTTTTGAGCACAGGACCTCATAGAAGGCCTCCGGGCATCCGCTTCAGCATGCGCTACATTGTGCTACCGGTCCGTCAACAAGTCGATGGACAAGTGTTCCGTTGCTTCCCGAACAAAAGTTCGGTGTCCAGGTAAGTTTGGCATCCTTAATATGGGTTTCGACTGTGCCGATTTCTTTTGGAAACCGTAAAAGCTGACGGGCGAGGGTAAGGCTATAGACACTAGTACAACATCCCGCAATTACTTTTAATAATTGATTGCATGGTTTATCCTGGCGGTATGAGTCGAGGACGCCATGCAACGCCAGTGAAGCTGGCCAGGAAGGAAAGACAGGAGCTGCAGTCGCTGATCCGACGCACGACGGCTGCACAACGCGATGTGACACGGGCACGCATCGCGTTAATGGCTCACGAGGGCTACACGAGCGCGGCGATCTCACAGGAATTGGGCGTGTCCGTGCAGACCGTCAGCCAGTGGCGCCAGCGCATTGCGCGGCAAGGCGCGCAGGGGATTCGGGAGGCAGAGCGCAGTGGTCGTCCGCCGCGCATCACGCAGGAGACGCGGCTGCAGCTGATCGCACTGGCGTGTGAAGTGCAGGAAGCGCAAGGTCGGGCCACGCCGACGCTCGATGAGATTGTGACGCGTGCAGTCGAGCGAGGGATCGTCGAACAGATCAGTCGCAGCCATGTGCAGCGCATCCTGCAGGCTGGCGACGTTCGCCCGCATCGGGTGCAACAGTGGCTGCATAGTCCGGATCCGGCGTTTCGCGAGAAGGTCAACGTGATCTGCAAGCTGTACCGCAAGGCGCCGAAGAATGCGGTGGTACTGAGTATTGACGAGAAGACCGGCATCCAGGCCATCGAGCGCAAGCATCCAGGGCGCGCCCCGGCAGCCGGACGGTTGCGCCGCCGGGAATTTGAATATATCCGTCACGGTACTCAGTCTCTGATTGCCGCGCTGGATGTTCATACCGGACGGGTACTGGGAAGCTGCCGCGACCGGCGGACCCAGGGCGACCTGGTGACTTTCATGGACAGTGTGGCAGCCGCGTATCCGGGCAAGCAGGTGCATGTGATCTGGGATAATCTGAACACGCATCGCGCCCAAGCCGTATGGCAGGCATTCAATGCGCGGCACGATGGACGGTTTCATTTCCATTTCACCCCTTTGCACGCGAGCTGGGTGAACCAGATCGAACTGTGGTTTGGGCTCTATACGCGCCGTGTGCTGCGTCACGCCAGCCACACCAGCACGGTGCATCTTCGCGAGCGTACAGAGCAGTTCATCCGCGAGCGCAACCAGACGGCACGTCCCTTCAGATGGACTTTCCGCGGCTATCCGTTGCAAACTGGCGCATCCTGAACCGGAGCGGTCATGCCTGCCTTACCCGCGAAACATCATGCAAGCGAACTGCAGCGTCAACTGCGCGAATTGTTGGGCCACGACCAGGTGGTCACGCAGGCTTACGGGCGTCATCTGCTGATCAAACGCCTGGACAATCAGGAGCCGACTGTTGTGGCACGCCTAAGTGAACTCAGCCGCAATCTTTATGGTGCGGCCTTTCGTAGCCATAGCGGGCGATGGGAACCTCTGCCTGGCTCAGGTTCGCTCGCCGAAATGGCCCAACTGGTTGTCACGCTCCTGCAGCCTTATTTGCAGCCAGACAATTATTAAACCTATTTGAGGGATGTTGTACTAGTCGTGCTTGACGATGTCAACTGGGAGTTGCGGGTACTGCATTGCGCCACAGCATCAGTCGAGAAATTTTGGTAGTCGCAGCACAATGTGGCGCGTCGACATTTAATTGTCTTAACCGGTGTTCGCACCGTAATTTCAAGTAGTAACTTAAACGAATAATTGGAAATCGACCTCGAACATTCATTCGCCCCTAAGGGAACATTTAACGCCGAACATCAAATGTCCAACATAATCACAAATTACGTGGTTAAACGAAGAAATAATGAAACATAATTTGATGCAAGGAGGGCGTAATTCATCGCGCTATGACGGACTCACATCTTCTCGCCCCGACTGCGACGAGCCATTTGGCATTGTGTTCAGTTCGCCCTAAATGAGGACATGTGAGACGGAAGCGCGTGATTCTGACCCTTCTGGTGCGAAGCGGGCCCCTTATTGGTTGCGCGAGCGCGGCTTAAGCGTTTCCTTCCGAGCCGGGAGGAGGAGAGGCAGTCTCCAGAACCTGCCATGTGTGCGACGAACATCGTGAGGAGGTCGCGTCCGCTCTATCGCCTCCGGCGACACCTATCGGTTTCTTCAACGCGGCCACATCTGGTCCGCCTGCGTCGAGCCGGCGAGTTTCTGCACGGCGTACTTCGGATGCTCATCAGCATTCAAGCTGTCGTAACACGACGTTCTCCTTCAACGATTCAAGGAGCTTCATCATGAAAACGCTTGCATACCTTCTCCTCGCCATCGGTGCATTCGCCAGCCCGGTCGTCAGCTTCGCTCAGAGCACCGAACCCCTCACTCGCGCGCAAGTGCGCGCGGAACTGATCCGTCTCGAGGAGGCCGGCTATCATGTCGGCACCGGCGACCACACAACATATCCCGCAGGGATTCAGGCAGCTGAATCAAAGATCGCCGCACAGGACAGCCAGCAGACGGCCAACGCCGTTGGCGGCACGACGCTCAACGGCACTTCAGCCGCCGGCAGTGACCCACATCTGCCGCACCCCTCGCCATCGTCGTGCGTCGGCCCCGCAAGTTACTGCAACCTTTTCTTCGGTAACTAACCGTACCTGAAACCGCCCCGACGATCCGGATAACATCCCGGCATCGTCTGGGAGCAGCATCACCGGCGGCGTCCGAATCGGGCTAACGCATGGCCCTCCTTTCGCGCTTTGCTTCCACGTGACGGGGCATCGACATATTTGCAGGAGAACGATCATGTCCGCACTTTCCCGGTAGCAGGATGCAAGGCAGCGTTATGTCACACCAGGCCGCAAAGCCACCGAGCCACCTGGCGCGAAGGAGCCCAACCGAAATACCGACCTGAGTGTCGGGTATGGCCGTCAAGACGCTCGACGTGTTGCAGCACAAAGGTCACGAAGCATCCCAATAGTGAATTATCGAGCCATGTCCGCGTTGCGGCGGCATCCATGCGCCGCCCGCCCGTTCTCGCCCCAATCGGGACCCGGATAAAACCAAAGTTCGGAGCAGGCGATGTCCACAGCCCTCTCAACCCGCAAACAGGAGATGAAAAATGACCCGCAAATTCTGGAAAGGAGCGGTGCTCGCGAGCGCCGCATTGCTCACCGCAAGTGGTACGGCGCATGCAGAAGATGAGTGTTCAAACGCGACGCTCAAAGGCCTCTATGGCTTCTCGCTTCGTGGCGAATTCATCGGCTTTTTCGACGCAAACGGCAATCCACACCGAATCCCCAATCCCGACATCGTTGATGCAGTGTTTATCCAGAAGTTTGATGGCACCGGTGCTTTCACCCGGTCTGACTACGTGTCTAGTGACGGGTTTAAACGGCCCGGATTAACAGATCCGACGACCGGATTTGATATGGGCGAAAGCGGCACATATACCGTCTTTTCGAACTGCACGGGCGTTATGCACATTACGTTTCCTGCTCCCATCGCTTCCACCATCATCGACATTAGATTCGTGCTGACCGAAGGGGGTCACCGACTTCACGGTGTTGTAAGCCACCAAGAAATTGCCGGACCTTTCACTGCGTTGGACGGAAAAACAACGTGCGGCCCAACGCCGGCGTGCAACATGCGTGCTCAGGAAAGCGTGGTTGGCGAGAAGTTCGACGTGGGAGGAGGACCACGCTGAGGAGGCGTTGGCGACTACAGGGACGCTGTGCTCGAGAGGTAGGGGCTGCATCTTACGTACTGTGGTCGCTGGCGGTAGACACTATTGCCCTGTTTGCCGACTCGGCTTCGTGATCTTCCTGCCGGTTCAACGCATGGTCTTCCCGCTTGGTGATGTGGCTGCCGTTCTAACCTGCCATGTCACGCTCCCCTGGCGAATCTGAAGCCCACCACTCCCAGGGGTATCGTCGATGGACCGCATACACGGCGACACCTGAACGCCAATTAAAGCCGAACCGCCGTCCCCGAAATGCTTGGTTGTATGATCGGACCACTCTGTTAGCTGCCCCTGGACGCCAAATGCCGCGACCATCAGTATAGGGTCGGCTACTGTCCTCCAGACGCGCACGAAGCTGCCGTTCGACCTGATCGTGTGTTCGACGTCAGCAATACTAATCATAACCGCCGTTGGACGATGGTCGCGCCACCGATGTCTTGTCATTGACTGCGGATACCGAGCGGCTGCTCGACCTTCCATACCGACCGTTGCCAATTTGACGACAACCGACGGTACCGCTCATCGACGAGCGTCGGCTGGCAGCGCAAAGAACCGGGGGCCGCACAGGATGCGCAGCCGGGTGCAAACAGGTAGTGCAGACATACACAAGCCAGCTATCGTCATACAGTCGGCCATATACGTGTGGGCAGCGCTGCGACTTACGTCGCGATCATGCACTGCCAAGCAGTGATCCACGGCAAGCGGAATGGCCGCAATGACACGGTACTGGACACGGATGTCTTCGGTCATCTCGCCGTCGATCATGAGACCGTAGTCGATAAAAAGTTCGTCGCCAGGCCTGAGGCTGGTGAGTGCATGGATGAAGACGCGATCGCCCGTCTCGATTGCCTCACAGTTGGGTGTACACGCATGGTTCAGGAACGGGCACTGTTCCCGCCGTGACTGCCATCGATGACGCGGCCGTCAGACAGGCCGAACACGAACGTATGGCCGGCCTCCGATCGCTGGCGTGCGGCAGCGCGCCGCCAGCTGGTCACTTCACCCTTGTACTCGATGAGCCGCTCGCCTGGGGCCATCGGCTGAAGCGCAAAAAGTCCCATGCCAAGCACGGAGGACCGTCGCGCGGTGATACGTCGCAGTCGTAGATCGAAATAAGTCTGTCAATCCAGAATCCTGCCGAAGGCGGGCTGTGTGAACTAGCGCGAGACGGCACCTAGCACCGCACCTATCTGGCATATGGCTTGCTGGTACAGGCCGCCTGCATGAACACCGTGCATGAGACTGCCTACCCGGTACTGCCAGCCGAGGTAAGCGAGGACGAACTGCGCAAGGTCTACACGCCCAGCGCGGCCGAGATCCGCTTCGTCTGCGGCCAGTTCCGGCAAGCGCCGACGCGTGTGCTGATCCTCGCGCAACTGAAGCTGTTGCAGCGTCTCGGATACATGCCGCCCGTTTGTGACGTGCCGCTTGCAATCATCGATCACGTCTGCGCCGTGCTCGGCGCCCGTCCAGTGCCGAGCACGGCGCTCGCACGCTACGACCGCTCCGGCAGTAAATCGCGGCACCAGAAAATCCTGCGCGAGTACGCTAGCATTCGTCCTCTGGATGCCTCAACTCATGACTCTTTTGCGCATCGCCAGCCACGCCCGTAGCCAGCTCAACGAGGTCATCTACCGCGCGTTCGCCCAGGCTCTGGACGAACCGCGGCGAACGCGGCTAGACGACCTTTTCAAAATGCGTGCGGGCCGCACGCCGTGGGATGAGCTTAAGCGGGAGCCGAAACGCCCCGGCCCGCGCGAGGTGACGAGCTTTCTCAAGCACATCGAGGTCATGAACACGTTAGCTGATGGCTTGCCGCCGGCGCCGGACATCCTGTCGGTTCCAAAGCGCATGCAGTTCGTTACCGAGGCGCGTGCCCTTGACATGCACGAGATGCGCGCCCTGAAGCCAGCGAAGCGCTACACGCTCGCGGTGCTATTCATCTTCTCGCAGTTGCAGAAGGCGCTCGACGACGTCGCCGAGATTTTCATCAAGACCGTGCGCAAACTCGAGAGCACGGCGAAACTGAGGCTCGAGCGATATCGCACGCGGCACGCCGATGAACTGCAAGGGCTCGTCACCCAGTTCCGCGACGTGCTCCAGATCCTCCAGGACGACGAGACACCCGCGGCCGTGCGCCTTGCGCGCATGCGTGAGGCACTAAACGACGATCCTGACTCGGTCCTGATCCAGTGCAACGAGCATATCGCGCACGTCGGCAACCACGCGTTTCCGTTCCTGCTCGCGCCGTATCAGAACCTGCGGTCGCTGCTATTTCAATGCCTCGACATGTTGTCGCTGAAGTCGAGCTCGCAGGACGACGCGCTGCTCAAGGCGTTTGGCTGGCTCAGGCAATTCCGCTCGTCGCGGCGAGAATACCTGCTGCTGGGCGACGCCGACCTGGCGCAGTTGCCGCTCGACTGGATCCCGGAAAAATGGGAGAAGTCCGTGTTCCCGCACGGCCGGTCATCCGGGATGCTGCACCGGAAGTACTTCGAGCTGTGCGTGTTCAGCCAGCTCATGCGCGAGCTCAACTCCGGCGACGTGTACGTCGAGTACAGCGACCAGTACGACGATCCGCGCGAACACCAGGTCTCGTGGGACGAGTTCCGCGAAGAATTGCCGCGCTACGGCGAGCTCGTCGACTTCCCGGTCGAAAGCGCAGCCTTCGTTCGGCAACTGAAGGACGAACTCGGCGCGCTCGCCGACACGGTCGACGCCGCCTTTCCGGAAAACGACCACGTCGAGTTCGGCGAACAGGGCCTCCTGCTTCACAAGCCAGACAAAAAGCCCGACCCACCGAACAGGGCACTCGTCGATCGGGCCATCACGGCTTCGATGCGGCCGGTCAGCATCCTCGACATCCTGACCGAAACCGAGCAGTGGCTCGAACTGCACAAGCTCTTCGGCCCGCTCTCGGGCTTCGAGGGAAAGATAGACGAGCCGCGCAAGCGCTTCATCACGACGCTGTTCTGCTACGGCTGCAACCTCGGCCCCACGCAGACCGTGCGCTCGGTGAAAAACCTCAGCCGCAAGCAGGTCGCTTGGCTCAATCTGCGACACATCACCGAGGAACGGCTCGACAAGGCGATCGTAAAGGTCATCAACGCGTACAACCAGTTTACGTTGCCGAAGTTCTGGGGCTCGGGAAGTCGCGTGTCGGCCGACGGCACGAAGTGGAATCTCTACGAGCAGAACCTCCTGTCCGAATACCACATCCGCTACGGCGGCTATCGTGGCATCGGCTACTACCACGTCTCGGACAAATATATCGCGCTGTTCAGCCACTTCATCCCATGCGGCGTGCATGAGGCGGTCTACATTCTCGACGGGCTGATCAAGAACACGTCCGACATCCAGCCTGACATGATTCACGGCGACACGCACGCGCAAAGCGCGCCGGTCTTCGCGCTCGCGCACCTGCTCGGCATAAGGCTGATGCCCCGCATTCGCGACGTCAAGGATCTCGTCTTCTACAAGGCCGACCGGCGCCGACGCTACAGGAACATCGAGTCGCTGTTTCGAGCGAGCATTGACTGGGGGCTGATCGAGCGGCACTTCCCCGACATGCTGCGGGTGGCCATCTCGATCAAAGCCGGCCTCATGACGCCATCAACGATCCTGCGACGTCTCGGCTCCGAGAGCGTGAAGAATAAGCTGTATTTTGCGTTTCGCGAGCTCGGACGTGTCATCCGCACGATGTTCCTTCTGCGCTACATCAACGATCCGGAGATGCGCCGCACGATCCACGCCGCGACAAACAAGAGTGAGCAGTTCAACGATTTCGCGAAATGGCTGATGTTCGGCGGGGACGTCATCGCCGAGAACCTCCGGCACGAGCAGCGCAAGGTCGTCCAGTAACGTTTTGCATAACGTTACTGGACCTATGTGCAGGACATCGTTATGTGGAGTCAACTGCCGCGACCTCCCGCCGTCGGGACGTTGAGGCCGGCGAACTACACATAACTAGACCGCGCTACTGTGATTCTTCCGTTCACTTGAATGGGAGATTCACATGCTGGAATTTCTCTTTCCCCGCGATTGGCCGCACTATGCTGCCGGCCCGCAAGGACCGCTAGTCCGCAATTTTTCGGCGTGGGTCGTCGAGCGCGGCTATACGCGCATTTGCGCACAGCGCCACGTACACCGGTTCCGTGAGGTTCTTGCCTATAACCATGTAGCGGCTGGCACCAGCCTGCCGATTACCTCGACTGCGCTGTCCCGCTGGTTCGCACCGTGGTCGCACAAGACGTCGTACCGGGCCACGCAGCGAGCGGCAGTGCGCTTTTTGTGCGATCGAGGTCTGTTCGTTCCGGTGGCTAAACCGAGCCGGTTCGACGCGCTCATTTCGCAATACCGATCCCATCTCATTGATCTGCGCGGACTTGCTCCCGCAACAGTCGAGCAACACCTGAGGACGGTTACTGGCTTCCTGTCGCGTGCCTGTTCGAAGCGCCGCCTTGCCAGCGTCAGAGCCAACGATGTCGAGCGCTTTGTCGACCAGACCAGCAGGCGTCTTTGCCGCCAGACACTTCAGCATACGATTGCGCACTTGCGTGCCTTTCTGAGGTTCTGCGCCGATCAACGCTACACGAGAGATCGCCTCGATGTTATCGACACACCTCGTACCTATCGCGGAGAACTTCCACCGCGGGCGTTGAATTGGAGGACGGTACGCAGGCTTCTGCATTCGATCGACCACTCGAGCGTTGAAGGTTGCCGTGATCACGCGATTCTCTACCTGATGGCCTACTACGGGTTGCGCCCAGCAGAAGTCGCCAGCTTGACGCTCGACTCGATAGACTGGGAGAACGATATCCTGCGGGTGGACCAGTGCAAGACGCGGTCGGTATTAGTCATGCCGCTCAACGACCGAACGCGACATGTGCTCGAGCGCTATCTACGCCGTCGACCACCCCTAACGAACACGCACCAGCTATTCCTGCGAGTGCGGTGCCCGGCCGGTCCGATCAAGGCGGCAACGATCGAACACATCTATGCCAAGCGTGCACGACTCAGTGGCCTGCCCGTTCTACAGACCAGTCCCGGCAGCCTGAGGCATAGCTTCGCCATGCGCTTGCTCGAGCGAGGTGTCGGAGTAAAGATGATCGGCGATCTACTCGGTCACCACTCCCTCGAGAGCACGTGTGTCTATCTTCGCCTGCATGTGGAGGCGCTGCGCGAGGTTGCCCTTCCGGTACCTGGACGTGGTCGAGTCTCAATGAAGGGGGCATCATGAAACACCAACTCGGCTCAACCGCACTTGATCTGGTCATCATTCGATATCTTGCGCACCGCCGAGCGCTAGGGCGTGAGTACAGCAACCAGGAGCGTACCTTGCATTCGATGAGGGACTTCGTTGTCCGAGCTGGTGAATCGGACCTGAACAACACCCTGTTCGAATCATGGTGCAAGACCTTCGATTCCCTCACCTCGAACGTGCGCCGCGCCCGTCAGGTTACCGTGCGCAATTTCTGCCTCTATCGGCAACGTACCGAGCCCCGGTGTTTCGTACCGGACATCAACCGGTTTGCACGCCGGCAACCACATGCCGCACCAATTATCCTGACTCCCGCGCAGGTTGGTCGAGTACTCGAACTTGCGGGCACGCGCCAGGCCACGCCGACATCGCCACTCAGGCCGTATGTCCTGCGCCTGGCGCTTGTGCTGCTTTACACCGCCGGGCTGAGGCGAAGGGAGTTGCTACGGTTAACGTTGGCCGACGTAGACGCGCAAGCTGGAGTCCTGCACGTACGCGAATCGAAGTTTCATAAATCGAGGTGGGTTCCGCTTTCGTGCGGTGCCCGGCTGGAACTACGCCGCTACCTCATGTGCCGCCTCGCTACCCCTTTCGACACTACGCCGTCGTCACCGTTACTGTGCAATATGCACCATGGCCTGCGAGGCTACACTGGAACAGGATTGCATGACGGTATCAAGGGATTACTGCAAGACGCAGGCATTCGGGATCCAGATGGACGGATTCCCCGTATTCAGGACTTTAGGCATTCCTTTGCAATTGAGGCACTGATGCGATGGTATCGTCAGGGCGCGGACGTCCAGTCCAACCTTCCAAAGCTCGCACTCTACATGGGTCATGTATCAATCGTATCGACGGCCTACTATTTGCGCTGGATTCCGGAACTCCAGAAGCTGGCGAGCGAGCGGTTCGCGAAGCGATTTGGCTATCTTGTTCAGGGAGAGCAATGATGAAACGGCGTCCTTACTCCGATGAGCTCGGACGGAGTCTTGTCCGATTCTTCCAGGATTATCTGCCTACGTTGCGAGGGATGAGTCGGCACACGATCCATAGCTATCGCGACACGCTGGTGCTTCTGCTGCGATTTCTTAGTGCGAAGCGACACTGCGGCATCGAACGTTTGGATCTTGCGGCGATCACCGCTGAATCCGTCGGACAGTTCCTGACATCTCTCGAGCGAGACCGGCACAACGGCATTGCAACGCGTAATGCCCGGCTTGCCGCCATTCATACATTCGCGCGGTTCCTGGCAACTGAGCGTCCCGAAGATCTGGCGGCGGCGCAGGCAATCCTCGGTATTCCATTCAAGCGCGGCGCCCGGTCAGCGCCGATCGAATATCTCGAGCAGGACGAGGTCGAGGCGCTGCTGAATGCGGTCGATCGAACGACCGCCGCCGGTCGGCGTGACTACGCGTTGTTCTCACTGATGTTCAATACCGGCGCAAGAGTGCAGGAGGTACTCGACCTTCGTTTGTGCGACCTACGCGTGCAGCGGCCGTGCCAGGTAAGACTCCAAGGCAAAGGAAACAAGATCCGCGTGTGTCCAATCTGGCCGCAGACTGCCAGGTTGTTGCAGCGACTCGTCGAAGAACGCCCGTACCCGATTGATGCAACCACGGCACTGTTTGTCAATAATCGCGGCGACAAGCTCACCCGCTTTGGGGTGCACTACCTGCTTCGCAAGCATCTGGTCGCCGCCGGAACGATCGTACCTACACTCCGGGAGAAACGCATCCACCCTCATTCGCTGAGGCATACTACAGCGCTCTCCTTGTTAAAGTCAGGAGTAGACTTCCCAACGATTAGCCAGTGGCTTGGTCACGCGAGTCTCGATACAACGATGCGCTATGCGAAATCAGACATCGACATGAAGCGCCAGGCACTCCTTCAAGTGTTTCCGGACATATTGACGACGGTATCGGCCGACCGTGGAACATTCGGACGCTTGCCGATTATCGACTGGTTGAAGCGGCTCTGATACTTATGTGGAGTTCGCATCGCGGCTGCCGACTATTACTGCGCCTTGACCCACCGGACTCCACATAACGGGGCACTACACATAGATCAAGTACAACCAGCTCGTCGCGAACATGGTCATCCTCTACAACGTGCAGTGGATGTCGCTCAAGCTCAAGGAGTTGCAGCGCAGGGGCCATCCAATCGATGCCGCCGTGCTCGCGGCACTCTCGCCTTACCGCAAGGATCACATCAATCGCCTCGGCTCCTATCTGCTCGACCTCCATCGGAAGGTGCCGCCGCTCGATCCGACAATCGATTTCGATTTATCTTTTAAAACAGCGGCATAAGGCCACTTTGGCGAAAAATTCACGATTACCCACACCGGCAGATTAGGCGAAGCGACGGCCAGGGAGCCGTCTGGAGCACGAAACCCCGGCCGTTGCGGTGCGCATAATCAGAGGGTTTCGAGGAACGCCATGACCTTGTCGGTTGCGTGAAAACGCGGCGTACGCTGGCCGGCAGGCTGCAGGCGACCTAGCGCTTCTTCCTTGTGCGCAAGATTCGACTCCATGTAGATGTGTGTCGTGTCGATGCTTTCATGGCCCAGCCACAATGCGATGACGCTGATGTCGACGCCAGCCTGCAACAGATGCGTCGCCGTCGCGTGCCTTATGACGTGAGGCGATACGTGCTTTTTCGACAGACTTGGACAAGTCTGCACTGCGCCGGCGATCGCCTTCTTCAAGATGCAATCGACACCATTGCGGGTCAGCTTCTCGCCGCGGTAGTTGGTGAACAACAGCGACGTCGGCACCGCATCCCGCTCGCGCATCCATTTCCTGATCGCATCAGCCGTCCTGACCCAAAGCGGCACGCATCGTTCTTTCCGCCCTTTGCCGTGGAGATGCACGAAGCTGCTGCGGCTGCCGAGTTCCACCTGGCTGCACGCCATTGTCGTAATCTCTGAAACACGTGCGCCGGTGTTATACATCGTCAGCAGCATCGCATGATCACGTCGTCCGCACGGCGTCGAGAGGTTGGGAACGCCAAGGATCGCTTGAATTTCGGGCCGCGACAACGCGCAGATCAGACGACGGTCGGCGCGTTTGGTCGGGATCGCCAGCACGGACGTGGCTAGGCCGGCAAAATCGGGCCTGGATATGGCGACCCAGCGAAAGAACGAGCGAACGGCCGCCAACCTGGCGTTGCGCGATCGCACCGTATTGTTGCGCTCCATTTCAAGACTGTCGAGAAAGGCCAGAATAACGGACGGACTGAGGTGAATGAGATTGAGTGCCACCGGTTCGATATGCATCTTCGCGGCAACGAATCGAAGCAGGAGGCGAAACGCATCACGGTAACTCCAGAGCGTTTGGGGACTGACATTTCGGTGCGTCATCAGATGCTTGACGAAGAATTCCTGGAGCAGTGGCCCAACAAGGGCATCGGTATGCTTCATGATTGATCTCCCATGTCTGCGAATGCGGCGAAACGGTTCAATGCACAGCCCAGTAGCCCAGGAGTCGACGAGACGTACCAGTAGCTCTCTCTGGGGCTGACGTGACCGAGATAGACGGAGAGAGTCGGGGCCAGTTCTGCTGCCGACGCCCCGTCTTCATACCATTGCGTTAGGCGATGAACGGCGAATGAGTGACGAAGCGAATGTAATGTCGGCCGTCGTCCATCCGGCAAATGCAATCCGAGTTTCGCCGTCGCACACGAGAACCACCGCCAAAGGGAGTTCTGATCGAGGGCCTGTCCGAAATCTGTGACGAAGAACATCGTCGAGCGCCTTGCATGACACTTATGCTCGCGCCGGTCGGCGTACTGCTTCAGGTGAGCGGCGGTTGTCGGGTGCAAAGGCACGATGCGAGACTTCTTGAATTTCGTTTCACGAACGACGACATGGGGCGGCTCATCCCGCAGGTGTACGTCGGTTGCCTTGAGATGAAGCGCTTCGCTGATGCGTAGCCCAGAACTGGCAAGCAGCCCCAGTACCGCGACGTAGGCGTCGGCGCGCAGACCGCCTCGCGGTCGTGCGGTCGTTGCTGCGCACAGGATCGATTGCAGTTGTTCTTCGCTCAGGATGTACGGGGGACTGCGACGTGGGGATGGCAGCAGATGGTTGTCTGGAACCGAGGTTGCCGGATCGACAGCCTTGACGAAGCGCAGAAATCCACGCAGGGCACTGAGGGTAGCGGACTGCGACGGCGGCGCACGGCGAACCCGGGTAACCCATTCGAGTACGTCAATGGTCCTGATTGATTCGCCTGGATGCTCGATGACATGGTCTTGAACGAAACGCGCGAGGATTCCGCGATGGGTATGCCTGTAACCCAGCAATTCGCGGTGTTCGAGATAGCGGCTCAGCAGATCCTGAAGTTCCTCACCGTTCATGATCTGTCTCCTGGCCACGGCATGGCGATGCGCGACAGCGAAGGCAAGTCGAGCTTGGCATAGGTGGCGGTGGACTGCAGAGACTGGTGGCCCAACACGTCGGCGATGTTCTTGAAGCTCGCGCCGCGTGTCAGCATGGCCGTTGCTGCGGTATGCCGTAAGAGATGTGCTGCACCGCGTGCGGGAGCGATACCTGCACGATTCAAGGCGCGCCGAACGATCTTGGAAATTGCGCTCGAGTCCATGAATGGTCGCGCTGGCGCTACCGATTGCAGGAAGATCTCCCTGTATGACGATGGAGGGCGCTCCCGTTTGATGTATGCAAGCAATGCGCGTCCGACGTCGCGCAAGAGCGGCAGGTCCCGGTCACGACGAGACTTGGCCCCTCGGATATGAATGATGCCGCCGGCCCAATCCACGTCATCCAGCCTGAGGTGCACGACTTCAGCAGCCCGCATCCCGGTCCTCGCGAGCAGCAGCATGATTGCCGTGTTCCGCAACGGCTGAAACGTGGCAGCGTCGGACGCGCATTTGATGAGCTGTTCCACATCGTCGACCGACAGGTTTGCTGGAAGCGCCGCGTGACGCCATCGCCGGATTCGTGGCAGAGTCTCCTCGAGACCAGGCGGCACGAGCCCCCTGACGGCGAGAAAACGCAGCATCGCGCGCAGCGCGACGATCGGCGAGTTCGATGGTCGGCGCCTCTTGTTCGAGAGTTCGTGATGCAGATATGCGCGGAGATCTTCGATTGACAGGTCTTGCCAATTCGGTGGGCTGTCGCCACACCACCCGTCCAGGAAGCCTTGGACAAACCTGCCATACTTCCGGCGGGTGCCCTCCGCCAGGCCCTTGGCGGTGCCCAGATACGCGTCAAACTCGCTGAGGAATTCGGCTGCGCGCGCGGAGCCCTCCTTGCCGCGCGCCAGTTCAGACTGCGTCATGATCTTCTCCTTGCCGGCCACCATGGTCGGTAGGAAAAGTTCAGGACATTATGCGAACCATTGCCACACAACTCATCTAGCGCGATCCCGCCTGATCACCGTGGTGTCGCCGCCATCTACATGGCGCTTCGCCTAATCTGCCGGTGTGGGTAATCGTAATAGTACTAAACCGCTGACGCGGTAGTGGGAGGTGGGCACAGGCCTATGGCTGATGTTTCATGAAGAGGGTTGTCTGGCGCTGAACCCCGGCGAGGTGGTGAGCGGCATCGCCAGGAGCAGTATGGGAACGCCCGGCTGGGCATTCCATCCACTGCCTCCAGGAGGCTCGCCATGACGCCACTGCGCCAAAGCATGCTGCATGACATGCAGATCCGCAATCTTGCGGAGAATACCCAGACATCCTATCTGATTCAGGTATCCAGTTTCGCCCGCCACTTTCGTCGTTCGCCCGAGCTGCTGGGGCCCGACGAGATACGAGCGTGGCTCATCTATCTCCGGGAGGAGCGCAAGCTTGCTCCCAGCAGCCTCGGTCCAGCGATTGGCGCTCTGCGGTTTCTCTACCGCGTGACGCTCAAACGCGACTGGAGCGACGAGGACTTTCCGTTACCGAAGAAGCCGCTGAGACTCCCCGTCATTCTGAGCTCCGATGAGGTAAAGATCTTTTTCGACGCCATTCCCAGTCTAAAGCATCGGGCCATCCTGATGACCGCGTACGCGGCAGGTCTGAGAGTTTCAGAAGTGGCGCACCTGAAGGTCACCGATATCGACAGCAAGCGCATGGTTATCCGCGTCAATCAGGGTAAAAACCGTAAGGATCGCTATGTAATGCTTTCGCCACGCCTGCTCGAGATCCTGCGAACGTACTGGCAGGGCGCTCATCCTCGTGACTGGCTTTTTCCCGGCGATATCCCCGGGCGCCCGATCACCCCGACCGCGATCAGGCTGGCATGTGGCCTCGCGCGTGAGCGCAGCGGTATCCAGAAACCCATCACCCCGCATTCGCTGAGACACGCGTTCGCCACGCATCTGCTCGAAGCCGGTACCGATGTGCGCAGGATCCAGTTGCTCATGGGCCATCGGTCTCTTTCCACTACTTCGAAGTACTTACGCATCGCGACCAGCACCGTGTGTGCCACCGCGAGTCCATTCGACCTGCTCCCACACCCTGAACCTATCCCATCTCCACCCGCTGCGCCCGAGTACTTCTGATCGCAGCCATGCGGCCGGCGCTCGAAGTGGCGGACGTCTTCCGCCAGTGCGGTTCCGAGTACAGGCAAGCCCACGCCGACGTGCTCAGTCGTGTCCAGCGACGCGTGATGAGTGCCATCGAGCTGTGTCGTACCGCTGCGCTTGGCGCCCATCTCGAACAGTGCGATGCATGCGGACATCAGCGCATCAGCTACGACTCATGTCGTAACAGGCACTGCCCGAAGTGCCAGTCACTCGCCCGCGCGCAATGGCTCGAACGCCGGCATGCGGAACTCCTCCCCTCGACCGAGTATTTCCATGTCGTCTTCACGCTGCCCGAATCCGTCGCCGCACTCGCGCTCCAGAACAAGAGGACGCTCTACGATCTGCTGTTCCGCGCCAGCGCCGAAACGTTGCGCACGATCGCCGCCGATCCGAAGCACCTGGGTGCCGAGATCGGCTTTATTACGATCCTGCATACGTGGGGGCAGAATCTGCACCATCATCCTCATGTGCATTGCGTTGTACCGGGCGGCGGCATCTCCCCGGACGGCGAGCGCTGGATCACCTGCCGTCCCGGCTTCTTCCTGCCCGTACGGGTCCTGTCACGGCTCTTTCGCCGCCTGTTTCTCGAACTGCTGCAGCGCACGTTCGACGCCGGCGGGCTGCGCCTGCACGGCCAGTTCGAATCCCTGAGCGATCCCGTCGAATTCGCAGCCTGGCTTGCACCCGCAGCACGGGCGGAGTGGCTGGTCTACGCCAAGCCACCCTTTGGCGGTGCCGAACACGTGCTCGATTACCTGGGCCGCTACACCCACCGCGTCGCCATCTCCAATAACAGGCTGCTCGCCTTCGACGGGCACACCGTGCAGTTCCGCTGGAAGGACTACCGGCACGAGTCCAGACAAAGGGCCATGATACTCACGGCCGACGAGTTCATCCGCCGCTTCCTGCTACATGTGCTGCCTGACGGCTTCAAGCGCATTCGCAGCTACGGGTGGCTCGCCAACTGCCACCGTGCCGACAAGCTCGCCATCTGCCGGCAGCTACTCGGCGTCCAGCCTCCCGCCGCTGCCCCAGCCGAGCCCAAGGAAGACTACCGTGACCGTTACCAGCGACTCACCGGCAAGTCGCTACGCGACTGCCCCGTCTGCGGCAAGGGACACATGTTCCGCATCGAAGATATGCCCGGCAGTCTTCCACGAGCCCCGCCAGGTTCTCCCCATGCGCACTAGTTGCGAATACACCTGTTTCCCGACACGTTTGCCCGTTCCGATGAGGCCAACGCGGCCAGACTCGTGCCTTCAATCTGTCAGCACACCAGCGCACTCCAAAACGGCGGTGGATTTGCCTGTTGACGCTCACTTTCCTGTGTCTTTTGCTCGTGAGGCTTCCCGCGATCGCCGGAACTCCATGCGTCATAGCCCTTGCACGACATCACGAATGACCGCAGTGGTCATTCAATGCCCATAGCGGCCACCGCCTGCGGAGCGGTTTACTACAAACATTTTTTTGATTACCGGTCGCGGATCAGGTCCGAACGACATGACGATGCGCTAGTTGCCGCGACCGCCAACCAAAAAAATCTCTGCCATATCTGAAGCTTCAGATATTCACGAATTCCGGCCGCCCCTCTACGGCGAGCGGATTGTGCGCGTGATCGCCGAAGCGAGCGGCCAGCGCGTGATCATCGAGTCGGTCAATGGTGGGAGCTGAAAACGTGACTATGGTTACCGGCTGGAAGTCCACCGCGAAAGCGAGGGAACGTGCGCGCGCCAGTTCTCGACCTTGCCGACGGGCGCATGTGGAAAGGGCGTCGGGGCGAGGTTATTCGGGCGCCGCAAAAGGAAAGGAGCGGACTACAGGCAAACCGAACCTGCTGCAGGCACGATAGGCCGTCGAGTCCAAAGCTATCTGAAGAGGCTGAGAGCCGCCCGTTACTCCCGAAGGT
This sequence comes from Paraburkholderia hospita, assembly GCF_002902965.1. Taxonomy (GTDB): domain Bacteria; phylum Pseudomonadota; class Gammaproteobacteria; order Burkholderiales; family Burkholderiaceae; genus Paraburkholderia; species Paraburkholderia hospita. The sequence goes on along the minus strand of NZ_CP026108.1, from coordinate 650,477 downwards.
TCCGGACAAAGCGTTCGAGCATCTCTTGCACGGCCGACGCATCGCTCGCCTCTGTCCCCGAAAGCATCCGGGCCTCCAGAACCCGCACCGCACTCATGCAACGATGTAGCACTTCGCGTCCTTCATCGGTGAGGCGAAGTACAACGATACGCCCATGATTCGGATCCGGTTCGCGCGTGATCCAGTTGCGCGACGCCATCACGCTCATGACTTCGTTGGCCGATTGCGGTGTGATGAATGATCGCTCGGCAAGTTGCGCGTTTGACGCCTCGCCCCGCGCTTCCAGCACCGAAAGCGCGGTGAATTGTGCAAGAGTCAGACCCAACGGTGCGAGTGCTTCCGTTATCTTGCGACGCAAAATGCGGTCCAGGCTGCCGACCAGATAGGTGAGACGGGGACGCGCCGCTGCCTTGCGCGCCGTCGGCACTGGGCGCTGGCGACCGACACTTGCGGATGCTGCTATCGTTGCCTTCGTCGTTTTTGCAGGAGATTTGCCCGTCATCAGATCGCCGGATGCTGTCATCGAAGACGCCATGTTACCGCGCCATTCGCGCCCGGTACGTCGTCCGGTTGACTTTCACGCCTTGCAACGCGCGGCGCAGATCACGGTTGGATCGTCGCGCCCCGCGTCGTGCATTGCCTCGACGAGTTCCGCACGATGCGTCAACACCGCGCGCTGGTTGATCGAGCCTTTGTCGGTGATCTCGCCGAGATCGAGGGACGGAGCCACGTCGAGCAGCCGCAGCCGCGCGATCGCCGTCGCGCTGCCGGTCGATTCGCGGTTCAGCCGGTCGAGCAGATTGCTGAAGAACGTGCGCACGGCCGGGGCGCCGACGATCTCGCAAGCACCCGCCGATGCAGGCAACTGTGCGAGCCGCCGGCAATCGTCGAGCCTCGGAAATACGAGCAGTCCGACATCGTCGCGGTTCAGACCCGTGACGACCACGTCCTGCACATACGGTGCGCCCGCCGAGATGACGCGCGCCCTCATGGGCCCGACGCTCACGAAAGTGCCCGAACTCAGCTTGAAGTCTTCGGCAATGCGTCCGTCGAACACCAGGCCGAGTTCCGGGTGTTGCGGATCGACGAACTTCAGCGCGTCGCCGCTGCAGTAATAGCCTTCTTCATCGAACGATCCGGCGGCGGAGGCGTCGTTCATCCGCCAGTATCCGGACATCACATGTGGGCCGCGAAAGCGCGCCTCCAGCTTGCCGGCGACGGGCACGAGCTTCACTTCGCAGCCGGGCGCGGGCATGCCGACGTAGCCCGCGCCCATTACGGCGCCCGTCGTGAACAGACATGAAGGCGACGTCTCCGTCATGCCCAGACCGGCCATGATGCGGATGCGCTCCCCGCAAAAGCGTTCAGTGACGCTCTGAAGCCGATCCCACGCGGCCTGTGACAGCCCCGCGCCCGCGAAGAAATACACCTTCACGCGCGAGAAAAAAGTTTCGCGCAAATGTTCGTCGGTTTCGAGCACGTTCGTCAGCTCTTCCCATCCCTTCGGCACGTTGAAGTAAATCGTCGGCGCGATCTCGCGCAAATTACGCAGCGTTTCGTCGAACTTTTTCGCAACCGGCTTGCCGTCGTCGATGTACAGCGTGCCGCCGTTGTAAAGCGCGATGCCGACGTTATGGCTGCCCCCGAACGTGTGATTCCACGGCAACCAGTCGACCAGCACGGGCGGCTCGTCCGCGAACTCCGGAAACGTGTCGAGCAGCATCTGCTGATTGCTGCACAGCATGCGATGCGTCGTCGGCACGGCTTTCGGCAGCATCGTCGAGCCGGAGGTGAACAGGAACTTGGCGATGGCATCGGGTACGATCGCGTCGTGTGCGGCATCGACTGTTGTGGGAAGCGTATCGAGCAACGCTGACAGGGGCGTCGCGTTGCGTGGTCCGCACGAACCCGTGGCCGTGACCACTTCGACATTGCCCGGTACGGTGGCGTCGATGGCGGCGGCGAATGTGTCGCCATCGGTGGCGAACACGAGTCCGGGAGTCAGCAGATCGAGCGTGTGGCGCAGCTTGCCGTAATCGCTGGAGACGAGCGAATAGGCCGGCGAGATCGGCGCATAGGGCACGCCCGCCCACATCGCGCCGAGCGCGACCGTCATCTGCTCGAGATCGTTGCCGGAGAGAATGACGACAGGCCGTTCAGCCGACAGATTGCGATCGAGCAGTGCCTGACCGATTGCTCGGGCACGCGCAAGCATCTGCGCGTAGCCGATACCCTGCCATTCGCCATCGGCGCCGCGGCGTGCGACGAGCCAGCGGTCGGGATGTGCCTGCGCGCCGCTCGCGAGCCGGTCGGTCAGCCGCTTCGGATACGCGCCGGGCGTCGCGCCCGATTCCAAGTACCAGATGTCGCCTTCGCGGCGAACGCGGACGGGCGCAGTACCGATCCGCACCGCGCGGTAAGGCACGGACGTTTCTCTGTCGACAGCGGATTGCGTCGGCTGGGAATTCACCTTGTTGTCTCCTGTCGGCCCGCGTTGGCGCTTTGACTCTTACGCGGGTGTGGGCTCGCTCGCGCGGCGCGCCGAAGCCTGCCGTGAAGTCTCCGCCTTGAGCGAAGCATGCCCGATTTCGATTGGTATGCGTGAACGGCGCGTCGATATCGGCGCGTTCAGAGCGGCGCGTTCAGATCGGGTAATAACATGGACCCGTTTGTATCGTGATCCACCGCAGATCGGTGAATTCGGCAATCGACGCCTTGCTGCCGAAGCGCCCGTATCCGCTGCTCTTCACGCCGCCGAACGGCATCTGCGCTTCATCGTGCACGGTCGGCCCGTTGATATGACATATGCCGGACTCGATGCGTCGGGCGACCTGCATCGCGCGCGCAATGTCGCGACTGAACACGGCAGCCGACAAGCCGAACTCGCTGTCGTTGGCGACGCGCACCGCTTCGTCGTCGCTATCGACGCGCAGCACCGTCACGACGGGCGCGAACGATTCTTCCGCGTACAGCTTCATCTCGGGCGTCACGCCATCGACG